>NZ_CP107783.1:7150416-7492500 GCF_036345255.1 Streptomyces sp. NBC_00569 | reverse complement strand
GTGCGCGGACCGTTCCGTACCTGGTCGCGTGGTGTGGGGGTGCCGGAGAGGATCGCGAGCGGGGAGTCCGGGGAGGCGCAGACGTCGGTGCCGTTGAGTGCGCGGTCCACGTCCAGAGCCGTGGCCAGGCGCGCCGGGCCTTTGGCCAGTTCCTTGTCGTTGCGGGCCGATAGTCGACGTTTACGCGTGAGGTCGGCGCCCTTCGTGATCTCGCCGGCGCGGAGCAGGACCCCGCTCGCGGTGCCTTCCTGGCCGCACACCAGGTTGAGGCAGTGCCACATGCCGTAGGTGAAGTAGACGTACGCGTGTCCGGGCGGACCGAACATCACGTCGTTGCGTGCGGTGCGGGAGCGGTAGGCGTGGGAGCCGGGGTCGTTCGGGCCGTCGTAGGCCTCCACCTCTGTGAGCCGCAGTTCGATCGGGCCTTCCGGGGTGTTGCGCACGAGGACGCGCCCCAGAAGATCGGGGGCGACCTCCAGTACGGGCCGGTCGAAGAAGTCCCGTGTGAGGGGCGTACGGTCAGGGGCCGCGATCATGGCGGACGAGCGTAGTCCAACGGAGAAGTAACGGAGAAGTGCGGCGAATCGGCGTGGACGGGTGGCCTCGGGCTCCGTTGCTTGCCAGGGTGAGCCGCGCGGAACCGGTCACCGGTCTATCGCGTTGGTAGAGATCAAGGATCGCGACAGGAAGACACGGGCCACGGGTTGTGGCACGGGGAGGAGTGGAGTCATGGGGTTCAAGCGGCTGCTGGCGAGTCTGGGTGCGGGCGGTGCGTCGGTCGAGACGGTGCTGACCGAGATCAACGTGGTGCCGGGTGGCGTCGTCCAGGGTGAGGTGCGGATCCAGGGCGGGTCCGTGGACCAGGACATCGAGGGGCTGTCGGTCGGTCTGCAGGCGCGGGTCGAGGTCGAGGGCGCCGACCAGGAGACCAAGCAGGACATCGAGTTCACGAAGCTGCGCCTCGGCGGGGCGTTCCAGCTGCAGGCGAACGCGGTGCACGCGGTGCCGTTCGGGCTCGAGATCCCGTGGGAGACGCCGGTCACGACGATCGACGGGCAGCAGCTGCGCGGCATGAACATCGGTGTGACGACGGAGCTGGAGATCGCGCGTGCGCTGGACTCCGGTGACCTCGACCCGATCAACGTGCACCCGCTGCCGTCGCAGCAGGCGATCCTGGACGCCTTCATCGGGCTGGGCTTCCGGTTCAAGAGCGCGGACATGGAGCGCGGGCACATCCGGGGGACGCGGCAGAAGCTGCCCTTCTACCAGGAGATCGAGTTCTACCCGCCGCAGCAGTACCGCGGGCTCAACCAGGTCGAGCTGAGCTTCGTGGCGGACGACCGCGAGATGGACGTCGTCCTGGAGATGGACAAGAAGCCGGGGCTCTTCAGCGAGAGCAGTGACACGTTCCGGTCGTTCGTCGTGGGGCACAACGACTTCCAGGGGACGGACTGGTCGGCGTATCTGCACCAGTGGCTGTCCGAGGTCGGCAGCAAGCGCAACTGGTTCTGACCCCGGTGTGCCGGCCGGTGGCGGCGCCGTCCGCTGCCGGCCGGGCGGGGCATAGGCTCGGCACCGAGAGTTTTCGCCGATCAGGAGGTGCCGACGTGACCGACCTCAAGAGGCCGCCGCTTCCCCATGACTTCCATCCGCAGGTGCCGTCGTTCACGGTGGTGAGCGAGGACTTCGAGCCGGGTGCGGTACTCGAGGACGCTCAGGTCTACGCGGCCGGGAACACCTCGCCGCAGCTGCGGTGGGAGGGCTTCCCGGCCGAGACCAAGAGTTTCGCCGTGACGTGCTTCGACCCGGACGCTCCGACGGGCAGTGGTTTTTGGCACTGGACCGTGTTCGACATCCCGGTGTCGGTGACCGAGCTGCCGGCCGGCGCGGGCAGCGGCAAGTTCGAGGGGCTGCCCGCCGGTGCGGTGCAGGTGCGCAACGACTACGGGACGAAGGACTTCGGGGGCGCCGCCCCGCCGCCCGGTGACCCGGCCCACCGTTACGTCTTCACCGTGTACGCGGTGGATCAGGAGAAGCTGGGTCCCGACTCGGACGCCTCGCCGGCTGTCGTCGGGTTCAACCTGCGCTTCCACACGCTTGCGCGCGCGCAGGTCCTCGCTCAGTACGCGGCTTCCGCGGACAGCTAGCGTTCATCGGCTGTTTGCCCGTCCCCGGTCATGGAAGTGATCGGGGGCGGGCATTTTTATTGCGTTGTCCATCTCGGCGCGCCCGGCCAGAGTTGATCCAAGCCCGCCACGGGGGTGGGCCGGGGTCGTACGGGAGGTGGGCGAGATGCGGGACACGCTGGTACTGAACGCCAGCTTCGAGCCGTTGTCGACGGTGACGCTCAACCGAGCCGTCGTACTGGTGCTGCAGGACAAGGCCGTCGTCGAGCAGGCCCACCCCGGACTCCGAGTGCGTGCGGCCGCCGTGGACATACCGGTGCCGCAGGTGATCAGGCTCTGCAGGTACGTACGGGTGCCCTTCCGAAGACGGGCTCCGTGGTCGAGGCGGGGTGTGCTGGTGCGTGACCAGCACCGGTGTGCGTACTGCGGGCGGCGGGCGACGACCGTGGACCACGTGGTGCCGCGGTCGCGCGGTGGTGCGGACTCCTGGCTGAATACGGTCGCCTCGTGTGCGGAGGACAACCACCGCAAGGCGGACCGGACCCCGGAGCAGGCGGGGATGCCGCTGCTGCGGGAACCGTTCGAGCCCACGCCGGCCGATGCGATGCTGCTGACGCTCGGCCAGTCCGAGCGGGACGCGCTGCCGGCCTGGCTGGCGCGTACGGCGGCGTAGCGCGGGACGCGGCGCGCACGGAAGAGCCCGCCTCCGGGGTGCCGGGGCGGGCTTCTTCGTGTGCGGGGCGGGTCAGTCGATGGGGGGCTGCTCGCGGCGCTCGGCGCCCGCGGGGGCCGAACCGCCGCCCATCGGGCCGAAGTTGCCCATGGCGCCGGAGAGCCCCTTGAGGGCGTCGCCGATCTCGCTGGGCACGATCCAGAGCTTGTTGGCGTCGCCCTCGGCGATCTTCGGGAGCATCTGGAGGTACTGGTAGGCGAGGAGCTTCTGGTCGGCGTCACCGGCGTGGATGGACTCGAAGACCGTACGGATGGCCTGGGCCTCGCCCTCTGCGCGCAGGGCGGCGGCCTTGGCCTCACCTTCGGCGCGCAGGATCGCGGACTGCTTCTCGCCCTCGGCGGTGAGGATCTGGGACTGGCGGATACCTTCGGCGGTGAGGATCGCGGCGCGCTTGTCACGGTCGGCGCGCATCTGCTTCTCCATCGAGTCCTGGATGGAGGTGGGCGGCTCGATCGCCTTGAGCTCGACGCGGTTGACGCGGATGCCCCACTTGCCGGTGGCCTCGTCGAGGACGCCGCGCAGGGCCGCGTTGATCTCCTCGCGGGAGGTCAGGGTCCGCTCCAGGTCCATGCCGCCGATGATGTTGCGCAGCGTGGTGACCGTGAGCTGCTCGATGGCCTGGATGTAGCTGGCGACCTCGTAGGTCGCGGCGCGGGCGTCGGTCACCTGGTAGTAGATGACGGTGTCGATGTTCACGACCAGGTTGTCCTGGGTGATCACCGGCTGGGGCGGGAAGGGTACGACCTGTTCACGCAGGTCGATCCGGTTGCGGATCGAGTCGATGAACGGGACGACGATGTTCAGGCCCGCGTTCAGGGTGCGGGTGTAGCGGCCGAAGCGTTCGACGATCGCCGCGCTCGCCTGCGGGATGACTTGAATGGTCTTGATCAGGGCTATGAAGACCAGCACCACCAGAATGATCAGGACGATGATGATCGCTGACATCGCGTCTCCCGTGCCCTTCGTGCCGTCGTCGTTCCGGCGGGTCCCGCCGGAAGATCTTGAGGATCTTGCTGGTCGAGTCTGTCAGAACGGGCCCTGCGGCGTGGGGAGTTCAAGCCACCTCCCCGATCACGTCACCATGATCACACGACGATCGCGGTGGCTCCCTCGATGTCGACGACGTCGACGTGACGGCCCGGCTCGTAGCTCTCGGACTCGTCGAGTGAGCGGGCGGACCAGATCTCTCCGGCCAGCTTGATGCGGCCGCCGCTGCCGTCGACACGTTCGACGACGACGGCCTGTTTGCCCTTGAGGGCCTCGATTCCGGTGGCGAGCACGGGGCGTTGGGCGCTGTGGCGGGCCGCGATGGGCCGTACGACTGCGATGAGCGCGACCGAGACGGCGGCGAAGACGAGGACCTGCATCACCATCCCGCCGCCGAGGCCGGCGGTCACGGCGCCCGCGACGGCGCCGGCGGAGAGCATGCCGAATTCGGGCATCGCGGTGATGACGAGAGGGATTCCGAGCGCGGCCGCCCCGATCAGCCACCACACCCATGCGTCGATGTCTGCCACATGGTCATGGTAGGACCGGGGTTCCCTCCGGCGACAGGGTGCCTTGGGAGCGGCCCGCGCCGGGTCAGCCCAGCGGGAGGCCCTGCGCGCTCCAGCGCTCGCCGCGCTGCTCGACGACGAGCGGGAGGCCGAAGCAGAGGGAGAGGTTGCGGGAGGTCAGCTCCAGCTCCAGGGGGCCCGCGGCGAGGACCTTGCCCTGGCGGATCATGAGGACGTGGGTGAAGCCGGGGGCGATCTCCTCGACATGGTGCGTGACCATGATCATCGAGGGGGCGATCGGGTCGCGGGCGAGGCGGCCGAGACGGCGTACGAGGTCCTCGCGGCCGCCGAGGTCGAGGCCGGCGGCGGGCTCGTCGAGGAGGAGGAGCTCGGGGTCGGTCATGAGGGCGCGGGCGATGAGGGTGCGCTTGCGCTCGCCCTCGGAGAGCGTGCCGAACTTGCGGTCCACGTACTCGGTCATGCCGAGGCGGTCGAGGAAGGCGCGGGCGCGCTGCTCGTCGATGTCCTCGTAGTCCTCGTGCCAGCCGGCGGTCATGCCGTACGCGGCGGTGAGGACCGTCTGCAGGACGGTCTGGCGCTTGGGGAGCTTCTCGGCGAGCGCGATGCCGGCGACGCCGATGCGCGGGCGCAGGTCGAAGACGTCGGTGCCGGGCTTGCCGAGGGTCTCGCCGAGGATCGTGGCGGCGCCCTGGCTGGGGAAGAGGTAGCTGGAGGCGACGTTCAGGAGGGTCGTCTTGCCGGCGCCGTTCGGGCCGAGGATGACCCAGCGCTCACCTTCCTTGACCGACCAGGAGACCTGGTCCACCAGAGCCCGGCCCTCGCGGACCACGGATACGTCCACCAGCTCCAGTACATCGCTCATGAGCGCGTTGTCTCCCATTGCAGTCTCGGCAGTCGCGTGCGTCTTGTGGACGCATCCCCCAAGGGAAAACCTACGCCACCGGTCGACCGCTCCAATCCATCGGCCGGTCTTTAGGGTGGAGCCCATGCTTTCGGAACCACGCTCAGGTCGGCTGGCCGCATGGGGAAATGCCCTTTTGGCCGGGTTTGTCGCTCCCGATGACGCCGCGCTCGCCATAGTCGGCGAGGACGCGGTGCACCGGGTGGAGGGGCTGCCCGGCGAGTCGGCGCCGGTGGGGCTGACGCTCGCCCTGGGGCGGCTGCGCACGCTGGGGGCGACCGGGCTGCGGGTGGCGCTGCCCGCGCCGGGCCACCCCCTCGGCCTGAGCGGTCCTCCCGAGTTCAACGCGCGCGCCCTCGACGCGGAGGAGGCCGTCGTATGCGAGGGGGCCGCGCTCGGGCTCGTGCCCGAGGTGTACGAGGCCGGGCCCGCCGGCGACGTCCATGTGGACGTCCTGTGGCACTGCCTACCCGTGCGGGAGGCGCCCCCTGCTGACGTGCCTTCCCTCAGTGAGGCCGAGCGGGAGCTGGCGGAGGCGCTGCGGGACGCGACGACCGTGCTTTCGCGGCTCGACGTCGCCGGGTCGGGCCCTGTGGCCGAGGCGGCGGTGGACGCGTACCGGGCGCGGGCCGAGCGGGGGCGTGAGGTTCTCGCGCCGGGTTATCCGCCGCGCGCGGTAAGGGTGTTGGAGCTGGCGCAACGCGTCGGGCTGCTGATCTCGGTGGCGTACGAGAGCGGACACGGCGGGGCCGTGAGCGCCTCGGAGATGGCGGCGCGGTCGGAGGCGCTGCGTCCGGTGGAGCGGACGGCCCGGCGGGCGCAGGTCGCGGCGTACAACGCTTTCGTGGAGGAGCGGGAGCGCGGGGGCCGGTGAGGCCGCGACGTAGGGCGTTGAGGCGCGGGGCGCCGGCGCTCTCAGGCGCTCGGGAGTGACGTAACACGGGGGAAGGGCCCCGCGGATCTGTGTCCGCGGGGCCCTTCCTGGGGGTGTGTCAGCTGTTCGTGGAGGCGTTGCCGAACGTCGGGTTCAGCAGGCCGATCACGTTGACACTGTTGCCCGTGGCGTTGACCGGAACGTGGACCGGGACCTCCACCAGGTTGCCCGAGCCCACACCCGGGGAGTTGGCTGCCAGGCCCTCGGCGCCCGAGTCCGCGAAAGCGGCTCCGGCGGAAGCGCCCGCGGCGAGACCGGCGACGGCGACGGCCAGGGCGGCCTTCTTGGCGATGTTCATGAGAAGTATTCCTCCAGCTATGGCGATTCGACCCCAGCCACGGGGGTGCACGCTGTGCAACGGGTGGGCGAGGCTGATGACACGGGCGGGAGCGGCGATGCGCCCGTTCGGATCAACTGCTCCGCGGCCGGGCCGGAAACGGGACCGGCCCCCGGGGGTACCGGGGGCCGGTGGTCACTGGTGGACCTGAAAGCTACGTCAGTGGTTGACGCCGAGGTTGCCGAAGGCCGGGTTGAGCAGACCGATGACGTTCACGGTGTTGCCGACGACGTTGACCGGGACGTGGATCGGAGCCTGGATCACGTTGCCCGAGACGACGCCGGGCGAGTGCACGGCCTGGCCGTCCGCGTGCGCGTCGGTGGCGGAGGCCATACCGGCGCCGGCAGCCACGAGCCCACCGGCGACCATCGATACGGCCGCGACCCTCTTCAGCTTCTTCACTTCTTGACCCTCCTAGGCGATCACTGCGACGAACCGCCGCAGCACGCACTGGAGAACGCCGGAGCCTCGCGCAGGATGTGCCATCCGAGGGACATACACACGACAGTATGAATCTCAGCCCGGAACGGAACCATCCGATGCCGTCCCCTCGCCCGGCCCGGCGAAGCCTCGTGCCGTGCCGCAGCCGCGGCGTCGTTCAGCCGGCCGCCCCATGGCGTACGGCCCACAGAGCGGCCTGGGTACGGTCCGCCAGATCGAGCTTCATGAGGATGTTGGACACATGAGTCTTGACCGTCTTCTCGGAGAGGACGAGGGCGCGGGCGATCTCCCGGTTCGACCGGCCGTCCGCGATCAGGCCGAGCACCTCTCGCTCCCGCTCGGTCAGAGAATTGCCTCTCCCCTGTCCTCCGCCGGTCTCCTCCTGCGAGAGCAGGGCGCCCGCCACCTCCGGCTGGAGCAGGACATGGCCCGCGTGCACCGAGCGGATGGCGCCGGCCAGGGCGTCCGGGTCGACGTCCTTGTAGACGTATCCGGCGGCGCCCGCGCGCAGGGCGGGGACCACGGTGCGCTGTTCGGTGAAGCTCGTGACGATGAGCACGCGCGCGGGGTTGGACAGCTCGCGCAGCTTGCGCAGGGCCTCGACGCCGTCCATGACGGGCATCTTGACGTCCATCAGGACGACGTCCGGCTTCAGCTCCTCGGTACGGGCGACACCCTCGGCGCCGTCCGACGCCTCCCCCACGACCTCGATGTCGTCCTGGACCTCGAGGAACGTGCGCAGCCCTCGGCGGACGACCTGGTGGTCGTCGACCAGCAGCACCCGGATCCTGTTGTCAGCCACCGGGGACCTCCATCTCGATCGTGGTGCCCTTGCCGGGCTCCGATTCCACCGTCAGACGGCCGCCGACGCCACTGGACCGGTCACGCATCGAGACCAGGCCGAGGTGGCGTCCCGCATGCCGGACGGCCTTGGGTTCGAAGCCGCCGCCGTCGTCGCTGACGCGCAGGACGGCTCCGGGGCCTCTTTTGTCGAGCGTCACGCTGACGTGCTCGGCGCCCGAGTGGCGCAGCGCGTTGTGCAGCGCCTCCTGGGCGACGCGGAGCATGGCCTCCTCCTGGGAGGCGGGCAGGGCGCGGATGCCGCCGCAGTCGAACGTGACGCGGGCCGAGTGGGCGCGGTCGAGTACCTGGATCTGCGTGCGCAGCGTGGCGATCAGACCGTCCTCGTCGAGTGCGGCGGGGCGCAACTCGACCACGGCGGCGCGCAGTTCGTCGGTGGCTTCGGCGGCCAGCTCCGCCACGTGCTGCAACTCGCCCTTGGCGCGGGACGGGTCGCGGTCGACGAGGGCCGCGGCGGCCTGGGCGGTCAGGCGCAGGGAGAAGAGCTTCTGGCTCACGGCGTCGTGCAGTTCGTGGGCGAGGCGCGAGCGCTCCTCGGCGATGGTGAGCTCGCGGCTGCGTTCGTACAGGCGGGCGTTCGTCAGGGCGATGGCCGCGTGCTGGGCGAGGATCGTCAGCAGCTCCTCGTCCTCCCTCGTGAAGCCGCAACCTCCTTGCGGCTTGGGGCACTTCTTGTTGGCGAGGAAGAGAGCGCCGATGACCTCGTCCCCGTCACGGATGGGCAGGCCGAGGAAGTCGGACATCTCGGGGTGCGCGGACGGCCAGCCCTCGAAGCGCGGGTCCTTGCGCACGTCGCCCAGGCGCTCGGTCTTCGCCTCGCGCAACATCGCGGCGAGGATGCCGTGCTGGCGCGGGAGCGGGCCGATGGCCTTCCACTGCGCGTCGCTGACGCCGTCGACGACGAACTGGGCGAAGCCTCCGTGGTCGTCCGGCACTCCGAGGGCCGCGTACTCGGCGTCGAGCAGCTCGCGGGCCGACGCGACGATCGTCTTGAGGACGTCGCGCACCTCGAGGTGTCTGCTCATGGCCAGCAGCGCGGAGCTCACCGCGGAGAGGCCTGATCGTGGGCCGTGACTCATGACCTCAACTTACCGGCGGGGTGTGACAGCGCGTATCGGGCCTGCGGGGACCGCCTTCTGGTCCGGTGGACGTAGGGCGAAGGGCCCCGGTCAGGTGCGGCCCGCGGACGAGGCGCCCGGGACGGGTCGGTTCCTACGTTGGAGGCAGATCGAAGCACGTACGGCACAAGGGCGGCCCGACGGGCCCGAGGGGACGGATGTCATGCCGGTGGCGATCATCACGGGGGCTTCGAAGGGGCTCGGTCGCGCGCTCGCCGTGGCTCTCGCGCGGCGCGGCTGGGATCTGGTGCTCGACGCCAGGTCCGGGGCGATGCTGCGGGAGGCCGCGGACGAGGCGGGGAAGTACGGGACGCGGGTGGAGGCGCTGTCCGGGGATGTCACGGACGCGGCGCACCGCGCGGAGCTGGTGGCGGCGGCGCGCAGTCTCGGGGGTCTCGATCTGCTGGTGAACAACGCGAGCGCGCTGGGGGCCGAGCCGCTGGTCCGCCTCGACGCGCTGCCGGTGGAGGGGCTGCGGCGGGCGCTGGAGGTCAATGTCGTGGCGGCGCTCGGGCTGGTGCAGGAGGCGCTGCCGCTGCTTCGGGAGACGGCCGGGGGCGCGGTCGTCTCGGTGAGCTCGGACGCGTCGGCGGAGGCGTACGAGACCTGGGGCGGCTACGGGGCCTCCAAGGCCGCGCTCGACCAGCTGTCCGCGGTCCTCGCGGTGGAGGAGCCGGGGCTGCGGGTGTGGGCGGTGGATCCGGGTGACATGCGCACGGATCTCTACCGGGCGGCGGCGCCGCTCGACGACGACTCGGACCGGCCGCTGCCGGAAACCGTGGTGCCGGCGTTCCTGCGGCTGCTCGACGAGCGGCCGGACAGCGGGCGGTATGCCGCTCCCTCTCTTCTTCTGGAGGCACGGTGACGATCGCGGTGCGCGTACCGGAGGAGTTGTCGGCCCGGGTGCCGGCGGAGCAGCGTGGGCCCGGTCTGGACAGGGACGCGGTGCGGCTGCTCGTCTCGCGCGGCACGGAGGTCACGCACCGGGACTTCGCACAGCTGCCGGGAGAACTGCGGGCCGGGGATCTGCTCGTGGTCAATACGTCGCCGACGCTGGCCGCCGCGGTCGACGGGCAGATCGGGCACGCGCGCGTGGTGGTGCATTTCTCCACGCGTGGCGATGACGGGCGATGGGCCGTCGAGTTGCGAAACCCGGACGGGCGTGGCACCACGCGCCCGCGTGCGGGCGGTCCGAAGGGGACGGCGGCAGTGCTCCCCGGGGATGTGCGCCTCGTATGGGAGGAGCCGCAGGCGGGCGGTGGGGCGCGATTGTGGTGGGTGCGGGTCACGGGGGACGTGCCCGCGCTGCTGCGGCGGCACGGCAGGCCCATCCGCTACTCCTATACGGAGCGCGATCAGCCGCTCTCCGTCTATCAGACGGTGTTCGCGCTGCCGTACGCGGACGGCGCGGGGAGTGCGGAGATGCCGAGTGCGGCACGTCCGTTCACCGCGCGGCTGGTGGCGGAGCTGGTCAGCAGGGGTGTGCAGTTCGCGCCCGTCACGCTGCACACAGGGGTGGCGTCGGCGGAGTCGCACGAGCCGCCGTATCCGGAGCGGTTCGAGGTGCCGGAGGCGTCGGCACGGCTGATCAACGCGGCGAGGGCCGGGGGCGGCCGGGTGGTGGCGGTCGGTACGACGGCCGTACGGGCCGTGGAGTCGGCCGCCGGGCGGGACGGGGTGGTGCGGGCGGTCGCGGGCTGGACGGACCTCGTGGTGACGCCCGAGCGGGGTGTGCGGGTGGTGGACGGCCTGCTCACCGGGCTGCACGAGCCTGAGGCGTCGCATCTGTTGATGCTGGAGGCCATCGCAGGAGTCGAGGCAATTACCAGTACATATACGGAAGCATTGGGACATTTTTACCTGTGGCATGAGTTCGGGGACGTCCACCTCATACTTCCCGATAAATCTGGTCACACAGCGCGTTGCAGTGGCAACGCTTGGTGAGGTCGTTACGTGCCCGATGTGAGCCCGCGCATAGGGCGCACATCACGTACGAAGGCGGCTAGGAATTAGCTGGGGGCAGCGTTACCGGGGCAGGAGGGGGGAAATCGACCTCGCCGGGGGGCCTGATCCACTACCCGGCTTCGTACGTCACACCTTTGCCACGCAATTTTGCGGCCGCTAACAATGGCTCTCGTTGCTCGACAGCGTGGGCCTCTACCCGCGGCGTTCATGACCGAAACATGAACGGTCCTGCTTGGACCGGTGAGCGACTTCCCCGATTCGAAGAGGTCCTCCATGTCCAAGCTCAGCTTCTCCGGTCATAGTCCCCTGACGAAGACCCACAAGTACTCGATCGCCGGTATCGCCACCCTTGGCGCCGCTGCCCTCGCGTTCACGCTGGTGCCGGGCAACTCGAACGCGGAGGCCGAGACGATGTCGGCGGCTCCGGTCGCCTTCCAGGTGGCCGGCAAGCCCCAGATCAAGGACGTACACGCCAGCGTCACCAACCAGCAGGCCACCGTCGACCAGCAGGTCAAGAACGCGGCCGCCAAGCTGAAGGCCACGCAGGTCGCCGCCACGAAGAAGGCCGCCGACGCGGCCGCGGCGAAGGCGAAGGTCGACACGGCCGCAAAGGCCAAGGCCGAGAAGGACCGCCAGGTCAGGGAGGCCGCCAGCCGCGCCGCCGCCCGCAAGCCGATCTACGCGAACAACCTGGACGGCTGGATCCGCCAGTCCCTGGACATCATGAAGTCCAAGGGCATTCCGGGCTCCTACGAGGGCCTGCACCGCAACATCCTCCGTGAGTCGTCCGGCAACCCGCAGGCGATCAACAACTGGGACATCAACGCGATCAACGGCATCCCGTCGAAGGGTCTGCTGCAGGTCATCCCGCCGACCTTCGCCGCGTACCACGTCCCCGGTACCTCGTGGAACATCTACGACCCGGTCGCCAACATCACCGCCGCCGCGAACTACGCCGCGGACAAGTACGGCTCGATGGACAACGTGAACAGCGCTTACTGAGACTCTCCCTGGACCTCAGGGTCTTCGTGAACGCCGAAGGGCGGCACCCCGTGCGGGGTGCCGCCCTTCATCCGTGCGCGGGTCACGCTACTTGCGCATGACCTCGGGCTCGTGGCGGCGCAGCAGGCGCGCGACCGCGAAGCCGCAGAGGACCCCGAGGGCGATCAGGATCGCGAGGTTGATGCCCCACTGGCTCACCGAGTGCTCCCACAGCGGGTCCAGGTCGTTCGGGTGCGCCTGGTCCCACGGCGGCATGAGGTGCGCGAGGTCGAGCGTCGAACCGGCACCGGCGATGGCCCAGCGCGACGGCATCAGCCAGGCGAACTGCTCCAGGCCCGGCGAGCCGTACACCTGGAAGAGGATGCCGGTGAAGACGACCTGGACGATCGCGAACATGACCAGGAGCGGCATCGTCTTCTCGGCGGTCTTCACCAGCGAGGAGATGACCAGGCCGAACATCATCGACGTGAAGCCGAGCGCGATGATCACGATGCACAGCTCGACGGCCGGCGGCATCATCAGACCCTCGGCCGGCAGGTCGCGCGGGACGAAGCCGATGGCGCAGATGATCACGCCCTGGATGGCCGTGACGACGCCGAGCACGATCACCTTGGACATCAGGTACGCCGAGCGGGACAGGCCGGTGGCCCGCTCCCGTTCGTAGATCACGCGTTCCTTGATCAGCTCACGCACGGAGTTGGCCGCGCCCGAGAAGCACATGCCGACCGCGAGGATCAGCATGATCGTGCCGGCGTCGCCGTTGAACCGGGACGGCGGCTTCGGCGGGCCCAGGCCGAAGTCGGCCGGGATCACCGTGCTGACGACACCGAGGACCGCGGGCAGGATCACCATCAGGCCCAGGAAGCCCTTGTCGGACGCGATCACCGACGTGTAGCGGCGGATCAGGGTCCACAGCTGCGAGCCCCAGCCCTGCGGCTTGGGCGGCTTCATCGCCTGCGGTGGCGGCATGTGTACGGACTGTGCGGCGACGGCGTCGATGTCCGCGGCGTACATCTGGTAGTGCTGCGAGCCCTTCCAGCGGCCCGCCCAGTCGTAGTCGCGGTAGTTCTCGAAGGCGGAGAAGACGTCGGCCCAGGTGCCGTAGCCGAAGAAGTTCAGGGCCTCCTCGGGCGGACCGAAGTACGCCACCGAACCGCCGGGCGCCATCACCAGGAGCTTGTCGCAGATCGCCAGCTCGGCGACCGAGTGCGTGACGACGAGGACCGTGCGGCCGTCGTCGGCGAGGCCGCGCAGGAGCTGCATGACGTCGCGGTCCATGCCCGGGTCGAGGCCGGAGGTCGGCTCGTCCAGGAAGATCAGCGACGGCTTGGTGAGCAGCTCCAGGGCGACGGAGACACGCTTGCGCTGGCCACCGGAGAGGGAGGTGACCTTCTTCTCCTTGTGGATGTCCAGCTTGAGCTCGCGCAGCACCTCGTCGATGCGCTGCTCGCGCTCCTGCTCACTGGTGTCCGAGGGGAAGCGCAGCTTGGCCGCGTACTTGAGAGCCTTCTTGACGGTCAGTTCCTTGTGCAGGATGTCGTCCTGCGGAACCAGACCGATGCGCTGACGCAGCTCGGCGAACTGCTTGTACAGGTTCCGGTTGTCGTAGAGCACGTCGCCCTTGTTGGCGGGCCGGTAGCCGGTGAGCGCCTTGAGCAAGGTGGACTTGCCGGAACCCGAGGGGCCGATGACCGCGATGAGCGACTTCTCCGGGACGCCGAAGGAGACGTCCTTGAGGATGTCCTTGCCGCCGTCGACCGTCACCGTCAGATGGCGGGCGGAGAAGGAGACCTCACCGGTGTCGACGAACTCTTCGAGACGGTCGCCGACGAGGCGGAACGTCGAGTGGCCGACGCCGACGATGTCGTTCGGGCCGAGCAGCGCGGAGCCGCCCTTGGCGATCGGCATACCGTTGACGTACGTGCCATTGTGCGAGCCGAGGTCACGGATCTCGTAGCGGCCGTCGGGCGTCGCGTGGAACTCGGCGTGCAGGCGCGAGACTTGGAGGTCGGAGACCACCAGCTCGTTCTCGAGGGCACGGCCGATCCGCATCACGCGGCCGAGGGCCAGCTGGTGGAACGTGGTGGGGCTGCGGTCGCCGTACACCGGCGGGGCCCCCGCGGCACCGCCGGGCCCCTGCTGGGGCGGGATGTTCTGCGCCTGCTGCGGCTGCTGCCAGCCCTGCTGGGCGGGAACCTGCTGCTGCGGCGGGGCTTTGTGCACCCAGCCGGGGTCGCCACCCTGCGGCGCCACGTGCGGCTGCTGGGCCGGCGCCTGCTGCGGATGGGCCTGCTGCTGGGCCTGCTGGGCCGCGGGCACGGCCGCGCCGGAGGCGCTGCCCGAGAGGCTCACCCTCGGACCGTCCGTCGCGTTGCCGAGGTGCAGCGTCGAGCCCGGGCCGATCTCCATCTGATGGATCCGCCGGCCCTGCACGAACGTGCCGTTGGTGGAGCCGTGATCCTCGATGACCCAACTGCGGCCGCCCCAGCTGATGGTGGCGTGACGCCAGGACACCCTGGCATCGTCGATCGCGACGTCCCCCTGCGGATCACGTCCGAGGGTGTATGGCCTGGACGGGTCGAGCGTCCAGGTCCTTCCATTCAATTCCAGTACGAGTTCCGGCACTCCATGCCCCACTGAGTTGTCCCCCGAGCTAGCCCCCATCTTGGGGAGTCTAGGGATGTCGAACATCGTGGGGAACTATTTCAGGCGGAGCCCCCTGACCGAAAGTCGGGCCTTGAGGCGGGCCTTGTGAAGACCGTCCACGCGCCTGTACGCCCGCCCCGTTGACGAGGCAGAAACAGCCCCGGAGAGTGGTAAGCACCCACAAGTGCCTACGGATCATGCGCAAATGGGACATCCGATACATGGCCGTACGGATCGGGGGCCCTGATGGAGACCGTTGTCCGGGGGAGCGGGCGCGAGGGCGTGCGCTGGAGCGACGTATTGCTCTGCGCGGTCGCCTCCGTGAGCTGGGCGTTCATCGGGATGGCGACGGTCGCCGCGGCCGGCCTTCATCTGCTCGGAGCGGATTCCGCGGGTTCGCTCGGCCCGATGACGGCCGCGGTGGTGGCCCTTGGGGTGGGTGGGAAAGTCACGCCGTCGGGAGACGTCTCAGCCTTCGGACTGGACGGCGCGCAGGCCCACACGGCCATCGATATCGCGCCGCTCGGCGTGGGCCTCACGGGCGCTCTGCTGCTCAGCTGGTTCTTCCTGCGTTCCCTACGTGGGGCGGGAGTTGAGGTCACGCCGGCCGAACTCGCGGCACGCGCGGGGAGCGTGGTCACACTGTTTCTGGCGATGCTCGCAGGGCTTGCCCGGGCGGGTCACGACCTCATCACGATTGACGGCGGGAAGCTCGGGCTCGACCGGATACCGGACGGGGATCTGCCGGGCGGCATCAAGGACAAGCTGCCGGGCGGCCTCGACCTCGGAGGACTCCTGCCGGACCACATCGGCCGCCTCGCGGACGCGAAGGCGACCGTCGGGTTCACCGTCGAGACCGGATCCTCTCTGCTGGGCGGCGCCGCGTGGGTGATCGGCGTCCTGCTGATCGCACTGCTCGCCTCGCGCAGGACGCCGCTCCCGCGCGCCCTCGACGCGCTGCACCGGGTGGTCCGTCCCGCCGCTTCGTCACTGGTCACGGTGTTGTCGGTAGCGGTTGCCGCGGGGCTCGCGGCAGCGGCGTACGCGATGATCGGCGACGACCATCCGCGGCGGATCGCGGGCGCCGCGCTGCTCGGGGCACCCAACGGGGTGTGGCTCGGCATCCCCCTCGGCCTCTTCGTCCCGTGGGACGGCAAGGCGACGGGCACTCTCGCGCAGACCCTTCCCCACCCGGTCGACGAGTTGCTGCGGATGCACACGAACGAGCCGGTGACGCTGGGCCGTCTCGCCGAACTGGACGACAGAATATGGCTGTTGGCCTTCGCGACCCTTCTGATGACGGTGCTCGCGGGCGTACTGACCGCCGTGCGGACACCTGCGGTGACCGGCGGGCCCGGGTCGCGGCCGATGGGCGCCGCCGGCTTCGCCGGGAGGTGCGCGCTGCGGCTCGGGGTCGTCATGGCGCTCGGCCTCCCGCTGCTCGTGCGGCTGACGGACGTGTCGGCGGACGCCTCGCTGTCCGTACTCGGCTTCGACGCGTTCGGGGCCGGCATCGAGCTGCACGGACATCTCGGCATGGCGCTGCTGCTCGGGGCCGCCTGGGGAGCGGGGGCGGGAGCGGTGGGAGCGCTGCTGGCTCACGGGGCGGGGGCGGCGGGCCGGCGGGCGGCGCCAGCTGCGCTGAGCGGGGGCGGAGTGGAACCGGAGGAGCGGTGGGCACGGGGCGAACCGCGCGAACGGGGGGACGGTGTGGTCCGGCCCGTCGGGCTCGTCCCGTCCCAGGAGGCGGGGCCGTATCGGCCGAGCACGCCGTACCGGGCGTCGCCGGACGCGACGAACCCGTATCTGAAGCCGCCGGGCGAACTGGCCGACGAACGGGCGGGCGATCGGACGAGCGATCGGTCGGGGAACAGGTCGAGCGATCGGCCGCAGGATCGGTCGGAGAACAGGCCGAGCGATCGGCCGCAAGATCAGTCGGAGAACAGGCCGAACGATCGGCCGCAAGATCAGTCGGAGAACAGGCCGAGCGATCGGCCGCAGGATCGGTCGGAGAACAGGCCGAGCGATCGGTCGGGCAATCGGCAGGATGATCTGCCGGACGATCTGTACGGGGCGCCGACGATGGTGGGGCCGGTCAGGCCACCGGTGCCGCCGCGTCCGCGAGGGCGGCCCGGGTCGGGTTCCGGGTCCGGGTCCGGCAAGGGATGGCCCGTGCCGCCACCGCCTCCTCCCCCACCGCCACTGCCGCGCCCGCCGTCACGGTCACCGTCGGCGCCGGACGAGGAGGGGCCGCAGCCACCCCGGAGGGGCCCGCGCGGCTGAGCCGAGTACGGGCGGTGGACGGCGAACCGGCCGGTCGGAGCGGGCGCCCCACATGTCCGCCACACGGACCACCACCGCGCGCCGCGACGTGGGCCGGATAACGTGGGACCACCATGAGTGCTTCGCAGCCCCGCCACCCCGCTGATGTCCCGGTCGCAGTTCCGGACGACGTCCCGACGCTCCTCGTCAAGATATTCGGCAAGGACCGACCCGGTATCACCGCCGGGCTCTTCGACACCCTCGCCGCCTACTCCCTCGATGTCGTCGACATCGAGCAGGTCGTCACCCGCGGCCGCATCGTCCTGTGCGCCCTGGTGACGGAGCCGCCCCCCGGTCTCGAGGGCGACCTGCGGGCCACCGTCCACAGCTGGGCGGAGTCCATGCGGATGCAGGCCGAGATCATCTCGGGCATCGGCGACAACCGTCCGCGCGGTCTCGGCCGCTCGCTCGTCACCGTGCTCGGCCACCCGCTGACCGCGGAGACGACGGCCGCCATCGCCGCCAGGATCACCGGCACCGGCGGCAACATCGACCGTATCTTCCGGCTCGCGAAGTACCCCGTGACCGCGGTCGAGTTCGCCGTCTCCGGCACCGAGACCGAGCCCCTGCGCACCGCACTCGCGACGGAGTCGGCGGCGCTCGGCGTCGATGTCGCCGTCGTCGCGGCCGGACTGCACCGGCGCGCCCAGCGCCTCGTCGTGATGGACGTCGACTCGACACTCATCCAGGACGAGGTCATCGAGCTCTTCGCGGCGCACGCCGGCTGCGAGGACAAGGTCGCCGAGGTCACCGCGGCGGCGATGCGGGGCGAGCTGGACTTCGAGCAGTCGCTGCACGCGCGGGTCGCGCTGCTCGAGGGGCTCGACGCGTCAGTCGTCGACAAGGTCCGCGCCGAGGTGCGGCTCACGCCCGGCGCGCGGACCCTGATCCGCACCCTGAAGCGGCTCGGCTATCAAGTGGGCGTCGTCTCGGGCGGATTCACCCAGGTCACGGACGATCTGCAGGACCGGCTCGGGCTCGACTTCGCCCAGGCCAACACCCTGGAGATCGTCGACGGAAAGCTGACCGGCCGGGTCACCGGCGAGATCGTGGACCGCGCGGGCAAGGCGCGTCTGCTGCGCCGGTTCGCCGCGGAGGCCGGGGTGCCGCTCGCGCAGACCGTGGCGATCGGCGACGGAGCCAACGATCTGGACATGCTGAACGCGGCGGGCCTCGGTGTCGCCTTCAACGCGAAGCCCGTGGTCCGCGAGGCCGCGCACACCGCGGTGAACGTGCCGTTCCTCGACACCGTGCTCTACCTCCTCGGCATCACCCGCGAAGAGGTCGAGGCCGCGGACGCCCACGACGACTGACTCCGGTCGACGCGGACGATCACTGATGCGGCGGGCCCCGGTACCCATGCGTATCGGGGCCCGTCGGCGTGTCAGGGTCCGGCCGTCGGTCGACGGGTCACTCGGACGGTGCCCAGTAGTCGACGAGGGTGGCGGTGCCCGGCTCGAGTGACTTCCAGGGGCCGGTGAAGGACAGGACCGCGAAGGCGGAGGTCGGGAAGCCGCGCCGGGCCATCCGCTCCCCCGCGTCGCCCTCGGCCTGCCCGGAGAGGACGTCGGCGAGCCCCTGGATCCCGGGGTTGTGGCCGATCAGCACCGCGCTCCGCACGTCGTCCGGGGTCTCGTTCAGTACGGCGATGAGCTCACCGGGCGAGGCCTCGTAGACCCGCTCCTCGTACACCGTCCTGGGCCGGTGGGGCAGCTCGTGGACGGCGAGCTTCCATGTCTCGCGGGTCCTCGCGGAGGTCGAGCAGAGGGCCAGGTCGAGGTCGATACCGGAGTCGGCGAGCTTGCGGCCGGCGACGGGCGCGTCCTTTCGGCCCCTCTCGGCGAGCGGCCTCTCGTGGTCGGAGACCTGGGGCCAGTCCGCCTTCGCATGCCGGAAAAGGACAATCCTGCGGGGTTCTGCGACGCTCATGGGTCCCAGCTTCGCACGAAACCGGCCACGGGGCGCAGGGAGTTGGCGCGCTCGACCGGCACGGGTGACGCGCCGTGCGGGCCGCTCACGGGGCCGTGTGCAGCACCGCCTGCTGAATGCGGTCGAGGAGCTGGCCGACTGCCGGGTCACCGGTCGCTGCGTGCGCGTCGGCCGGGTTGAGTATCAGGAGCAGGAGTACGGCGAAGGTGATCGCGGGCAGGGCGATCGCCCACCACGGGAGCCTGACGTCGATGCCGCCCGCTGGGGCCGGGTGGGGCCTGGTGTGCGTAGGGGCCGACATGACGCCTCCGGGGTCATCGAGATGCTCGCTGCCGTGGTCCGCGGTGTTCGCGGTCACATCTCGAATTTACGGAAGGCCGGGCCCTCAACCCATCCGGTGATCCACCCAGTTGACCCTGACACTGGCCCCCTAGGGGTTGGTGGTGCCAGCACCACCAACCCCGGCCACGAACGGGCCGGGGACCGCTGTCACAGTGCCGCGATGGCGCCTATGAGGTCGATGGCGTCGATGGCGTCGATGGCGTCGATGGTCACGGTGAGGCGATCGAGGCGATGACCGCGATGATCACGGTGATGGCCAGCATCGAGCCGAGCACGATGAGGAGCTTCTTCTGGCCGTTCTGGGGGTTCGGGTCGAGCACAGGCGACATGCGGTCAGTCTCGCACCCTTTGCCCCGGCTCCTGGAGCCGGGGTGGGCACCGTGCGGAGGTCAGACCGCGCCGGCCGGAGCGGCCTCGTCCTCGACCGTACGGTTGCGTCCCGCGATGACGCCCACCACGATCTGCGGCACCATGAGGGCCGCCATGAGCGCGATGGGGACGCCCCAGCCGCCGCTGTGCTGGTAGAGCACGCCGACGAGCAGCGGTCCCGGGATGGAGATCAGATAGCCGGTGCTCTGGGCGAACGCGGAGAGCTTGGCGACGCCCGCGCCGGTCCGCGCCCGCATGCCGACCATCGTCAGGGCGAGCGGGAAGGCGCAGTTGGAGATGCCGAGGAGGACGGCCCACGCCCAGGCCCCACCGGCCGGGGCGAGGTAGAGGCCCGCGTAACCGGCGAGTCCGCACACGCCGAGGGCGATGACGATGGGTCCCTGGCTGGGCAGGCGGGTGGCGAGGCGCGGGATGACGAAGGCGAGCGGTACGCCCATCGCCATGGTGACGGCGAGCAGCACACCCGCGGTGCCCGCGGAGACTCCGGCGTCACGGAAGATCTGCGCCATCCAGCCCATGGTGATGTAGGCGGCGGTGGCCTGGAGGCCGAAGAAGACGGCGAGCGCCCAGGCGGTGCGGCTGCGGGTGATGCGCAGGCCGTCGTCCTGCCTCGGGGTATCGGCGGTACCGGCGGTGGTGCCGCTCTCGGCTCCCTGTTCGCGTACGAGCGGGACCCACGGGACGACGGCGGCCACGGCGAGAGCGGCCCAGACGGCGAGTCCGGTCTTCCAGCTGCCGCCGAGCGCGTCCGTCATGGGCACGGTCACGGCCGCCGCGAGGGAGGTGCCGAGCGCGAGGGCCATCGAGTAGAGGCCGGTCATGGAGCCCACGCGGTCGGGGAACCAGCGTTTGACGATCACCGGCATGAGGACGTTGCTGACCGCGATGCCCATGAGGGCGAGGCCGCTGGCGACGAGGAAGCCCACGGTGCTGCCGGTGAACGGGCGGATCACCAGACCGGCGGCGATCGCGGCCATTCCGGCGCACACCACGGCGCCGGGGCCGAAGCGGCGGGCGAGCCGGGGCGCCATCACCCCGAAGATCGCGAAACAGAGCGGGGGTACGGAGGTGAGGAGGCCTGCGACGCTGCCGCTCATGCCGAGCCCGTCGCGCACCTCTTCGAGGAGGGCACCGAGGCTGGTGATGGCGGGGCGCAGGTTCAGGGCCGCAAGGACGATGCCCACGATCATCAGGCGCACGGCCCACGCGCGCGTGGGGGCTGTTTTCGCTTCGGGTGCGCTCTCGGTCCGTATCGGGGTCTGTGTCATCGTCGGGGTTTCCTCACTGGCCATGACCCCATCTTAGAATCATGGGATGATTGGGTGTCCAATCGGATTGCGTCACACTTGGCGCGGTCACCCCGCCCGCGCCCGTTTCTGCCCGCCCCGGTTCGCCCCGGACATCGCACCAAGGACCGTCATGCCGCTGACCTCCCCCAGGCGCTCGGCTCTCTCCGAACAGGTCATCGCCGAGCTGCGCGCCCAGATCTCGTCGGGCGAGTGGCCGGTGGGCTCCCGCATCCCGACCGAGCCCGAACTGGTCGAGCAGCTCGGCGTCGCGCGCAACACGGTGCGCGAGGCCGTGCGCGCACTCGCCCACAACGGCCTGCTCGACATCCGGCAGGGGTCGGGCACCTACGTCGTCGCGACCAGCGAGCTGGCGGGCGTGATGCAGCGCAGGTTCGCCGACGCCGACCCCCGGCACATCGCCGAGCTGCGCTCGACGCTGGAGTCCAGCGCCGCGAGCCTCGCCGCGCAGCGTCGTACCGAACGCGACCTCAAGCAGCTCGACGCGCTGATGGTGCGCCGCGAGGACGCCTGGGCGTCGGGCGACGCGGAGGCGTTCGTGACCGCCGACGCGACCTTCCACCTGGCGGTCGTGGCCGCGTCGCACAACGACGTCATGACGGCCATGTACGCGGACCTCGGTGAGGTCCTGCGGGACGTCCTGCGCGTGGATGTGGGCGAGGAGCTGACGCCCGAGAACCACATGGACCACAGGGGTCTGCTCGAGGCGATCCGGATCGGTGACGCGGAGGCGGCCGCCGCCGAGGCGGCGCGCTATCCGTTCCTGTGCCTGCCGATCCCGTCCGCCACTCAGTAGCCGAAAAGCCCGGGCGCGGCGCTCAGCCGTCGACCTTGGCGTGGCTGATCCAGGCCGAGCTGACCTCTTTCCAGCACCGGCCGGTGAGCCGCACGGTCTCGGCGGCCTCGGCCGGAACCTGCCCGCCGTCGCTGTCTATGTCCCACCAGCGGTCGCACTCGACGTGGAGGCTGACCGCGTCGGTCGCCGGATACGGGTTGTGGCAGTACGCCGTCACGTCCGAACCGGAGACGGTCACCCGGCAGTCCGCCCCGAAGGGCTCGGTCCCGCGGTCGTCCCCGCCGTCCGCCACGCGCGCGTGGGGCGCGGTCCGGGCGGGCCGGGAAGCGGCGTCGTACGGCACCGCGAAGAGGAGTACGAAAGCTGCGAGTACCTGGGCACTGCGCTGGAAAAGGCGCACAAAGGGACCTCCTCGGCCGTACGGGAGAGGGGGAACGAACGCCTTCTCAGCCTGCGTGCCCACCCCATGCACCCGCCCGGCCGGTGGGCCGAACGGGTGACGCCCCGCCCCCCGCGCAGTGCGGGGAACGGGGCGTCGGCCACGTACGGGTGATCAGGCGCCGATCGCGTGCAGACCGCCGTCGACGTGGATGATCTCGCCGGTGGTCTTCGGGAACCAGTCGCTCAGCAGGGCGACGATGCCCTTGCCCGCCGGCTCCGGGTCCTTGAGGTCCCACTCCAGCGGAGCGCGGTCGTCCCAGACGGCGGCCAGCTCGCCGAAGCCCGGGATGGACTTGGCGGCCATGGAGCCGATCGGGCCGGCCGAGATGAGGTTCGAGCGGACGTTCTGCTTGCCGAGGTCACGCGCGAGGTACCGGTTGGTGGCCTCGAGGGCGGCCTTGGCCGGGCCCATCCAGTCGTACTGCGGCCAGGCGTACTGGGCGTCGAAGGTGAGGCCGACGACCGAGCCGCCGTTCTGCATCAGCGGCAGGCAGGCCATGGTCAGCGACTTCAGGGAGAAGGCGGAGACGTGCATGGCCGTGGCGACCGACTCGAACGGGGTGTTGAGGAAGTTGCCGCCGAGGGCGTCCTGCGGCGCGAAGCCGATGGAGTGCACGACGCCGTCGAGGCCGCCGAGCTCCTCGCCGACGATCTCGGCGAGGCGGCCGAGGTGCTCGTCGTTGGTGACGTCGAGCTCGATGACCTTGGTGGGCTTGGGGAGCTTCTTGGCAATGCGCTCGGTCAGCGTGGGCCGCGGGAACGCGGTGAGGATGATCTCCGCACCCTGCTCCTGGGCCAGCTTCGCGGCGTGGAAGGCGATGGAGGACTCCATCAGCACACCGGTGATCAGGACGCGCTTGCCCTCGAGAATTCCGCTCATGGTGATCAGTGACCCATGCCCAATCCGCCGTCGACGGGAATGACGGCTCCAGTGATGTACGAGGCGTCGTCCGAGGCGAGGAACCGCACCGTCGCGGCGATCTCCTCGGGCTGCGCGTAGCGGCCGAGGGGCACCTGCTTCACGATGCCCTCGCGCTGCTCGTCGGTGAGCGCCTTGGTCATGTCGGTGTCGACGAAACCGGGCGCGACGACGTTGAAAGTGAGGTTGCGCGACCCGAGCTCACGGGCCAGGGAGCGCGCGAAACCGACCAGACCCGCCTTCGACGCGGCGTAGTTCGCCTGTCCCGCGGAGCCGAGCAGGCCGACCACGGAGGAGATGAGTACGACGCGGCCCTTCTTGGCGCGCAGCATGCCGCGGTTGGCACGCTTCACGACCCGGAAGGTGCCGGTGAGGTTGGTGTCGAGGACCGACGTGAAGTCGTCCTCGGACATGCGCATGAGGAGCTGGTCCTTGGTGACGCCGGCGTTGGCCACGAGGACCTCGACGGGACCGTGCTTCTCCTCGATCTCCTTGTAGGCCTGCTCCACCTGCTCGCTGTCGGTGATGTCGCACTTGACGGCGAGGAAGCCGGCCTTCTCCAGCTCGGCGGCGTCGCCCGAGCGGTACGTGATCGCGACCTTGTCGCCGGCGTCGGCGAACGCACGGGCGATGGCGAGGCCGATGCCCCGGTTTCCTCCGGTGACGAGAACCGAGCGGCTCAACGGATCACCCTTTCGATAGCGGTCTGGTACCTCGAAAACCTATCGGTACCGCCCTGGATACGGAGAATCGACCACCGACAGTGGCGCCGGACAGTCGCTGTCGGGTCCCTACAGAAAAGTGTGGCCGCGGGGCCCGCCGACGCGACATGATCGGGGCTGACCGGTGCCCGTACCCGGGAGCGGCCGGTGCCCGAGGCTCCTGACAGCTCTGGCGACAGCGCCTCCGACAGCAGGGAGAACATCCGTGCCCCATTCGATCGATGAAGCCTTCACGGCGCTGCCGCTGCGGGCCCTCGCCGATGCCGCGCTGGCCCGCGCGCGGGCTCTCGGCGCCGACCACGCGGACTTCCGCATGGAGCGGGTGCGCAGCGCGGAGCGGCGGCTGCGGGACGCGCGGCCCGCGGGCTCGTCGGACACCACGGACCTCGGGTACGCGGTGCGCGTCGTACACGGCGGCACATGGGGCTTCGCGTCGGGCGTGGATCTGACGATGGACGCGGCCGCGAAGGTGGCGTCGCAGGCCGTCGCGATGGCGAAGCTGTCGGCACAGGTGATCAAGGCCGCGGGTTCGGACGAGAGAGTGGAGCTGGCCGCCGAGCCGGTGCACGAGGACCGGACGTGGGTGTCCTCGTACGAGATCGATCCGTTCGCCGTGCCGGACGAGGAGAAGGCCGGGCTGCTCGCCGACTGGAGTGCTCGGCTGCTCGGTGCGAACGGCGTCGACCATGTGGACGCCTCGCTGCTCACCGTGCACGAGAACAAGTTCTACGCCGATACGGCGGGGACGGTGACGACGCAGCAGCGGGTGCGGCTGCATCCGCAGCTGACGGCGGTCGCCGTGGACGGTTCGAGCGGCGAGTTCGATTCCATGCGGACGCTTGCGCCACCGGTGGGCCGGGGCTGGGAGTACCTCACCGGGACCGGCTGGGACTGGGACCGCGAGCTGGCCGAGATCCCGGAGCTGCTCGCCGAGAAGATGCGGGCGCCCAGCGTCGAGGCGGGCCTGTACGACCTGGTGGTCGACCCGTCCAACCTGTGGCTGACCATCCACGAGTCCATCGGCCACGCGACCGAGCTGGACCGGGCGCTCGGCTACGAGGCGGCGTACGCGGGCACGTCCTTCGCCACGTTCGACCAGCTCGGCAAGCTCAGGTACGGCTCCGAGATCATGAACGTGACGGGTGACCGCACCGCCGAGCACGGCCTCGCGACCATCGGGTACGACGACGAGGGCGTGGCGGGGCAGTCCTGGGACCTGGTCAGGGACGGGACGCTCGTCGGCTATCAGCTGGACCGCCGCATCGCGAAGCTGACGGGCTTCGACCGGTCGAACGGCTGCGCGTACGCGGACTCCCCCGGCCATGTGCCCGTCCAGCGGATGGCGAACGTGTCGCTCCAGCCGGACCCGGGCGGCCTGTCGACCGAGGACCTGATCGGGGGCGTCGACCGCGGCATCTACGTCGTGGGCGACCGTTCCTGGTCGATCGACATGCAGCGCTACAACTTCCAGTTCACGGGGCAGCGGTTCTACCGCATCGAGAACGGCCGGCTCGCCGGGCAGCTGCGCGACGTCGCCTACCAGGCCACGACCACCGACTTCTGGGGTTCGATGGCGGCGGTCGGCGGCCCGCAGACGTACGTACTGGGCGGCGCGTTCAACTGCGGAAAGGCCCAGCCGGGGCAGGTCGCTGCGGTGTCGCACGGCTGCCCGTCCGCCCTCTTCAAGGGCGTGAACATTCTGAACACCACGCAGGAGGCCGGACGGTGAGCCCTATGAGTCCTCGTACGAACAAGCCGCACGAGATCGTCGAGCGTGCCCTCGAACTGTCCACGGCCGACGGCTGCGTGGTCATCGCCGACGAGCAGTCCACCGCCAATCTGCGCTGGGCGGGCAACGCGCTCACGACGAACGGAGTCACGCGCGGGCGCACCCTCACGGTCATCGCCACCGTCGACGGCAAGGAGGGCACGGCCTCCGGGGTCGTCTCCCGCTCGGCCGTGACCACGGACGACCTCGAACCGCTGGTGCGGGCCGCCGAGGCCGCCGCCCGGGGCGCGGCGCCCGCCGAGGACGCCGGGCCGCTGGTCTCCGGAATGCCGCACTCCCCCGACTTCACGGACGCGCCCGCCGAGACCTCGTCGGCCGTCTTCGCGGACTTCGCCCCGGCCCTGGGCGAGTCGTTCGCCCGCGCCCGCGCGGGAGGGCGTGAGCTGTACGGCTTCGCCAACCACGAGCTCGTCTCCAGCTATCTCGGTACGTCGACGGGCCTGCGCCTGCGCCACGACCAGCCGAACGGGACGCTGGAGGTGAACGCGAAGTCCCCGGACCGGACGCGCTCGGCCTGGGCGGGGCGCTCGACGCGCGACTTCAAGGACGTCGACCCGGGCGCGCTCGACGCCGAGCTGGCGCAGCGCCTCGACTGGGCGCGCCGCCGCATCGAGCTGCCCGCGGGCCGTTACGAGACGCTGCTGCCGCCGACCGCGGTCGCCGACCTGCTGATCTACCAGCTGTGGTCGTCCGCGGCCCGGGACGCCGCCGAGGGCCGGACCGTCTTCAGCAGGCCGGGCGGCGGCACGCGCGTCGGCGAGCGGCTGACCGAGCTCCCGCTGTCACTGCGCAGCGACCCGAACGAGCCGGGCCTGGAGTCGGCGCCGTTCGTCCTCGCGCACGCCTCGGGCGACAGCGCCTCCGTGTTCGACAACGGGCTGCCGCTGACGGCGACAGACTGGGTGCGCGAGGGCGAGCTGGCCCATCTGACGACGACCCGGCACAGCGCGGGCCTCACCGGTCTCCCGGTGGCGCCGGCGATCGACAACCTGATCCTGGACGGGGGCGAGGACCGTTCCCTGGACGAGATGGTCGCGGCCACCGGGCGCGGGCTGCTCCTGACCTGCCTCTGGTACATCCGTGAGGTCGATCCGGCGACGCTGCTGCTGACCGGTCTGACCCGGGACGGGGTGTACCTCGTGGAGGACGGCGAGGTGGTGGGCGAGGTGAACAACTTCCGGTTCAACGAGTCGCCCGTCGACCTGCTGGGGCGCGCGGTGGAGGCCGGACGGACGGAAAAGACGCTGCCCAGGGAGTGGAGCGACTGGTTCACTAGGGCTGCGATGCCGGCCCTTCGGGTGCCGGACTTCAACATGAGCTCGGTCAGCCAGGGCGTATGACCCCGTAACCTGGTCGGGCAGCATCCAAGTCATCCGAGGAGATACGAGAACCGTGACGGACATCGTCGACGAACTTCAGTGGCGCGGCCTGCTGGCCCTGTCCACTGACGAGGACGCATTGCGCAAGGCGTTCGCGGACGGTCCCCTCACGTTCTATTGCGGGTTCGACCCGACCGCGCCGAGTCTCCACCTCGGCAACCTGGTCCAGATCCTCACCATGCGCCGCATCCAGCTCGCGGGGAACCTCCCGCTGGGCCTGGTCGGCGGGGCCACCGGCCTGATCGGCGACCCGAAGCCGAACGCCGAGCGGACGCTGAACGCCCCGGAGACGGTGGCGCTGTGGGTCGAGCGGCTGCGCGGGCAGATCGAGCGGTTCCTCGACTTCGAGGGCCCGTACGCCGCCCGCATGGTCAACAACCTGGACTGGACCTCGGGTCTGTCGGCGATCGACTTCCTGCGGGACATCGGCAAGTACTTCCGGGTCAACAAGATGATCGCCAAGGAGGCCGTCTCCCGACGGCTCAATTCCGACGCGGGCATCAGCTACACCGAGTTCAGCTACCAGATCCTTCAGGGCATGGACTTCATGCAGCTGAACCGTCGGTACGGCTGCACGCTGCAGACCGGCGGCAGTGACCAGTGGGGAAACCTCACCGCGGGCACCGACCTGATCCACCGGGTCGAGCCCGAGGCGTCGGTGCACGCGCTGGCCACTCCGTTGATCACCAAGGCGGACGGCACCAAGTTCGGCAAGACGGAGTCCGGCACGGTCTGGCTCGACGCCGAGCTGACCACCCCGTACGCCTTCTACCAGTTCTGGCTGAACGCCGACGACCGCGATGTGTCCAAGTTCCTGCGGATCTTCAGCTTCAAGTCCCGTGAGGAGATCGAGGACCTGGAGCGGCAGACCGAGGAGCGGCCGCAGGCGCGGACCGCTCAGCGGGCCCTGGCCGAGGAGCTGACGACGCTGGTGCACGGCGCCGACCAGTGCGCCGCCGTCATCGCCGCGTCCAAGGCGCTGTTCGGGCAGGGTGACCTGGGTGAGCTGGACGAGGCGACCCTGGCGGCCGCCCTGTCCGAGCTGCCGCACGCCAAGGTCGACGCGCTCGGCCCGGTCGTGGACCTGCTCGCCGAGGTCGGTCTCGTGGCGAGCAAGTCGGCCGCCCGGCGCACGGTGAAGGAGGGCGGCGCGTACGTGAACAACGTGAAGGTCGCCGCCGAGGACGCGGTGCCGGCCGCGGACGAGCTGCTGCACGGGCGCTGGCTCGTGCTGCGCCGCGGCAAGAAGAACCTGGCGGCGATCGAGGTCGTCAGCGCCTGAGCGCACAGTCTTCGAACACGCTCTGAGACAGCCGGAAGGGCGGCCGCGCACCTGGTGCGTGGCCGCCCTTCCGGCTGTCTCAGACGCGCTGTTTGTTGCGTCGCAGGGCCACCCAGGCCATGTCTCCCAGCCACACGATGAGCACGGCTCCGGCGAGTTGGAGCAGGTGGCGGGTCCAGTCGATGCCTTTGGTGTCGTTGACGCCGATCCAGGTGGCGACCGTGTTACCCAGCACGCTGCCGATGATTCCGAAGATCACGGTCAGCCACAGAGGGATCTGCTGCTTGCCCGGCAGGATCGCCTTCGCGATCAGTCCGAGCACCAGACCCACGATGATCGCCCACAACCAGCTCATGTCGTCGCCTCCTCTGTGGCGCGCTGTGCGCATCTGCGCCCAGTCTCGGCTTGTCCGCCATACAGCGCATGTCGGGCGCACCCGTACGCGGTACGGGGCAGCGCGTACGCACAGGCCGGGCCCGCCCCGGTCTCGAACGCGAGGGAAGCCGGGCGTACCGTGGAAGAAGTCCGGACCGGGGAGAGTCCGGCATGGCAGGCAGGTGGTGGTGTGTGATGCGGAAGCAGAGCAGCGGCGAGGTCTTCCGGATCACCGGGGCGAGGCAGAGTCTCGCCGACGACGTCCGTGGCCGGCAGCGCCGCTATGTCATCTCGATGTCGGTCCGCACCCTCGCCGTGATCCTCGGCGCGGCCCTGTGGAACGTCGAACGCCCGGTGGCGATCGTGGCCCTGGTGCTCGGCCTGCTGCTCCCCTACGTCGCCGTGGTGATCGCCAACGCGGGCCGGGAGAACGTCCGTTCGCTGCCGTCGACCTTCGTCACCACGCCCGTGCGGCCGATGATCACGCCGCCCGCCGCCGACGCCTCCGCGGAGTCCGTTCCGCGGGACAGCACCGGCGCGCACGACGACGCTCGGAGTGATCACTTCGGTGACCGCGGCTGACCACCGGCGATCCGCAAAGCTCAATAAAAGCTCAGATCAATCATGTAGTTCCGGTGCCGGGCGGCCGGTCCCCCATGACATACTTCGTACGCGCTCCGCATCCCCCGTCGGAGCGACGGACCGACGCCGGGCAGCTCCCCCCGTGGCTGCTCGGCGTCGCCTTTGTTTGGGCGCGTATGTGTTTGGGGCGGTACCTGTGAGTGACGAAAACCCGATCTGTTCCGCCAAGGGCTGCCGCGTCGACGCGGTCTGGGTGCTCGCCTGGAACAACCCGAAGCTGCACACGCCGGAGCGGCGCAAGACGTGGCTCGCGTGCGACGAACACCGCGAGCATCTCTCCCAGTTCCTCGGCGTGCGCGGCTTTCTGAAGGATGTCGTCGCGCTGAAGGACTGGGAGTCCGGGGACCACGAGGGCTGAGGCCCCGGGTCAGCCGCCGATCGCGGACATCGGGCGCTCGGGCTGGAGGAACGTCGGGTCGTCCAGGCCGGAGCCGGCCTTCTTGCCCCACATGGCGAGCTTCCAGATACGGGCGATCTCGTCGTCCCCGCTGTCCGAGCGCAGGGCCGCGCGCAGGTCCGTCTCCTCGCTGGCGAACAGGCAGGTGCGCACCTGTCCGTCGGCGGTGAGCCGGGTGCGGTCGCAGGCCGAGCAGAACGGGCGGGTGACGGAGGCGATGACGCCGACGCGCTGCGGTCCGCCGTCCACCAGCCAGCGCTCGGCGGGGGCGGAACCCCGCTCGCCGGAGCCTTCGGGCGCGAGGTCGAAGCGCGTACGCAGGGACGCGAGGATGTCACCGGCGGTGATCATGCCGTCGCGCTTCCAGCCGTGCTGGGCGTCCAGCGGCATCTGCTCGATGAAGCGCAGCTCGTAGTCGTGCTCGACGGCCCAGGCCAGGAGTTCGGGTGCCTCGTCGTCGTTCAGCCCCGGCATCAGCACGGAGTTGACCTTGACGGGGGTGAGGCCGGCTTCGCTCGCGGCTTCGAGGCCGGCGATGACGTCCTTGTGGCGGTCGCGCCGCGTGAGGGTCTTGAAGACGTCGGGGCGCAGGGTGTCCAGCGAGACGTTGACCCGGTCGAGGCCGGCCTGCTTGAGGGCGGCGGCGGTGCGCTTGAGCCCGATCCCGTTCGTCGTCAGGGACATCTGGGGGCGCGGCTCCAACTGGGCCACGCGCTCCACGATGCCGACGAGGCCGGGGCGCAGCAGGGGCTCGCCGCCGGTGAACCTGACCTCCGTGATGCCGAGCTGGGTGACGGCGATCCGGATGAGCCGGACGATCTCGTCGTCCGTGAGCAGATCGGGCTTGGCCAGCCACTGGAGGCCCTCTTCGGGCATGCAGTACGTACACCGGAGATTGCACCGGTCGGTCAGCGAGACGCGGAGGTCGGTGGCCACTCGGCCATAAGTGTCGATCAGCACGTGGGCCCCCTCTCCGATGCGGATCTGATAGTGCGAGCCTACGTGATGGGTCCGACACCGGGGTGCCCCTGATCCCACGGGAGCGGGACGGCCGCCTCGTAGATCCGTACGAGGGTCCGCGAGGCGGCCGTCCGAATCCCGAGGTCAGTGGGCTCCCGTACCGGTGAGGGAGCGGACTTCGAGCTCCGCGTATTTGCCGGCGTCCGCCTTCTCCTTGGACAGGACGGTGCCGAGCCAGCCGAGCAGGAAGCCGACCGGGATCGAGATGATGCCCGGGTTGTCCAAGGGGAACCAGTGGAAGTCGACGCCCTTGAACATGGACGTCTTCGGGTTGCCGGAGACGACCGGCGAGAACAGCACCAGGAAGACCGCCGCGAAGAGGCCTCCGTAGATCGACCAGAGCGCGCCCTGGGTGGTGAAGCGCTTCCAGAAGAGGCTGTAGAGGATCGTCGGCAGGTTGGCTGAGGCGGCGACCGCGAAGGCGAGCGCGACCAGGCCGGCCACGTTCAGGTCGCGGGCGAGGGCGCCGAGGCCGATGGAGACGATGCCGATGAAGACGGTCGCCCAGCGGGCCGCCTTCATCTCCTGCTTCTCGGAGGCCTTGCCCTTCTTGATGACGTTCGCGTAGATGTCGTGCGCGAACGAGGAGGACGAGGCGAGGGTCAGGCCCGCGACGACCGCGAGGATCGTGGCGAAGGCGACCGCCGAGATCGTCGCGAGGAGGATCGCGCCCCACGACGAGTCGACCCCGCCGAGGTGCAGCGCGAGCAGCGGCGCCGCGGTGTTGCCCGCCGGGTTGGACGCGATGATCTCTTCCGGCTTGATGAGGGCGGCGGCACCGAAGCCGAGCGCGATCGTCATCAGGTAGAACGCGCCGATGATGCCGATCGCCCAGTTCACGGACTTACGGGCGGCCTTGGCGGTGGGGACCGTGTAGAAGCGGATCAGGATGTGCGGCAGTCCCGCGGTGCCGAGGACGAGCGCGATGCCGAGCGAGATGAAGTCGATCTTCGACGTCGACGTGGCGCCGTACTTGAGTCCCGGCTCCAGGAACGAGGCGCCCTTCCCGCTGTTGGACGCCGCCTTGCCGAGCAGGTCGGAGATGTTGAAGTTGAACTTCAACAGGACCAGGAAGGTGAGCAGGATCGTGCCCGCGATCAGGAGCACGGCCTTGACCATCTGGACCCAGGTGGTGCCCTTCATACCGCCGATGGTGACGTACACGATCATCAGGACGCCGACGAGGGCGACGATGCCGACCTTGCCCGCGTCGGACGTGATGCCGAGGAGCAGCGAGACGAGGACGCCCGCGCCCGCCATCTGCGCGAGCAGGTAGAAGATCGAGACGACGATCGTGGAGGTGCCGGCCGCGGTGCGGACCGGGCGCTGGCGCATCCGGTACGCGAGGACGTCGCCCATCGTGTAGCGGCCGGAGTTGCGCAGCGGCTCGGCGACCAGGAGCAGGGCGACGAGCCACGCGACGAGGAAGCCGATGGAGTAGAGGAAGCCGTCGTAGCCGAAGAGGGCGATCGCTCCGGCGATGCCGAGGAACGAGGCCGCGGACATGTAGTCGCCGGAGACGGCGAGTCCGTTCTGGAAGCCGGTGAACTGGCGCCCGCCCGCGTAGAAGTCGGAGGCGCTCCTCGTCTGACGGCCCGCCCAGACGGTGATCACCAGGGTGGCGAGGACGAACACCGCGAACAGGGAGATGATGAGCGGCCGGTGCTCGCTCGCCTCACCCACGGCGATTACCTGCGTGACTGCGGGGCTCATGCGCCGCCCTCCATCCGGGACTTGATCGCCTCGGCCTTGGGGTCGAGCTTGGTGGCAGCGTGGCGGGAGTACCACCAGGCGATGAGGAACGTGGTCAGGAACTGGGCGAGGCCGAGGACCAGCGCGACATTGATGTTGCCGAAGAGCTTGGTGCCCATGAAGTCGCCCGCGTAGTTCGACAGCAGTACGTACAGCAGGTACCAGGCGATGAAGGCGACGGTCAGAGGGAAGGCGAACGAGCGGTGCGCGTGGCGCAGTTCGGCGAACTCCGCGCTCTCCTGCTCCGCGATGAATTCCTCCGTGGAGGGCGGTGCGGGTTGGTTGCGGGGCCCGCTTTTCGACGGTGGCGGTGCATCGGTGGCCACGGAGTCTCCTCGCGGTGCGGGTGCGGCGGGTGAAACGGACATGTGGTTCTCAGACCTCACAGTGATCTGGATCACCTGGGCCGGGAGGCGATGGTAGGGCCACCCGGCGTGATCCGACAGGGGGCGAGGATCGTGCGCATGCCCCCTGCTCAACGTCACGGGGGCACGCGCACACCGGTTCAACTGCGTTGCCCGGTCATGCGCTTTCTTTGGGATTTCATTGCTGGCCTGCGAGGACCCGGGATACGTTCACCCGAGCACCACGCGTCATGTACCTGCCCGGGCACCAACTGTGTTCGGGCTTTTCCATATACGACGGATGATGTGGAGATCCCATGGCTCATCTGCGCTCCAGACGCCGGCTGGCGCTCACCCTGCCGCTCGGCCTCGCGCTCACCGCGTCCCTCGGCTTCCTGCCCGGCGCCGCGTCGGCCGCACCCGCCGACTCCCCCGCCGCCACTGCCGGTTCGGCCACCGCCGACGCAGGGGCACTCGCGTACGTCGTGAACACCAGGACGGACCACCGCACCCTCGCGTCGGTGAAGAAGGCGATCGACAAGGCCGGCGGGACCGTCGTGGCCTCGTACGACCGGATCGGCGTGATCGTCGTCCACGCGTCGAACCCGGACTTCGGCCGGCAGATCCGCGCCGTCAAGGGGGTGCAGTCGGCGGGCGCCACGCGTACGTCCCCGCTGGTCGCCGCCGGCACCACGGACGAGGGTGCCGCCCAGGTCCTGTCGAAGGCGCAGGCCAAGTCCCTTGCGGCGAAAGCCGATTCGGGCGCCGAGCCACTCGAGGCCGACCAGTGGGATCTGCGGGCGATCGGCGCCGACAAGGCCGCGAAGATCAACCCGGGCAGCCGCGACGTCACCGTCGGTGTCATCGACACGGGCGTCGACGACACCCACCCCGACCTCGCCCCGAACTTCTCCGCCTCGCAGTCCGCGAACTGTGTCGGCGGCAAGGCGGACACCTCGCCCGGCGCGTGGCGACCCTACGACCCGGCCGAGGACTACCACGGCACGCACGTCGCCGGTGAGATAGCCGCGGCCCGCAACGGCATAGGCGTCGCCGGGGTCGCTCCCGGTGTGAAGGTCGCGGGCATCAAGGTCAGCGACCCCCACGACGGCCTCTTCTACCCGGAGAACGTGGTCTGCGCCTTCGTGTTCGCCGCCGACCACGGCGTCGAGGTCACCAACAACAGCTATTACGTGGACCCTTGGCTCTACAACTGCATGGACGACCCCGACCAGAAGGCCATCGTCGACGCGGTCGACCGGGCCCAGCTGTACGCCCAGAAGAAGGGCACCCTCAACCTGGCGTCGGCCGGCAACTCCAACGACGACCTGGACTCGGACGCGCTCGTCGACGACTCCAGCCCCGACGACTCGACGCCGGTCCACCGCACGATCGACCCGCACAAGTGCTTCGACATCCCGACGCAGCTGCCGGGCGTCGTCACCGTCAGCGCCTCGGGCCCGACGGGTGCCAAGGCGTACTACTCCAGCTACGGCAAGGGTGTCATCGACATCGCGGCGCCGGGCGGAGACAAGTTCCAGTTCCCGGACACCCCGTCGAAGAACGGCCGCATCCTGTCGACGATGCCGGGCGGCCAGTACGGCTTCCTCCAGGGCACGTCGATGGCGTCGCCGCACGCCGCCGGGGTCGCCGCGCTGCTCAAGTCGACGCACCCGAGGGCCACTCCGGCCCAGCTCCAGGCCCTGCTCAAGGCCGAGGCCGACAACCCGGGCTGCCCCTCGGCCCCGTACGACGGGGACGGCGACGGTGTCGTCGACGCCACCTGCGAGGGCGGGAAGCACGTCAACGGCTTCTACGGCTTCGGCATCGTCGACGCGCTCGACGCCGTCAAGAAGTGACCCTGACGCGACCCGCCGAGCAGCCCTGCACCAGAGGTACCCGGGGCGGCTCCGGCTGCCTGCCGCTCCACGCATCCCGAACGCAACGAACCCAGGAGACACCATGACGGCGCCCCTCGCGCGCTCCCGTTCCATCCGCCGTTCGATAGCCGTACCGGCCGGGATGGCCATGGCCACGGCGCTCGCGTTCCTGCCGAACGCGACCGCGTCGGCCGCGGGTCAGGCCCCGCAGGCCCCTCAGGCCCCGGTCGCCACGGACGGCCCCTCGCTCAGCTACGTGGTCAACGTGCGTTCCGGACACGGCACTTCGGCCGCCGTCCAGAAGGAGATCACCAAGGCCGGCGGCACCGTCGTCATCGCGTACGACAAGATCGGCGTCATCGTCGCGCACTCTTCGAACCCGGACTTCGCGAAGACGATCCGCAAGGCCCGCGGGGTCGACTCGGCGGGTGCCACGCGCACCGCGCCGCTGCCCGCCCAGTCCACGGCCGACCTCGGCACCCCGAAGGCACTGACCGCAGCCCAGCTGGCGGCCACGACCGGTCAGGCCGCCGCCGGACAGGACCCGCTGGAGCCGTTGCAGTGGGACCTGCCCGCCATCAAGGCGGACAAGGCGCACGAGAAGTCGCTCGGCAGCAGGAAGGTCACCGTCGCGGTGATCGACACCGGCGTCGACGACACCCACCCGGACATCGCGCCGAACTTCGACCGCGGGGCGTCCGCGAACTGTGTCTCGGGCAAGCCGGACACGACGGACGGCTCCTGGCGCCCCAGCGCCTCGGAGAGCCCGCACGGCACGCATGTCGCGGGTGAGATCGCGGGCGCCAAGAACGGCGTCGGCATCACGGGGGTCGCGCCCGGCGTGAAGGTCTCGGGCATCAAGGTGGGCAACCCGGACGGCTTCTTCTACACGGAGGCCGTGGTGTGCGGCTTCGTGTTCGCGGCCGAGCACGGCGTCGACGTCACCAACAACAGCTATTACACCGACCCGTGGTACTTCAACTGCACGGACGACCCGGAACAGAAGGCCCTGGTGAAGGCCGTCGCGCGGGCCTCGCAGTACGCGGAGAAGAAGGGCGCCGTGAACGTCGCGGCGGCGGGCAACGAGAACTACGACCTCGCCTCCGACGAGATCACCGACCCGTCGAGCCCGAACGACACGACCCCGGGCGACCGGGTCGTCGACCCGTCCAAGTGCTTCGACATCCCGACGCAGCTGCCGGGCGTCGTCACGACCGCGGCGACCGGGGCCAAGGGCCTCAAGTCGTCGTTCTCCAACTACGGTCAGGGCATCATCGACATCGCGGCCCCCGGCGGCGACTCGACGGCGTACCAGACGCCGGCGCCGCCCGCCACGAGCGGCCTGATCCTCGGCCCGCTGCCCGGCGGCAAGTGGGGCTACATGGCCGGTACGTCGATGGCGTCCCCGCACGTCGCCGGCGTCGCCGCGCTGATCAAGTCGACGCACCCGCACGCCTCCGCGGCGGCGGTGAAGGCGCTCCTGTACGCGCAGGCCGACGCCACGCCGTGCACCGACCCGTACGACATCGACGGCGACGGCAAGGTCGACGCGGTGTGCGAGGGCGGCAAGAACAAGAACGGCTTCTACGGGCACGGCATGGCCGACGCCCTGGACGCGGTGACCAAGTAGCCGCGCAGGCATGACAGTTCAGGTGGGCCGACGGCTTCGTCCGGCCCACCTGTGTCGTTCCTCGGGCCGTGCGCGATAGTGCCCGCATGACACATGCACCGGTGGGTGAGGGAACGCGGGCGGCCTGGGCGGCGCTCGGCGGCGACCCGGCCCTGACCTCGCACATCACGTCCGTGGCAAGGGAGGGGGCGCTGCCCGCGCGGCTGCCCGTGATCGACCTGGCACGCGCGTGCGTGGGCGCGTGCTCGCTGGCCGCGGCCGAGCTGGCCGCCCGGCGCACCGGACGGCCCGTACCCCGCGTGGTCCTCGACGACGGCGCCCTGGCCACCGCGTTCGTCAGTGAGCGGCATCTGCTGATCGACGGGCGGGCGACGGTCAACTTCGCGCCGCTGTCCCGGTTCTGGCGCACGGCGGACGGGTGGCTGCGCACCCATGCCAACTATCCGCACCACCGGGCACGGCTCCTGGCCGCGCTCGGGCTCGGCGACGACGCCTCCGTGGAGCGGGTCGCCGCGCTGCTCGCGGAGCGGTCGGCCGCCGAGGCCGAGGAGACCGTGTACGCCGCCGGGGGCCTGGCCGTCGCCCTGCGCACCACGGAGGAATGGGCCGCGCACCCTCAGGCAGTGGCGATCGCCGGGCGGTCGCTGCTCGACCGTGAGCGCCTCGACAAGGCGGCGCCCCGTTCTCTGCCCCCGCTCACGGGTGACCCGCTGCTGCCCGCGTCCGGCCTGCGTGTCCTCGACCTGACGCGGGTCACCGGCGGTCCCGTCGCCACGCGCACCCTCGCGCTGTTCGGCGCGGACGTGCTGCGCGTCGACGCCCCGCAGCTGCCGGAGGATCCGGAGGCGCACGCGGACACCGGGTTCGGGAAGCGGTCCACACGGCTCGATCTGACGGGCGCGGCGGACCGGCGCGCCTTCGAGGACCTCCTCGCGGGCGCGGACGTTGTCGTGACCGGCTACCGGCCCGGCGCGCTCGACCGGTTCAGCCTCACCCCCGAGGCGCTGGCCTCGCGCAGGCCGGGGCTCGTCGTGGCGCAGCTGTCCGCGTGGGGCGCGTACGGGCCGTGGGGCGAGCGGCGCGGCTTCGACAGCGTGGTGCAGGTGGCCACGGGCATCGCGGTCGTCGAGGGGTCCGTGGAGCGGCCGGGGGCGCTGCCCGCGCAGGCCCTGGACCACGGCACGGGCTATCTCCTGGCGGCGGCCGTGCTGCGCGCCGTCACCGAGCAGCTGGACGAGGGCGGCACGCGCGCGCTGCGGGCGGCGCTCGCCCGGACCGCGCACTGGCTGACGCGGAAGCTCCCGCACGGGCCCACCGCGGTCACGGAGACGTACGACGCCGAGAACCCGGCGCGCTGGCTCACGGAGACCGACAGTGCCGCGGGACGGCTGCGGCACGCGCTGCCGCCGGCCGGCTTCACCGGAGGACCCGTCAACTGGGAGCGCCCGCCCGGGCTTTGGGGTGCCGACTCGCCCGAGTGGCGGCATGGCTGAAGCCGGCCGCTCAGGCGGAATGACACTGCGCCAGTTGTTTTCCTGGACTTGCCCGGATCTGTCACACCTGGCGAAGATCATGCGGTGAGTTCCATACGACCGACCGCCGAGGCGCCCGCCCCCGGTGGGGACGACCCCGCCCTTCCCGCCCGACGGCCCGCCACCGCACGCGCCGTCCTCGCGCTCGTCCTCGTGGCCGCGGCCGCGGTGATCCCCCTGCTCGGGCCCTCCGCCGCCCTTGACGGCACGGGGGAGGCGGCGGCGCCCGGGGTCACCGGCGTGGCGCTCCTTCGGACGGTCCTGTTCGCCGCCCTCTGCGTACAGGCGGGCGAGCTGTTCGTGGCGCGGCTGGCCCGGCGGGTGCCCGGGGCGCCGTCCGCGGACGAGCCGCGCAGCTGGTCGGCGTACGCGCCCTGGGCGGGGTTCCTGGCCGCACTGGGGCTCGCGTCGATCGTGGCGAACGGCAACCTCGTGCCGCACGCGCTCTCCGACCTGGACATCGCCGGGCTCTACGGGACCAGGGACGGCAGCCTCGCCCTCGTCGAGGTCAACGCGTTCGTGGTGGCGGCCCTGTGCGCCCGGTCGCGGCGCCCGGCGACCGCGCTCGCGCCGCTGGCCGCCGTCGTGGTGGCGGAGGCGCTGCGCGCCCATCCGCCGGCCGAGCACACGGCGTATCTGGGCTCGGCCCTGACCGTCGTCCATCTGACGTGTGCCGCGCTGTGGGTGGGCGGTCTGCTGCACGTCCTGCGGACGCTGCGCCGCTGGCGTACGACGGCTCCCGGGGCGGGAGCCGCGCTGCTGGGGCTCTACGCGCGCGTGGCGGCCGTCCTGCTCGCCGCCATCACGGCGACCGGTGTGTGCAGCACGCTGCGCCGGATGCCGGTGAGCACGGTCCTCGACCAGCTGGTGACGACGGCCTACGGGCGCACCCTGCTGGCGAAGGTGATCCTCGTGGCCGTCGTCTCCGTGTTCGCGCTGGCCGCGCGGGGGCGGCTGCGCCACCGCGACCTGGGGGCCGCGTACGTGCCCGCGCGCGCGGAGGTAGCCGCCTTGGGCGTGGTGGTCGCGGTGTCGGCCGTCCTGACCGCGCTGCCGCTCCCGATCCGCTGGTCGTGAACCCCCGCGCGCGGGACGTCAGTTCGTGACGAGCACCTTGAGCGCGGTGCGCTGGTCCATCGCCTTGTAACCGTCGGGGACCCCCTCGATGCCGACGGTCAGGTCGAAGACGGGCGACGGGTCGATCGTGCCGTCGAGGATGTCGGGCAGCAGCTGCGGGATGTACGTGCGCACGGGTGCGACGCCGCCGCGCAGGGCGATGTTCCGGTCGAACATGACGCTGAGGTCGAGACCGGTGCCGCTGCCGTGCGGCACGCCGACGAAGCCGATGGCGCCGCCGTCGCGGGTGATGCTCACGGCCGTGCTCATGGACTGCTCGGTGCCGACGGCCTCGATCACGGCATGGGCGCCCTGGCCGCGGGTCAGCTCACGGACGGCCTCGATCGCCGCGTCACCGCGCTCGGCGACGACGTCGGTGGCGCCGAAGCGGCGCGCGATGTCGGTACGGACCTGGTGCCGGCCGAGCGCGATGATCCGCTCGGCGCCGAGCCGCTTGGCGGCGAGGACCGCGCACAGGCCGACGGCGCCGTCACCGACGACGGCGACCGTGGCGCCCGCGCGCGCACCCGCTCCGAGCGCGGCGTGGTGGCCGGTGCCCATGACGTCGGAGAGCGTGAGCAGCGCCGACAGGAGGTGCTCGTCGGAGGCCGCGTCGGCGGGCAACTGGACGAGGGTGCCGTCCGCGTACGGGACGCGGACCGCTTCGCCCTGGCCGCCGTCGTAACCGACCGCGCCCCAGAAGCCGCCGTGCTCGCAGGAGGTGGTGAGGCCCTCGGTGCAGTAGTCGCAGACCCCGTCCGACCACATGAAGGGGGCGACGACCAGGTCGCCGCGCCGGACGCCGGCCACCTCGGAGCCGGTGTCCTCGACGATGCCGAGGAACTCGTGTCCGATGCGCTGGCCGGGCTGGCGGGCCGCCTCACCGCGGTAGGCCCACAGGTCGCTGCCGCAGATACAGGCCCGCAGGACCCTGACGACGGCGTCGGTGGGGAGCTGGACGACCGGCTCCGGCACGTCCTCCACGCGCATGTCGAACGGGGCATGGATGGTGGTGGCGCGCATGAGTGGGGGTCCTTCGTGCTGGTCACAGGCGCCGCTGACGGATCGCGTGCGGGACGCCTCAGGTGGTGGTCGTGCGCCTTTCACGGTACGCCGCCACCGGTACGGCCCGCGCGTCGAGGGGGTGTCCGAGCACGCCGCGCGCCAGCAGGTATTGGGCGGCGAGGTAGGTGAGCATCACCCAGAAGTCGGGCCGAGGGGGCTGCGGCCAGTCGGCGACGCCGGTCGCGATGAGGGTGTCCGACAGCAGGAAGAGCGCGCCGCCCCATCCCGCCGTGGCGCCCAGGCGTGAGGAGCCGTACGCCATGGCGGTCAGGAGCAGGCTGTAACCGGCGACGGGCCCGCGCATGTCGGCCGGCAGGTCGGGCCACAGGAGCACCACGGTCGTCACGAGCGCGATGCCGTACGCGGCCGCGAGCAGGGCGCCACGGGCGCGTGGTGTGCCCGCGCGCTTGAAGAGCACGAGGTAGCAGACGTGTCCGGCGGCGAAGGACCCCATGCCCGCGAGGAACGCGATGTCGGCGTCGAAGAGGAGCAGCACGTCACCGCCCCACCCGAGGAGCAGCGCGGCGGTCAGGAGCCGGGGGCCGCGGCGCACGACGACGTACGCGGCGAGCAGCGGCATGAGGAGCGGTTTGGCAGCGGTGTGGACGATGTCGGTCCCGGCGAGCACGGCGATCAGGTCGACGGCGGTCGCCAGGGCGAAGGCGGCGAGCAGGAGGCGCGCCGCGCGCTCACGGGCGGGTACCGGCGCCTCTGCCGGCACCGGGGCCGGAGTCGGCGTCACGCGGTGCCCTCGGCTGCCTTCTCGGTGGTCTGGCCCGCAGCGGGGGCCGGAACCGGTGCGGGCGCGTCCTTCGGCTGCCACCCCGGCCCGCCGAACACCCGGCCGCCGCGCTCACGCCAGCTGCCGGCCGCCTTCACGTCCCTGGCGATGGCCGCGTACTCGTGCGTGGCGACCCGCAGCGGGTTGTACGTGCTGATGTTCTTGGTCAGGCCGAACACCGGGCGCTCGACCTCGGCCACGAAGGACCCGAAGAGGCGGTCCCAGACGATGAGGATGCCGCCGAAGTTGCGGTCCAGGTAGCCGCCCTGGGAGGCGTGGTGGACGCGGTGGTGGGAGGGGGTGTTGAGGACGAACTCGAAGGCGCGGGGCAGCTTGTCGATGCGCTCGGTGTGGATCCAGAACTGGTAGACGAGGTTCACCGACGAGCAGAACGCGAGCGCGGCCGGGTGCACGCCGCATGCGATGAGCGGCAGGTAGAACGGCCACACCGTCAGGCTCGTCCACGGCTGGCGCAGCGCGGTCGACAGGTTGAACTTGCGGCTGGAGTGGTGCACGACGTGGCAGGCCCACAGGATGCGGATGACGTGGTGCCCGCGGTGCGACCAGTAGTAGAAGAAGTCCTGCGCGAGGAGCATCAGCGGGATCGTCCACCACAGGATCGGCACGCGCAGCGGTGTCAGCTCGTAGACCGCCGTGTAGATCGCGACGATCGGGATCTTCCACAGGAAGTCGAAGACGAGGCTGCCGAGCCCCATGCCGATGCTCGTCGCGGCGTCCTTGGTCTCGTAGCCTGCGGCGTCGTCGTCGGGATGGATGCGTACGCTCACGATCTCGACGACGGTGAGCAGCACGAAGGCCGGGATCGACCAGAGCACGACATCGGGCAGGTTCGGCGACATGCCTGCACCGTAGAGGCGCGGACGGGCCACGGCTAGACGGTGTTACCGACAAGTATTACCTGCGGTACACCGCTCGTTGTTGGTGCCTTCCTCCATTGATCTCCGCCGGTTCCCGCGCGTTCGCTCAGACCCCGGCCGCCCCCAGGAGCGACCCCGCCCCGTACGTCACGGCCATCGCGAGGGCCCCGCCCGCCATGTTCCGCCACACCGCGGGCCGCACCGCCGCCGAGCCCATCCGGGCGCTGCTCCAGCCGGTGAGGGCGAGCGCCGCGAGCACGGAGACCACGGTGACGGGCAGCCGCCAGGCTCCGGGCGGCAGGACGATCGCGAGCAACGGCAGCAGCGCCCCCACGGTGAAGGCGAGGAAGCTCGCCCAGGCGGCGTGCCACGGGTTGGTGAGGTCGTCGGGGTCGATGCCGAGCTCCACGCGCGCGTGCGCCCGCAGCGCGTCGCGCGAGGTGAGCTGCTCGGCGGCCTCCCGCGCCACTTCGGGGCTGAGCCCTCGGTCCTCGAGCAGCCCCGTCAGCTCCACGAGTTCGGCTTCCGGGTACTCGCGCAGCTCCCGCTTCTCCTGCGCGAGCGCCGCCTTCTGCGAGTCGCGCTGCGTGGACACGGAGACGTACTCCCCCGCGGCCATCGACATGGAGCCGGCGAGCAGCCCGGCGAGGCCCGCCGTCAGGAGCGTGCTGCGGTCCTCGGTGGCGCCGGCCACGCCGACGACCAGCCCGGCGGTGGAGACCACGCCGTCGTTGGCGCCGAGCACGGCGGCGCGCAGCCAGTTGAGCCGCGCTCCGAGCGCGCCGCCGTGGGACTCATCGTGCGGTTCGTCCTGCACATCGTCAGTCACCCGACGAGCATCGCACCGTCGGTCACCAGATCCGGACCGACCCTCCCCGGGCGAACACCGGACTTGTCGCGTCCTTCGGCGCCTCGTCGAGGAGTTCGTCCAGTTCCTGGACGGTCGGCCCGACGCGGGCCGCGATCGGGTCGAGCAGGCCGAGGTCGAAGCCGTAGACGCGGGCCGTGTTGCCGCCGACCATCGCGGCGACCTCGTCGCGCGGCAGCCCCGCGTACGCGATCCGCAGCCCTTCGCGGGTGTACGGGTACGTGCCCTCGTCGTGCGGGTAGTCGCTGCCCCACATGATCTTGTCGAGGCCGATACGGTCGCGCAGCGGCACCTCGTGCGGGCGCATGAAACTGGCCCCCACGTAGCAGTTCTCCCGCCACACCTCGGATGGCCCCTTGCCCATCGAATCGGCCAGCCCCGCGCCGAACTTGGACTCCGCCGTGCTCGCCCGTGTCGCCGCGGCCACCAGACGCCCGTGGTAGTAGTCCAGCATGTCCAGGACCCCGGGGATCCAGCCCGAGCCCTGTTCGGTCAGGACCAGCTTCAGGCCGGGGTGACGGCGGAACGCGCCGCCGAACACCAGGTGCCACAGGGCCCGGTGCGAGAACCACGTCGTCTCGACCATGAACACGGCGCGCGCGGCCGGTTCGTCGCCGAGCGGCGGGGACGCCGAGCCCGCGTGGTGGTTGACCGGCACGCCGAGCTCGGCGCAGGTCGCCCAGATCGGGTCGTACGCGGCCGAGTACAGCTCGGGAAGGCCCGAGCCGGGCGGTGTGCCGGGCAGCAGCAGCCCGCCGGTGAGCCCTGCGGCCGCGGCCCACCTGATCTCCTTGACTGCCTCGTCGACGTCGTTGAGAAGGATCTGGAAGACGCCCGCCCTGCGTCCCGGGGCGGCGGCGCAGAAGTCGGCGAGCCAGCGGTTGTGGGCGCGCAGCCCCGCCCAGCGCCGCGTGAACTCCTCGCGCGTCGGGGCCGGGGCCATCAGGGACGCGGACGGGAAGAACGGCGGGATCGTGTTCGGGAAGACGACCTCCGCGACGATGCCGTCCTGTTCGAGCTCGGCGATGCGCCGGTCCGAGTTCCAGTTCCGGTCGGCGGTGTCCGCGAGCAGGTCGGCGTACGGATTGACGTAGCTCGCCGCCCACGCGTCGAAGGCGTCGTGGTGGCGGGACTCCAAGTAGGGCCGGTAGTCGAGGAGATCGGCTCCCGCGTGGCAGTCCGCGGAGATCACGGTGTAGCGCTCGCTCATGAGGTCACCCCCAGGGTGGGGAAGTCGTGATCGGTCAGCCAGTGGCGGCCCACCTCACGCGAGCGCGCCCAGGAGGCCTCGACGGCCGACTGGGCCGCGTCGTCTGCGTCTTGGCCGAGTTCGGCGGGGGTCGGTCCGATGCGGGCGGCCAGCGGGGCCAGTTTCCCCGTGTCGAAGCCGAAGACCTCGGCGGCGGCGAGCCCCAGCATGCGCCGGGTCTCCGCCACCGGGATGTCGTGGAAGGTCTTCTTCAGCCACGTGCGCGTGTCGGGCCAGGTGCCCTCGGGGTGCGGGAAGTCGCTGCCCCAGAGGATGTTGTCGACGCCGATCTCGTAGCGCTGGGCGAGTTCGCGGCGCTTGGTGTTGGTGGCACAGATGAACACCTGGCGGTCCAGGTACTCGTGCGGGGAGCGTTTCAGCTCCGCGAACGGCGAGAGCTTCTTGCCGCCGTGCGCGCCCAGATAGAGGCGGTCCATGAACCACAGCAGGTTGGGCAGCCACCAGCAGCCCGACTCCGCGACGCCGAACTTCAGGCCCGGGTGGCGCTCGAAGACGCCCGACCAGAGCATGAACCACAGCGGCCGCGCGGGCCACCACGTCACTTCGGAGACATAGATCCCGAGGTGGTCGCCGTACTCGTGGCGGGGCGCCGCCCCGGAGTGCGTGACCACGGGCATCGCGCAGTCCGCCGCCGCGGCCCACACGGGGTCGTAACGCCGGTCGTGGTAGGGCGCCTTGTCGACCCACATGGAGGGGATCATCAGCGCGCCGAGCCCCGACTCCTTGGCCCGGTGGACCTCGGCGACGACGCGGTCCACCTCGCCGGTGATGGGCAACAGGGCCACCCCGCAGTGCCGTTCGGGGTGTTCGGACACGAAGTCGGCGAGCCAGCGGTTGTGCGCCTGGGCGCCCGCCATGCCGAGCTCCGGGTCCTGGTCACCGGAGAGCCCGAGCCCCACGCCGAAGGGCGCGGCCGTCCGGCTGTCCACGGCGTCCGCGTCGGGGAAGACGACCTCGGCGGCCACCCCGTCGCCGTCCAGCTCCTTGAGGCGCTGTGCGGCGTCCCAACCGCCGCGCAGTCCTTCCGAGTTGTCGGCGAACCATTTGGCGGCGAACTCGTCGTTGCGGATGCCGAGCCGCGTCGCCTCCTCGCGGCGGGCGCCCCGCTCGCCGAGGAACTCGTCGAAGGCGCGGTGGAAACGGCTGTCCAGATAGGGCCGGTACTCCTCGGTGGGCAGCCCGGCGTGGCAGTCGGAGGAGATGATCAGGTAGGGATCCTGGTCGGTCATCACATGCCCTTCAGTCCAGAATGAAGCTCTCCAGGTACGCCGGGTTCGCGCGCTCGAGCATCGAGGCGGACCTGGCCTTGATCTGCCGGTCGCTGTGCTCGCTCTGCGGCAGCAGCCAGAAGCGGCCGGCGCCGATGCCCTCGGCGACGAAGTCCGCGACCTCCTCGACCGGCGTGAACTCCACCTCCTTGCCCGCCTCCTTCATCGCGGACTCCCACTGGCCGAGGCTGCGGTAGGGGGTCCTGCGCGGCCTCTCCTTGGCGTACCGCTCGGGCCGGTTGCGGTGCGACTCCCACAGCCCGGTGCGCAGCATGTGGGGTCCGGGGAAGAGCACGGAGGCGCCCACGCGCGCGTGCTCCGCCTTCAGATGCGCGTACAGGGACTCGGTCATCGTCACGACGGCCGCCTTGGTCACCGCGTACACGGAGGCCGTGGGCAGCGGGGCGATACCGCCGTCGCCGGAGGACGTGTTGACGACGTGGCCGGGCTCGCCGCCCTCGATCATGCGCGGCACGAAGGCCTGGATGCCGTGGAAGACGCCCCACACGTTGACCTCGAAGGCCCACTTCCAGTCGTTCGGTTCGTGCTGCCACATGCGGCCCTCGGCGCCCGAGCCGACGCCCGCGTTGTTGCACAGGACATGGACGGCGCCGAACTTCTCGTACGCCGCGTCCGCGAGGCCGAAGACCTGCCCTCGGTCGCCGACGTCGACCACGCGCGCGTGCACGGTGGCACCGTCCTCGCGCAGGCCGGCCGCGGCCTTCTCCAGGGCGGACTCCTCGACGTCCGCGAGCACGACCTTCAGGCCGTCCGCCGCGAACCGCCGCGCCATCGCGAGGCCGATGCCGCTCGCCGCGCCCGTGACGACGGCGACCTGTCCCGCTTCCAGCCGCATCACAGGCTCCCCTCGGGCGGCCCGTCGAGGATCTGCTGCGGGTCGTCGTAGCGCTGGTGAATGTACGGCAGCAGGGCCTGCGCGCTGACGCGTTCGACGACCCTGCCCTTCTGGTCGGTCGTCTTCTCGCCGATGGTGAGCTCGACGACGGCGCGCACCGGAAGGTCGGCGACCGGGTCGTACATCGACTCCCGCAGGACCACGTCCCCGGTGATCCGCTCCAGCTTGCGGACCTTCTCGTTGCGCAGACAGTGCACGAGCACCGGCTCCATGTCGAAGCCCGAACCGTCCACCGCGGGAAGGAACTTGAAGTAGAAGTCCGTCTTGAGCGCCGGTTCGGGCAGGGGCAGGGCGCCGCTCACCGCGCCGCGCACCTCCACGAAGGCGATGCCGTGCCGGGCGAGTGCCGCGCGCACCACGAGGCCGTCGCGCTCGACGCTCACCTCGCCGAGCTTCTTGGGCTCGCCGAAGACCTCACGGCCGCCGATCAGGGCGCGCTCGTGCGTCATCGGCATGACGAGCGGATACCAGCCCTCGACGCCGCCGTGCTCGGCGGCGACGGCGACCGAGCCGGCGCCCAGGGGGTAGCCGGGCAGGTCGACCTTGCTGATGTTGGCCCGCACCAGCGGGCGTTCGGTGGGCTTGAGCGGGGGCGGAAGTACCGCGGCGACCGCGTCCGGGTCGCTCTCCCAGACGGCCACCACCCCCGTGGACCAGATGTCGGGGAGCTTCGAGCTCGCGGTGCGCGCGGCGGAGATCTCCGCCTCCGTGCGTGCTCCGTATCGAATGCGTGCCATGTCGTACCACCCTTCGTCGGCGCGGACTTGCGTGGACGGGCGTGCACTTGCGGATGCTCTGTAACACAGTTACAACAGCTTCCGTGAAGGGTAAAGACACGCGCACACATCTCGACAGGGAACAGGTCCTCGCCGCCGCCGCGAAGCTGGTGAAGCAGCAGGGCCCGCAGTCCCTGACGATGCGCAAGCTCGCCGCCGAGCTCGGCACCGCCGTCACCTCGATCTACTGGCATGTCGGCAACCGCGAGTCGCTGCTCGAAGCCCTGGTCGAGCGCACCGTCGCCGACCTCGGGGAGATCCGCCCCCGCGGCGCCACACCGGAGCAGCGCGTCGCCTCCGTCGCCCGCGCCCTGCGCCGGCAGCTGCGCGACCACCCGCATCTCGTCGCGATGGTCCACGAACGCGGCCTGACCGAGCGGATGTTCCTGCCCGCGCAACAGGTCCTCGTGCGCGAGGTGCACGCCGCGGGCCTGCGCGGGACCCGCGCCGCCGGGGTCGTACGCGCGGTGCAGTTCCATGTCGTCGGCCACGTCCTGGTGGAGCGTCAACGCGAGCGCGCGCCCGTGCAGCGGCCCGGCGAGGAGGAGCTGTGGGGCGCGCGGACGGCGGAGGGCGACGCCTTCTTGGCCCGCGCGCTCAGCCTTCCGGCCGACCCGGAGAAGGTGTTCGACGCCTCCGTCAGGGCTCTGGTGTCAGGCCTGTTGCGGACATAACGGACGCAGTCGCGGGACCGGGCGACGGAGGTGTCAGTCGCGGCCCGTATCCTCATGGACCATGCTCGAAGACCAGACGACCGCCGCGTCCGCCGCTCCTTGGCCGGCCGCGTATCCGCAGGGATACGCGGTCGTCGACGTGGAGACCACCGGCCTCTCCCGGGACGACCGGATCATCTCCGCAGCCGTCTACCGGCTCGACGCGCGGGGCGAGGTCGAGGACCACTGGTACACGCTGGTCAACCCCGAGCGCGACCCGGGCCCCGTCTGGATCCACGGCCTGACGAACGACGTGCTCGAAGGCGCGCCCCTCTTCAAGGACATCGCCGAGGAGTTCGCGACCCGGCTCGACGGCCGCGTGCTCGTCGCCCACAACGCGGTCTTCGACTGGTCGATGATCGCCCGGGAGTACGCCCGCGCGGAGCGCACCGCCCCCGTCCGCCAGCGCCTGTGCACCATCGCGCTGTCCAAGGAGCTGGGCCTCCCCCTGCCCAACCACAAGCTGGAGTCCCTCGCCGCGCACTTCGGCGTCGTCCAGCGCAACGCGCACCACGCGCTCGACGACGCGCGCGTGCTCGCCGAGGCGTTCCGGCCGAGCCTGCGGGCCGCCGCGAGCGGCGGAGTGCGGCTGCCCCTGCTCGAGTGCAGGCCGCTCACGGAGTGGACGGACGGCGCGGCGCGCATCGGCCGCCAGGGCTCGGCCCCGTCGTCGTCCTCGTACGGGGGCGGCGGGACGTGGCGCCCGTCGCGCAAGCGGCAGCCGTGCCCGTACCCGAACCCCGGACGGTACGAACCGGGCAAACAGCTCAAGCAGGGCATGCGGGTGGCGTTCTCCGGAGACACCTCGGTGGACCGCGAACTCCTGGAGGACCGCGCCGTCGAGGCCGGGCTGCACATCGCGACGAGCCTGTCCCGGCTCACCAGCGTCCTCGTCACGAACGACCCCGACTCGTACACGTCGAAGGCCGTCAAGGCGAAGCAGTACGGGACACCGGTCATCGACGAGGCGGCCTTCGGGCAGCTCCTGCGGGACGTGGCCCCGGCGTCAGACGGGTGATTGCGCGGCGACTCGCCCGCCCGCCGCTCGCCCCACGCGACGGCGAAGCCCACCCTGTGGCGCATGGCACGTTGTGAGGTCTGCGGAAACGACTACGGAATGTCCTTCGAGGTGCACGCGCAGGGCGCGGTGCACGTCTTCGACTGTTTCTCCTGCGCCATCCACCGCATGGCGCCGATCTGCGAGCACTGCCGGTGCCGCATCGTCGGCCAGGGAGTAGAGGTCGACGGGCACTGGTACTGCGGGGCGCACTGCTCCCGCGCGGAGGGGAAGGTGGGGATCGTCGACAAGGTCTGACTCCTCCGGCACACCCCCGTGATGTCGCCCCACGACCGAGTTGTACGGTCGTGGGGTGTACCGCTTCCTGTTGTCCCGGCAGTGGGTGATCCTCACCCTCATCACCCTCCTCCTCATCCCCACGATGATCGAGCTGGGCTTCTGGCAGCTGCACCGCCACGAGCACCGCGTCGCGCAGAACGATCAGATCGGTGCCGCGCTCGCCGCGAAGCCGCTGCCCGCAGAGCAGCTCACCTCCCCCGGGAAGCCCGTTCCCAAGGCCGAGATCCACCGCAGGGTCTCCGCGAAGGGGACGTTCGACACTGCGCACGAGGTCGTCGTCCGGCGCCGCACGAACACCGACGACGAGGTCGGCTTCCACGTCCTGACCCCGTTCGTCCTCGACGACGGCAAGGTGCTCCTGGTCAACCGCGGCTGGATCCCGGCCGACGGCGCGCAGACCGCGTTCCCGAAGATCCCTGCGCCCGCGAGCGGCGAGATCACCGTCACCGGCCGCCTCATGGCCGACGAGACGACCGCCGCGAGCGGCATCAAGGACATCAAGGGCCTGCCGGACCGTCAGATCATGCTGATCAGCAGCGGCCAGCAGGCCAAGGCGCTCGGCAAACAGGTCCTCGGCGGTTTCATCGAGCAGACGTCGCCCGACCCGAAGGGCGACACCCCCCAGCTGATCCCCACGCCCAACCACAGCGACATCGGCCCGCACATGGCGTACGCGGTCCAGTGGTGGCTGTTCGCCGCGGCCGTGCCCGTCGGCTTCGTCGTGCTGGTCCGGCGCGAGCGCCGTGACCGCGCCGAGGCGGCGTCGGCCGAGGAGACCCCCGCGGGCCCCGAACCCGCCACGGTGTAGGACCCGGGGCCACCTCCGCACGCGCATTCGCCCTCACCCGCCCGGCCCTCGGTGGGATTGGCGGCCCGCTCCGCCGGGAACCCGGCTCACGTGCACCGACCCCTTGAGGACTACGCGCTCATCGGCGACCAGCAGACGGCCGCCCTCATCTCTCGCGGCGGCTCCGTCGACTGGCTCTGTCTCCCCCGCTTCGACTCGGCGGCCTGTTTCGCCGCGCTCGTGGGCAAGAAGGAGGAGAACGGCCACTGGCAGCTCGCCCCGAAGGCCGCGGGCGACTGCACCCGCCGCTCCTACCGCCCCGGCACCCTCGTCCTCGACACGGAGTGGGACACCGACGAGGGCAGCGTGCGGGTCACCGACCTGATGCCGCAGCGCGACAAGGCCCCCGACCTCGTACGTGTCGTCGAGGGGCTCAGGGGCCGCGTCACGATGCGCGGCACTCTGCGCCTGCGCTTCGACTACGGGTCGATCGTGCCGTGGATGCGCAAGTCCGACGGCCACCGCGTGGCCGTCGCGGGGCCCGATTCGATGTGGCTGCGCAGCGAACCCCCCGTACGCACCTGGGGCAAGGACCTCACCACCCACTCCGAGTTCACCGTCGAGGAGGGCGAGTCCGTCGCGTTCGTGCTGACCTGGCACCCGTCGCACGAGCCGCGCCCCGGCCTCATCGACCCGTTCGACTCCCTGCGCCGCTCCGAGGAGGAGTGGGAGGAGTGGTCGGCGCAGTGCCGCTACGAGGGTCCGCACAAGGACGCGGTCCTGCGCTCCCTGCTCACCCTGAAGGCGCTCACGTTCGAACCCACCGGCGGGATCGTCGCCGCGCCCACCACGTCGCTGCCGGAGGAGATCGGCGGCGTGCGCAACTGGGACTACCGGTACTGCTGGCTGCGCGACTCGACCCTCACCCTCGGCGCGCTCGTGTCGGCCGGCTATCTCGACGAGGCCAAGGCGTGGCGGGACTGGCTGCTGCGCGCGGTCGCGGGCGACCCGGCGGACCTGCAGATCATGTACGGGCTCTCGGGCGAGCGCCGCCTGCCCGAGACCGAACTCCCGTGGCTGGCCGGATACAGCCACTCCGTCCCCGTACGCGCGGGCAATGACGCCGTGCACCAGCTCCAGCTGGACGTGTACGGAGAGGTGATCGACTCGCTGGCCCTGGCACGGCTCGCGGGTATGCCGTCCGAGCCGCACGCGTGGCGGCTCCAGCTGGCCCTCGTGGAATTCCTGAGCACCGCGTGGCGCCGGCCCGACCAGGGGCTCTGGGAGGTGCGTGGGCCGCGCCGGCACTTCGTGCACTCCAAGGTGATGGCGTGGGTGGCCGCCGACCGCATCGTCAAGGTCCTCGAGGACGAGCCCGATCTGCCGGGCGATCTCGACGCCATAAGGCGGCTGCGCGACGACATCCACCATGACGTGCTGGAGCGCGGATACGACGCGGAACGCAACACGTTCACCCAGTACTACGGCTCGACGGAGCTCGACGCGTCCCTGCTGATCATCCCCCGCGTCGGCTTCCTGCCGCCGGACGACCCGCGCGTCATCGGCACCGTCAAGGCGGTCCGCGACGAGCTCTCCGACAACGGCCTGGTGCGCCGCTACAGCGCCGAGGCGACGGGCGTCGACGGACTTCCCGGCCGCGAGGGCACGTTCCTCGTCTGCTCGTTCTGGCTCGCGGACGCGCTGCATCTGACGGGGCACACGAAGGAGGCCCGCGACCTGTTCGACCGGCTCTGCGCGCTCGGCAACGACGTGGGACTGCTCGCCGAGGAGTACGACCCCGTGTCGGGGCGCCAGCTCGGGAACTTCCCTCAGGCCTTCAGTCATATCGGCCTGGTGGGGACCGCCTTCACCCTGTTCGGGACGGGCGAGGCAGGATAGGCCCCATGGATCTTGGACTGAAGGACCGTGTCTACGTCGTCACCGGCGCCACCCGCGGCCTGGGCAACGCCGCCGCGCGTGAGCTCGTCGCCGACGGCGCGAAGGTGATCATCACCGGGCGGGACGAGAAGCGGGTGGCCGAGGCCGCCGAAGCGCTCGGCGAGAACGCCGTGGGCGTCGCCGCCGACAACGCCGACCCCGCCGTCGCGCGGCGCCTGATCGACGCCGCGCGCGAGCACTTCGGCGGCTTCGACGGCGTACTGATCAGCGTCGGCGGGCCGGCCCCCGGCTTCCTCGCGGACAACACCGACGAGCAGTGGGAGTCGGCCTTCGAGTCGGTCTTCCTCGGCGCGGTGCGGCTCGCCCGCTCGGCCGCGGCCGAACTCGGTGAGGGCGGTGTCATCGGCTTCGTGCTCTCCGGCTCCGTCCACGAGCCGATCCCCGGACTGACCATCTCCAACGGCCTGCGCCCCGGGCTCGCCGGGTTCGCGAAGTCCCTCGCGGACGAGCTCGGCCCGCGCGGCATCCGCGTCGTCGGCCTGCTCCCGGCGCGGATCGACACGGACCGGGTCCGTGAGCTCGATGGCCTGTCCGCCGACCCGGAGGCGACCCGCGCCGCCAACGAGGCGCGCATCCCGCTGCGCCGCTACGGCAGGCCGGAGGAGTTCGGCCGCGCCGCCGCCTTCTTCCTCTCGCCCGCCGCGTCGTACCTGACGGGCGTGATGCTCCCGGTGGACGGCGGCTACCGGCACGGCTTCTGACCGGGCGGGCGCCGAGCCTGCCGGGTCAACTCACACGCTCCGCGCGGTGCTTCACCGCGCGGAGCCGTACCTCGGCCGGCAGGGCGGCGAGCCCGGCGGAGTCCCGCGCGTGGCCCAGGGCCTCCTCACTGATCCGCTGAAGCGCGGCCCCGGGCTCCGCGTGCGGTTCGAGGAGCAGGCCCATGCGTACGTGGGGTGCGGAGCGCCGCCCGGTCAAGCGGACCCGCGCGCTCTCCACGCCGTCGAGCGACTCCGCCTCGCTGACGAGGACCCCTTCGAGCGCCCGGCCGCGCAGCAGCGCGCCCTCGCCGTCCCCGGTGTCGACGAGGACCTCGGCGAGCCGGCGCCGGCGCAGCTGGGCGACCAGCCACCACAGCGCGAGCAGCACACAGACGGCGAGCACCGCGATGACGGCCGGCCACCACCAGCCCTCGCCGCGCCACCGGTAGCGGTCCGCCCTGCTCAGCAGCACGTCGTGCCGCCCGTCGTAGATCCACCAGGACGGCGGGGACACACCGAGTCCGACGGCGAGTACGGACCCTCCGACCACGACGAGGATCAGCCCGACGAGGCCGACGACGACCCGGTTCACGGTCCTGAGCACGGGGCTCATCCCTTCTTTCCGGGCCGCGCCACGTGTACGGACAGGCCAGGCGTGGCGGTGAGCCCGAGTCCCTTGACGGTCTCGCCGATCACGGCATCCAGATCGGCGCGTACGTCGTCGAGTCGACGGAAGTGCGAGACGGCCCGCACCTGGGCCTTGGAGCGCTTCATCCGTACGCGTACGGACTGCACGCCCGCCACCTCCATGGCCCGGTCCCGCAGGACCATGGCGGCCGCGTCGCGGTGCAGTCCGGCCCGTACGTCGGTGTGGGCACGGCGCATCGGCAGGACGGCGCGGAGGCCGGGCGTCACGGCCAGCACGATCAGCCACAGCCCGAGCGCGGCGGCCACCCCGGCGCCGACCAGCACCCAGACGTTGTCCAGGGGCCGCTCGGCGAGTTCGCGGGCGAGGGCGCGCCGCCAGTGCATCGCGGTGTGGCCCGCGCGCACGGCGGCGATGTCGTAGAGCAGAATCCCGGAGCCGCCGAGGAGCACGATGGCCACCAGTGCGGCGGGGATCCGGCGCGACGACCAGAAGCGGTGGCCGGTGCCGTGCTCGCCCTCCGGCGTGGGCAGCGCCTTGTAGGAGGCCGCGGACCCCGACTGGCCGAACTGGTCGAGCTCGCCCTGCCCGCGTTCGACGACGGGCAGGGGCTGTGTGGGCTCGCTCATCGGATCCTCCGCTGTGCCGCGCCGCGATCGTGCTCCGAGTGCAGCCGCTCCACCTGGACGGCCACCTCGGGCACCTCCATCCCCGCCAACGCCTTTACCCGCTCGGCGACTCGGCGACGCACGGCGCCGCACTGCGTTCCGATGTCACCGGGATAGTCCAGTTCGAGACTGATCCGCACATGGGCGATGTCGTGGCGCACGGAGACGGTGGCGTGCGGGGCGCTGCTGTCCGCCGGAACGGCGGGCAGCGCCTCACGCGCCGCCTGTGCGGCGATCTTCGCGACGACCCGGTCGGCGATCCGGGTCGCACCGCGGTCGGCGGGCGCGACCTGTGTCGCCACCGGTCACCGCCGCCGGTCGCCGCGCGAGCGGAAGAAATCGCCGGGCTCCAGGTCCCCCTCGAGGAACCGGCCTGCGACGAAGCCGACGGCGCCGAGCGCCGCCACCAGCAGGAAGGCCCCGAAGCCGCCGAAGTATCCGGCGAATGCGAGAGCCATTCCGGCGATCATGCCGATCACGGCCAGGTTCATCGAGCGCTCCTCCTCAAGGGCAAGCTCGCGGGCGGGTGGTCACTGAAGCCGGGATTCCGGCTCCTCGTCCTCTTCGTCGGGCAGCTTCACGTCGCTCACCGCGATGTTGACCTCGACGACCTCGAGGCCGGTCATGCGCTCGACGGCCGCGACCACGTTCTCGCGCACGTCGCGGGCTACGTCGGCGATCGACACCCCGTACTCCACGACGATTTCCAGGTCCAGCGCCGTCTGTACCTCTCCGACCTCCGCCTTCACCCCTCGCGACACGGATTTGCCGCCGCCGGGCACCCGGTCGCGTACGGCTCCGAAGGTGCGGGACAGACCGCTGCCCATCGCGTGCACGCCCATGACGTCCCGCGCGGCGAGGCCGGCGATCTTCTCGACCACACCGTCGGCGATGGTGGTGCGTCCTCGCGTCGCGGCGGACCCGCCGCCCCGCTTGGTCACACTGGTCCTGCCCCCGGTCGCTTCGCCCGGCTTCTCTGCGGTGTCGCTCATCGCGGGTCGTCCCTTTCGAAGAGGTTCTCTCAGGTCGTTCTCTGGGAGTCACTGCTCTTTCGACCACACTAAGTGCGGTTGCCCGGCCGCGCGCCATGGATGCGGCAGGCTGGGGCAATGAGCGCTGACCAATGGACGCAGGCAGTACGGCACCAGCTCGGGCTCGGCAGGCTGGTACCGCTCGGAGGGCCGCGGGACGGGTGCTGGCTGGCCGAATCGGCGGCGCGGTCGGCGTTGCGCCGGACAGCCCAATCGGTGCCGGGAGTCCGGCTGGAGAGCCTGCGGATCGAGCTCGCCGACCCCGACGGCTCCTACGAGTCCGCGGTGCCCGCGCCACCGAGTGCCCTGCCGCCGGGGCCGCTGAGAATCGTCGCGGAGTGCGCCGCGGCGCCGGACGAACCGCTGCCCACGGCCGCGTCCCGGCTGCGCGCGGCACTGAACGACGCGGCGTCCGACGGGCTCGGACTCGTGGTGGACCAGGTGGATCTGCTGGTGACGGCGCTGCTCGACGGTACGCAGGCCCAGCCCGCCTCGGTGGACGCGGAGGCCGACGTCGCGGACAGCCGGCAGGCAAGGGGTGACAGCGACGAGGAACGGGCCGGGCAGGCCGCGCTCTCCGTGCCGGGGGTGACGCGGCTGACCGGTTCGCTGGGCGGCCTGGGGCGTGCGGTGCACATCGGGGAGCGTCCCGAGGACGCGGCGGCCGCCCTGCCGCGCCGGCATGTGCGGATCGAACTGGCCGTGTCGGGCGGGCGGCGGGTGCTCGATGTGGCGCGGGACGTGCGGACGGCGGTCACCGAGGCCCTGGCGGATCATCCGTCAGTGGCCGTTCTGGTGACCGCCGTGCACTGAGGGCCGTCCGGCCCGGGTCATGCGTGGGCCGTGCGTGGGTCGCGTCAGTCGCCGAGGCCCGCCAGGTCCCGGAGCCGGCGTCCCTGAGCGGCGCGCTCGGCGGTGCGCTGCTCCTCGTACGAGCGTCCGGAGACGCCCTGGAGCAGGGCCTTGGTCTCGATGACGGCGTCGCGGGGCGCGGCGATGAGCGCTCCGGCGAGGTCACGCGCGGCGGCGTCGAGCTGGTCGGCGGGCACCACGAGGTTGGCCAGGCCGATGCGGCCGGCCTCGTCGGCGTGGACGTAGCGGCCGGTGACGCAGATCTCCAGGGCGCGCGCGTATCCCACGAGGGAGACGAGCGGATGCGTGCCGGTGAGGTCGGGCACCAGACCGAGGCTGGTCTCGCGCATGGAGAACTGCACGTCCTCGGCGGCGATCCGCAGATCGCAGGCGAGGGCGAGCTGGAAGCCCGCGCCGATCGCGTGTCCCTGCACCGCGGCGACGGTGATGATGTCGCTGCGCCGCCACCAGGTGAACGCCTCCTGGTACTCGGCGATGGTGTCGTCGAGCACGTCGTCGGAGCCGCGCGCCAGGTCGATGAAGGACGGCTCGCCGTCGAAACCCTCGGGCGTGAACGCCTGACGGTCGAGGCCCGCGGAGAACGAGAGTCCCTCCGCGCGCAGTACGACGACGCGCACGCTGCCCGGCAGGGACTTCCCGGCGTCGGCCAACGCCCGCCACAGAGCAGGACTTTGGGCGTTGCGCTTGTCCGGGTTGGTCAGCGTCACCGTGGCGATGGAGCCGTCGACGGTGAGGCGGACCCCGTCCTTGTCGAGTACCGGCGCGAGCGAGCCGGATCCGCTGTCGGGCGAAGCCATGTGTGCCTCCGATGGTGTGCGCAGTCGGACGAGGACGTGTCGACGCCCTCGAAACTACTGCACAGTAACCAACCGGCCGGTCGGCGGACCGACCGGGTGGTCACCATCGAAGCCTGTGCACTGCCCGGGTCAGCCGGCCGCGGTCGCCTTCTTGCCGCGTGTAGCCCCGCCGCGACCTCGCAGCGTGACTCCCGACTCACTGAGCATCCGGTGCACGAACCCATACGAGCGGCCGGTTTCTTCGGCCAGCGCTCGGATGCTCGCACCGGAGTCGTACTTCTTCTTCAGGTCTGCCGCGAGCTTGTCGCGCGCGGCGCCGGTTACCCGGCTGCCCTTCTTCAGAGTCTCGGCCACCCGTGCCTCCTCATGGGAAGTGCGCTCTGGACTTCTCATGATCACCCCTCCCGGGCTTCCTGGCCACCCATTCGGCAAGGTCCGTACGACGAGCTTGTGCGGTCGGGAAGCGGTCGACACGAGCGGAACGGAGGGTTCCGGGCACACCTCGACGAGGCCGGAAACGGCGTTGTCCGCGAAGGGCCAGGTCAGCGCGTTGTCCGTCAACACAAGGGCCCCGGCGCCGGTGCGGCGACGAAATCCGTGTAGGACACACCGCGGTACGAGGAGATCTCACTCAGATGATGGATCACGGATCGGCCGAATGATCCATACCGAGTGGATCAGCCTTTCGATCAAGCCGCGCTGACGGCCGACCGTGATCGTGCGGGCCCGGACGCGGGCGCCGGAGGGTCAGGCGAGGCTGACCAGATCCGCGTAGTCCTGGCCCCAGAGGTCCTCGACGCCGTCGGGCAGCAGGATGATCCGCTCCGGCTGGAGCGCGTCCACGGCGCCCTCGTCGTGGGTGACGAGGACGACGGCGCCCTTGTAGGTGCGCAGCGCGCCGAGGATCTCCTCGCGGCTGGCCGGGTCGAGGTTGTTCGTGGGCTCGTCGAGGAGCAGGACGTTCGCGGACGACACGACGAGCGTGGCGAGCGCGAGGCGGGTCTTCTCACCGCCGGACAGGACACCGGCCGGCTTGTCGACGTCGTCCCCGGAGAACAGGAACGAACCGAGCGTCTTGCGCACCTCGACCAGGTCCAGGTCGGGGGCGGCGGAGCGCATGTTCTCCAGGACCGTGCGCTCCGGGTCGAGGGTCTCGTGCTCCTGCGCGTAGTAGCCGAGCTTGAGGCCGTGGCCCTCGATGATCTCGCCGGTGTCCGGCTTCTCGGCCCCGCCGAGCAGCTTGAGCAGGGTGGTCTTGCCCGCGCCGTTGAGGCCGAGGATGACGACGCGCGAGCCCTTGTCGATGGCCAGGTCGACGTCGGTGAAGATCTCCAGGGAGCCGTACGACTTCGACAGGCCCTCGGCCATCAGCGGCGTCTTGCCGCACGGGGAGGGCTCGGGGAAGCGCAGCTTGGCGACCTTGTCGGAGACGCGGACCGCGTCGAGCCCGGCGAGCAGCCGGTCGGCGCGCTTGGCCATGTTCTGCGCGGCGACGGTCTTGGTCGCCTTGGCGCGCATCTTGTCGGCCTGGGAGTTGAGGGCCGCGGCCTTCTTCTCGGCGTTCTGGCGCTCGCGCTTGCGGCGCTTCTCGTCGGCCTCGCGCTGCTGCTGGTAGAGCTTCCAGCCCATGTTGTAGACGTCGATCTGGGAGCGGTTCGCGTCCAGGTAGAACACCTTGTTGACGACCGTCTCGACGAGGTCGACGTCGTGGGAGATCACGATGAAGCCACCGCGGTACGACTTCAGGTAGTCGCGCAGCCAGACGATGGAGTCGGCGTCGAGGTGGTTCGTGGGCTCGTCGAGGAGCAGGGTGTCCGCGTCGGAGAAGAGGATGCGGGCCAGCTCGATACGGCGGCGCTGTCCGCCGGAGAGCGTGTGCAGGGGCTGGCCGAGCACGCGGTCGGGCAGGTTGAGCGCGGCGGCGATGGTGGCGGCCTCGGCCTCGGCGGCGTATCCGCCCTTGGTGAGGAACTCCGTCTCCTGGCGCTCGTACTGCTTGAGCGCCTTCGCGCGCGTGGCGCCCGTGCCGTTGGCGATGCGCTGCTCGTTGTCACGCATCTTCTGGATCAGGGTGTCGAGGCCGCGCGCGGACAGGATGCGGTCGCGGGCCAGGACGTCGAGGTCGCCGGTGCGGGGGTCCTGCGGCAGGTAGCCGACCTCTCCGGAGCGGGCGATCTGACCTCCGGCCGGGGTGCCCTCACCGGCGAGGCACTTGGTGAGCGTCGTCTTGCCCGCGCCGTTGCGTCCGACCAGGCCGATGCGGTCGCCCTTGGCGATACGGAAGGTGGCGTTCTCGATGAGGATGCGGGCGCCGGCGCGCAGCTCGATGCCGGAAGCGGTGATCACGGACAGACTCCTGAGCAGGGATATGGACGGCGGAAGGGCTACTGAGGGCGATGAGCCGTCTAGTGCATGCGGAGAATGGCCATGGGCCAAGTCTAACGGGGCGATGCAAACAGTTTTCCGCCCTGCCGTTCCCGGGCCGAGGGGCAGACCGCCACGAACTGTTCGATAGTGGGCGATGGGCGGCGGGCCGCCGCCCCTGACGTGCAGCAGAGGGCGGTGCGGCCATGCAGTTCGACGACGACGCCGACCTGGACACCTCCGAGGTCCAGGACAGGCGCCGGGTCCCCGGCGGCCGGCGGACCGTCGGCGGCGGCCTCGCGGGCCTGCTCGCCCTCCTGGTCGGCCTCTTCTTCGGCACGAACGAATTCGGCCTCTCCTCCGGCAGTGGCGAACCCGACACCAGCGTCTCGTCCGCGGCCCAGGTCAGCCAGGACTGCCGTACGGGGCAGGACGCGAACAACAAGGAGGACTGCCGCATCGTGGCGGTCGTCAACAGCGTCCAGGACTACTGGCGTCAGGAGTTCCGCGACCGCGGGGGCACCTACTCCCCCGCACAGACCGTGTTCTTCACCGGCCAGGTCGCCACCGCGTGCGGCACGGCGACCTCGGCGGTCGGGCCCTTCTACTGCCCGGGTGACCGCAAGGTCTATCTGGACCTGGGCTTCTTCGACGAGCTGCGCACCAAGTTCGGCTCCAGCGGCGGTCCCTTCGCGCAGGCCTACGTGGTGGCGCACGAGTACGGGCACCACGTGCAGAACTTGATGGGGACGCTCCAGCGCTCCCAGGACGGGCGTACGGGCCGGAACAGCAACGCGGTGCGGGTCGAGCTCCAGGCGGACTGCTACGCCGGGGTCTGGGCGCACCACGCGACGACGACGCCCGACGACAAGACGGGCAAGCCCCTGATCACGAACCTCACCCAAGCGGACATCCGGGACGGCCTGGACGCGGCGGCCGCCGTCGGCGACGACCGGATCCAGGAGAGGTTCCAGGGCCGGGTGACGCCGGAGACCTGGACGCACGGCTCGGCCCAGCAGCGGCAGCAGTGGTTCTACGAGGGCTACCGCAGCGGCGACATGGCGCGGTGCAACACGTTCCGGTGAGCGGGCCCGCCTCACGGGGCGGATTGTCGGTGCCGGGTGCCAGTCTGGATCGGGCAGCACATTCCGACCGGCGAAGAAGGAGTGAGCACGGTGAGCGGTACGAAGGGGCGCGCGAGTTTCTACCCGTCCTTGCTGTACGCCGACGCGAAGGCCGCGATCGAGCAGCTGACCTCGGCGTTCGGCTTCACCGCCGCGGCCGTGCACGAGGGCGAGGGCGGCTCGGTGATGCACGCCGAGCTGACGTACGGGAACGGCGCGGTGATGCTCGGCTCGAAGGGCCGCGGCGGCCGTTTCGACGAGGCCATGCGGGGAGCGGGACCGACCGGGATCTATGTCGTCGTGGACGATGTCGACGCCCATCACCGCCGCGCCGTCGAGCACGGCGTTCAGATCCTGATGCCCCCGACGGACCAGGACTACGGCTCCCGGGACTACATGGCCAAGGACGCCGAGGGCAACGTGTGGAGCTTCGGGACCTACGCGCCGGAGATACCGGCCTGATCGCGGGGCGCGGTGTCACGCGCCTCCGGTGTGCACCTGGAAGGCGGCCCGGCGGACGGCCTTGGCGAGCGCCGGATCCGGGTGCGCCGCGGCCAGCGCCACGAGGACCTGCACGGTACGCGGATGCCCGGCCGCCCGGACCTCGTCGAGCAGTGCCGGCACGGTGGGCTGCACGGCGGACTCCAGATGGCGCACGAGGAGCTGGGCCTCGCCGTGGTCGGCGACGGCCGCCGCGGTGTCCACCCACAGCCAGGTGGTCTCCTCGCGGGTCAGCACCATGTGGACGTCCTCGGGATCGGCGCCTTCGTACTCGGCGAGCCACAGCAGCGCGTAGGGGCGCAGGGGCGGCTCCTCGGCGACGGATCGGACGACCGGCTCGGCGGGGGCTCCGACGACGCGCAGCGCCTCGAAGGCGAGGCCGCGCAGCAGGGCGTCCTCGCCACGGGCGGCGACGATCAGCTCGGTGACGGCGCTGCCGACGGGACGGGCGGCGAGCCAGGCGCGGTACTCGGCACGGGCCGCGTTCGGGCGCAGCCGTGCGCAGCCTCTGAGCATGTCCTCGGCGGACTGCTCGATGTTGCCCGCCGGGGACTGGGCGGCGACGCAGATCTGCTCCAGCTTGACCCAGACCGCCCAGCTGCCGAGCGGCGTGAGGGTCGCCTGGCCGTCGGCGTAGGTGAGGGCGCCGACGGCGGCGAGGCCGTGCAGGGCCCAGTCGAGGAGCGGGGGGAGGTCGGCGCCGGTGGTGCCGGTCGCGGGTCCGGTGCGCTCGGGCTGCGGACCGTAGGGGATCTCGCAGCGCTCCGTGCGCAGTTCCTCGACGCGCTGGCCGAGCAGGTCGAGGAGCTGCGGGACGGGGACCGGGCCGGCGGAGAGCTGGAGGAGGGAGAGCACCTGGGGCATCGCCTCGACGACCTCGGCGACCGCGGCGGCCTCGAGGCTCTCGCCGGCGGGGTGGGCCAGGGACCAGGCGTCGAAGAGCGCGACCCAGCCGCGCAGCACGGCGGTGTCGTCGCGGTCCCAGGCGCGCAGGCGCCAGCCGGGGCGCGCGCTGTCGCCGTGCACCTCGACGAGGCCCGCGAGGCGTGCGGTGTCCCAGTCGGCGCGGACCTGTCGCGGGGTCAGCTCCAGGTCGGCCGCCGCGCGTTCGGCGGTGGGCGCGGACAGGGCGCCCCTGCCGTCGGGGGCGCCGTGGCCGCTGCCGGGGCTGAGGACGGCGTCGGCCCAGCGGGCCACGCGGACGGCGTCGGCCAGGCCGCGGCGGGCCATGCGGGCCAGCTCCGCCGGTGGTGGGGTGCCCTCCGGCGGGCGGGGCGCCGGGCGGGGCGGGCGAGCCTGGGTCACCACTCCGTCTGCCCGCACGGGGGCGGCGGCGAGGGTGCGCGGGCGGACAAGTCGGAGCCTGGAGTCGCGCGGGATACGGGACGTCACGGGGGCAGTCTTCCGGTTGACGGTCCGAAAACCCAAACGGAATGGTTCCGGGGCTCTTTGCGGGCGTCGCGGGAGGGTCCGCGGACCGGCGCACGCCGGGGGTCTACGCGGGCCTTCCTGCGCATCTGTCCCGTGCGGCCGGCGGGCGGTTCCGGTGGGTCCGCCGGAGCTGCGGCGGAGCTACATGAGGGGGGTGAGGAAGCGGCGCAGCGTCTCCTCGTACGTGTGTGGGTCCGCGTTCCACATGGCTCCGTGCGGGGCGTTGCCGACAGTGTGGAGGGTGACCAAATCGGGTCGCCGGGCGGCCAGTTCGCGGGACAGGGCCCAGGGGGCGATCTCGTCGTCGGGGCCGTGCATGACGAGCGTGGGGACCTTGAGCGTGTCCGGGTGGGCGGCGGTGTCCAGGCGGTCGCCGTGCAGCCCGGTGCGGCCCTGGGCGGCGCGGACCGCGAGCGGCAGCAGGGGGCCGGGGATGCCGCGGGCTCCGGCGAGGGCACGCAGCGTCACGCCCCACGCGAGGACGGGTGAGTCGAGGACGAGTCCGGAGATGCGGTCCCGCAAAGCGGAATGGGCCGCCGCGTGCAGTGCCATGGCGGCGCCGGTCGACCAGCCGTGCACGATGACGCGCTGCGCGCCGTAGCGCACGGCGTAGCGGATCGCGGCGTCCAGGTCGCGCCACTCCGTCTCGCCGAGGTGGCCGAGGCCGTCCGGGGAGCGGGGGGCGCCGAGGTCGCCGCGGTAGGCGAGGTCGAGCACGGGGAAGCGCTGGCGGTGCAGGAAGTCCATGAGGACCATGGGGTGCTCGCGGGTGGTGCCCAGGCCGTGGACGGTGATGACCCAGGTGTCGCGGGCGCCGGGGACGAACCAGGCGGGGAGTGCGCCCAGTTCGCCGGGGATGTCGATGTCTGCGTGGTCGAGGCCGAGCGCCGCCTTGGGGTCACCGATGTGGACCTGGGGCGTGAGCCAGGCCTTGGCACCGGATTCGAGTGAGCCGTGGGTGACGCGCTCCAGGCGTCGCACGACGGCGTGCGCGGCGTGCGGGGCGGACTCGAGGACGGGCCCGACCACGGCGTGGAACCCGTCGCCGCTCAGGCCGTAGGTGCCCGGGCGCAGGGAGGCCAGGTCGCGGGTGAGGGTGATCTGGCCCGCGGCGGTGGCGTGGACGGTCAGGCGTGGCTCGGTGGGGAGCGGCCGGCCCGCGGGCGCCTTGAGGGCGGCATTGCTGGCCAACCGGCCGACCGCGACCGCGGCCGCGCCGGCACCGATGACTGCGGTGACGGCAGCGGCCGTCGCTCTGGCGGTGCGCACCGTCCCAGTGTCCGCGCCCGGGCTCCGACCGGCCAGTGGGGCGCGGCCACGGCGGCGCCGGGTGGCGGTTCAGCCCCGCTGCCCGTAGCCGCGCAGCTTTTCCTCCACCTCGCGCACCTGGTCGCGGGTGAGGAGCGTCGGGGTGTGGTGCGGGTGGGAGCTCGCGGTGAGCCAGACGCGGCACAGCCATTCGAGCTGGGCCGTGCGGTCGTAGGCGGCGGCGAGGGTGTCGCCGTAGGTGAGGGTGCCGTGGTTCTGGAGCAGGCAGCCTGTCCGTTCCTCGAGAGCGTCGAGGACGTTCCCGGCCAACCGCTCGGTGCCGTACGTCGCATACGGGGCAACCCGGACGGGCCCGCCGAGGGCCGCGGCCATGTAGTGGATGAGTGGGAGTTCGGGCACGAGGGTGGAGACGGCGGTGGCGTGGACCGCGTGGGTGTGGACGACCGCGCGGGCGGGCGTGGCGCGGTAGACCGCGAGATGCATCGGGAGTTCGCTGGTCGGGGTCAGGGTCCCGGCCTTCTGCTCGCCGTCGAGGCCGACGGCGACGAGGTCGTCGGGGGTGAGCTCGTCGTAGGGGACCCCGCTGGGCGTGACGAGGACGGTGTCGCCGATCCGCACCGAGACGTTTCCCGAGGTCCCGACGACGAGGCCGTCGGCAACGGTGCGCCGGGCCGTCGCCACGAGCGCGCTCCACGCCCGCGCCCGCTCGTCCGCGCCCTGCTCCGCACCGCCAGGTTCCTCCGCCATGCCCGCATCCTGCCAGCCGTCCGGCGGGCCCGCGCGGGTCGTGAGGCCCGGGCACTTCAGTGCGGAGCCCAGGAGTCCGGAAGCACACGAATAGGCGTGAATACCCGCCTGGAAACGATTGGCCGGGAATGGATGGGCATAGAGGGATCTTCCGGTAGCCTCCGGCGGGATGTGTCATGCACGTCGCCATTTCGGGGGAAAACATGGCTCGTGGTAACAAACCGTCCCGTCGCCGTGCGCACATCGCGACCGCGACATCACTGGCCGCCCTGACGTTCGGGGGGACCGCTCTCGCCCAGACTCCTGCGTCCGCGGCGGGCGGCACCAAGGGACACGACGTCTCGTCGCACCAGAAGAACGTCGACTGGCGGAAGGCCAGGAGCAAGGGCGCACGGTTCGTCTACGTCAAGGCGACCGAGTCCACCACCTACCGCAATCCCTATTTCGGCCAGCAGTACGACGGAGCGCGGAGCGCGGGCATCATCCGCGGCGCGTACCACTTCGCGCTCCCGGACAAGTCGTCCGGCCGGACGCAGGCCTCGTACTTCGTACGCAACGGGGGTGCGTGGCAGGCGGACGGCTGGACGCTGCCGCCGGCGCTCGACATCGAGTACAACCCGTACAGCTCGAAGAAGTGCTACGGCCTGAGCAAGGCGAAGACGGTCTCCTGGATCAGGTCGTTCAGCGACGAGGTGCGCCGCAGGACGGGCCGCCGGCCGGTGATCTACACCAATTACCACTGGTGGAAGACGTGCACGGGCAACAGCGCGGCCTTCGCGGGCAACCATGCGCTGTGGCTCGCCCGCTACGACGAGTCCGCCGGGGCGCTGCCCTCGGGCTGGTCGTACTGGACGTTCTGGCAGTACGACCACAGCGGCGGACTGCCGGGTGACCAGAATCTCTTCAACGGTTCGCGGGCCCAGTTGCGAAGGTTCGCCCGCGGCTAGCGGAGGGCTCGCTTCCGCTTGATTCGGCCACCGTTCCGCTTCGCGGGCGGCCCCGTGCCGCCGCCCCGTTCTCAACGGAATGGCGGCGCTCCGCTTCGAGTCACCACACCGCCCGCCCCAGTTCATCTTCCGTTCACTCAGATTGCCTACGGTCGCCGAGCCACTGACGTCCAACAGAAGCCTGGGTAAATGGAACACATCACGCTTCTCCTCGGGATCGTGATCGTCACCGCTCTCGTGTTCGATTTCACGAACGGTTTCCACGACACAGCCAACGCGATGGCCACCACCATCTCGACCGGCGCCCTCAAGCCCAAGACGGCGGTGGCCATGTCCGCCGTGCTGAACCTCGTCGGAGCCTTCCTCTCCGTGGAGGTCGCCAAGACGATCTCCGGCGGCATCATCAACGAGGACGGTCTCAAGACCGAGGTCATCTTCGCGGCGCTGGTGGGCGCCATCCTCTGGAATCTCCTGACCTGGCTGGTGGGGCTCCCCTCCAGCTCCTCCCACGCTCTCTTCGGCGGCCTCATCGGTGCCGCCGTGATGTCGATGGGCTGGTCGTCGATCGACGGCGGCACCGTCGTCACCAAGATCCTCCTCCCGGCCGTCGCCGCGCCGCTCGTGGCGGGCATCGCCGCGATGCTGGCCACCCGGCTCACGTACCGGATAGGCAGCAAGACCGACCAGAAGGCGACCGCCAAGGGCTACCGCGCCGGGCAGATCGCCTCCGCGGGCCTGGTCTCGCTGGCGCACGGCACGAACGACGCGCAGAAGACGATGGGCATCATCACGCTCGCCCTGATCACGGGCGGCGTCCTGAACCCCGGTGCGAACCCCCCGATGTGGGTCATCGTCTCGGCCGGTACGGCCATCGCGCTCGGCACCTACCTCGGCGGCTGGCGCATCATCCGCACCATGGGCAAGGGCCTCACGGACCTCGCGCCGCAGCAGGGCTTCGCCGCCCAGACCAGCGCCGCGACCGCGATCCTCGCCTCCTCGCACATCGGCTTCTCGCTCTCCACGACGCAGGTCTGCTCCGGCGCCGTGATGGGCTCGGGCCTCGGCCGCAAGGGCGGCGTCGTCCGCTGGTCGACCGCGACCCGCATGTTCATCGCCTGGGGCCTGACCCTGCCGGCCGCCGGTCTGGTCGGTGCGGGCGCCGAGTTCCTCACCAAGCAGGGCTCGTGGGGCGTCGCCGTCACCGCGCTGCTCCTGATCGCCGGCGCGGGCACCATCTGGGCGCTGTCGCGGCGCAACTCGATCGACCACACGAACGTCACGGACGACGACATCGACGGCGCCGACGTCCCGGACGAGCCCGCAGGCGTCGTGACCACCGCGATCGCGGCCGTCACCCCGCCGCCCACCGGCACGGTCGCCGGCCTGGACACCGACGTGAAGACCACCATTCCCGCCTCGCCCGCCCCGCCCTCCGCGGAGCCCGCGCGACCGGCCACGGTCTAAGGAAGCAGCAGCGCTATGCACATCGACTGGGCAGCACTCGGCTCCGTGTTCGGAGTCAGCCTCGTGATCACGGTGGCCCTCGTGGGCCTGTTCACCCTCGGCATCGTCGGCCTCACCAAGCGGGAGTCCGCGGCGGCCCAGGGCAACTCGGCGGCGCTGGCCGTCTCCGGCGCGTACGCCTGCTTCGCCCTGTGCGCGGCGGCCGTCGGGTACGGGATCTTCCTGATCGTCGCCTGACCGGAGGTAACCGGCAGGAGTGCGGGGTGCGGGACGCGAAGGCGTCCCGCACCCCGCTTCGTGTGTGCCTCAGCACACTCTCCCTTCGCAGGTCAACGGCAAGTTGACGGGCGTTCGCGGAGCGTGGTGGACTTCCGGGGCCATCTACGGCAGCAGGAGAGGAAGCCGGTGCGAATCCGGCGCGGTCCCGCCACTGTCACCGGGGAGTGATCCCCGCGAGCCAGGAACTCTCGCCGCCGGTCTCTTCCAACCAGGGCGTGGACACCCTGAGTGAGGACATATCGCCATGCGCGGCTGCCAGTTGCGGGTGCTCCCGCCGAGAACGAGTACAAGGGTTCCGTTCGCCGTAGCGGCGGGCTGACCGTGCGAGCCGAGCGCGTCTTCGCGTACGGCAGCGCCGCCGGACTCCTCGGTGACCTCCTGTTCGGCGATCCGCGCCGCGGGCATCCGGTCGCCGCGTTCGGGCGGGCCGCGGGCGCCGTCGAGCGAGTGCTGTGGAGCGACCACCGCGGGTGGGGCGCGCTGCACACCGCCGTGTGCGCCGGGGGCGCCGCCGTCGCCGGTGGCCTCGCCGCGCGCGCCGTGCGCCGCTCCCCCGCCGCCTCCCTCGCACTGACCGCCGCCGCCACCTGGGCTGTGGTCGGCGGTACGTCGCTGGGGCGCGAGGCGCGCGCCATCGGGGGCGCGCTGGCCGCCGGTGACGTGGACGCGGCACGCGAGCGGCTGCCGCATCTGTGCGGGCGTGACCCGCAGGCCCTGGACGCGGACGGGATCGCGCGGGCCGTCGTCGAGTCCGTAGCCGAGAACACCTCCGACGCCGTCGTGGGCGCGCTCGTGTGGGGCGCCGTCGCCGGGGTCCCCGGGCTCGTCGCCTTCCGCGCCGTGAACACCCTGGACGCCATGGTCGGGCACAAGTCGGCCAGGTACCGCCGTTACGGCTGGGCGTCCGCGCGCCTCGACGACGTGGCCGGCTGGCCGGGGGCGCGGCTGACCGGCGTGCTCGCCGCGGTCGCGGGCGGCCGTCCGCGCGGCGCGCTCACCGCGTGGCGCGAGGACGCGCGGCTGCACCCGAGCCCCAACGCCGGTGTCGTCGAGGCCTCGTTCGCGGGGGCGCTCGGGGTGCGGCTCGGGGGCACGTTGTCGTACGGCGGGCGGGTCGAGAACCGGCCCGTGCTGAACGCGTCGGGCCGGTCCGTGGAGACCGCCGACGTCGAGCGGGCGGCGCGGCTCTCGCGGCGCGTGAGCTGGCTGGCCCTCGGCGTGTGTGTCGCCGGGCGGGCACTGTTGCGGAGGGGGAAGTCGTGAGTGGTGGCGGACTGCTGGTGGCAGGGACCACGTCCGATGCCGGGAAGAGCGTCGTCACCGCCGGCATCTGCCGGTGGCTGGTGCGCCAGGGGGTGAAGGTCGCGCCGTTCAAGGGACAGAACATGTCCCTCAACTCCTTCGTGACGCGCGAGGGCGCCGAGATCGGCCGTGCGCAGGCCATGCAGGCGCAGGCCGCCCGCGTCGAGCCGAGCGCCCTGATGAACCCCGTACTGCTGAAGCCGGGCAGTGACCGGAGCAGCCAGGTGGTGCTCATGGGCAGGCCGGTGGGCGAGTTGAGCGCCCGTGGTTACCACGGGGGGCGGCAGGCCGCGCTCCTGGACACCGTCGTGGGATGCCTGGAGGAACTCCGGGGCAGCTATGACGCCGTGATCTGTGAAGGGGCGGGCTCTCCCGCCGAGATCAACCTGCGCCGCACCGACATCGTCAACATGGGGATCGCGCGGGCCGCGCGGCTGCCCGTGCTCGTGGTCGGCGACATCGACCGCGGCGGCGTCTTCGCGTCGTTCTTCGGCACGACGGCGCTGCTCGCGCCCGAGGACCAGGAGCTGCTGGCCGGCTATCTGGTGAACAAGTTCCGCGGGGACGTCTCCCTGCTCGAGCCCGGCCTCGACATGCTCAAGGACCTGACCGGACGGGCCACGTACGGAGTGCTCCCCTTCCAGCACGGACTCGGCATCGACGAGGAGGACGGGCTGCGCGTGTCGCTGCGCGGCTCCGTGCGCGAGTCACAGACCACGGCGCCCGTCGGCGAGGACGTGCTGCGCGTCGCCGTGTGCGCCGTGCCGCTGATGTCGAACTTCACCGACGTGGACGCGCTGGCCGCGGAGCCGGGCGTCGTCGTGCGGTTCGTCGACCGGGCCGAGGAGCTCGTCGACGCGGACCTGGTCGTCCTGCCGGGAACGCGCGGCACCGTCAAGGCACTTCAGTGGCTGCGCGAGCGCGGCCTCGCCGACGCCCTCGTGCGCCGGGCCGCCGAGGGGCGCCCGGTCCTCGGGATCTGCGGCGGTTACCAGGTGCTCGGCGAGCGCATCGAGGACGACGTCGAGTCCCGCGCGGGCGCCGTGGACGGTCTCGGACTGCTGCCCGTACGGGTGCGGTTCGAGCGTGAGAAGACCCTCGCCCGGCCCGTCGGCGAGGCGCTCGGCGAGCACGTCGAGGGCTACGAGATCCATCACGGGGTCGCCGACGTCAAGGGCGGCGAGGTGTTCATCTCCGATGGCGGAGGACACAGTCTGGACGGGTGCCGCGTCGGCTCCGTCTGGGGCACGCACTGGCACGGCTCGCTGGAGGCGGACGGCTTCCGCCGGGCGTTCCTGCGCGAGGTCGCGGCCGCCGCGGGCCGCCGTTTCGTGCCGGCGCCCGACACGTCGTTCGGCGCGCTGCGCGAGGAGCAGCTCGACCGGCTCGGCGATCTGATCGAAGAACACGCGGACACGGACGCGCTGTGGCGGCTCATCGAGTCCGGCGCTCCGTCAGGACTGCCTTTCATTCCACCGGGAGCGCCCGCATGAGCACAGTGTTGTTGTTGTCGACCGCAGACACCGATCTGCTGGCGGCCCGGGCCTCCGGCGCCCCCTACCGGATCGGGAACCCGACCCGCGTCGACGTGCAGAGCGAACTGCCGGAGCTGCTCGACGGCGTCGACATCGCCGTCGTACGGCTCCTCGGCGGCAAGCGCGCCTGGGAGGACGGGCTCGCGGCGCTGAAGGCGTCCGGCGTGCCGACGGTCCTGCTCGGCGGCGAGAGCGTCCCGGACGCGGAGCTGATGGCCGAGTCGACCGTGCACGCGGGCGCCGTGGCCGAGGCGCTGCGCTACCTCGTCGAGGGCGGACCGGGCAACCTCGTCGAGCTGGCCCGCTTCCTCGTCCAGGACGTGCTGCGGGGCGGGCACGGCCGGGCCGGGAGCACGCAGGAGCGGCACAGCGCCGAACCGCAGAAGATGCCCGAGTACGGGGTGCACGGCCGCCGTGCGCGCGTCGAGGGCCGCCCGACGGTCGGTGTGCTCTTCTACCGCGCCCACGAGCTGTCCGGGAACACCGCGTTCGTGGACACTCTGTGCGACGCGATCGAGGCGCGCGGCGTCAACTCCCTTCCGGTGTACTGCGGTTCGCTGCGCGGCGCCGACTCCGGCCTGTACGAGCTCCTCGGCGAGGCCGACACGCTGGTCGCGACCGTGCTCGCGGCGGGCGGTACACATGCCTCGCAGGCGTCCGCGGGCGGCGACGAGGAGGCCTGGGACATCGGCGCGCTCGCCGACCTCGACATCCCCGTCCTGCAAGGTCTCTGCCTGACGTCGTCGAAGGCGGCCTGGGAGGCGTCGGACGCCGCCCTGTCGCCGATGGACGCGGCCATGCAGGTCGCGATCCCCGAGTTCGACGGCCGGATCGTGACCGTGCCGTTCTCCTTCAAGGAGGAGGGCCCCGACGGCGTCCCCGTGTACACGGCCGACCCCGAGCGGGCCGCGCGCGTCGCGGGGATCGCCGTGCGCCACGCCCGTCTCGGCCACAAGCCGAACGCCGAGAAGAAGCTCGCCGTCGTCTTCACCGCCTACCCGACCAAGCACTCGCGGGTCGGCAACGCGGTCGGTCTCGACACGCCCGCCTCCGCCGTCCGCGTCCTGGACGCGCTGCGCGAGGCCGGTTACGGCGTCGACGGCTACCCGGACAACGGGGACGAGCTGATCCACCGCCTCATCGAGGCGGGCGGCCACGACGTGGAGTGGCTCACCGAGGACCAGCTGGCGTCGGCGCCCGCGCGGGTGCCGCTCGCCGACTACCGCGCCTGGTTCGACAAGCTGGCGCCCGAGCTGCGCGACGGGATGCTGGAGGCGTGGGGCGAGCCGCCGGGCTCCCTCTATGTCGACGGCGACGACATCGTGCTCGCGTCCCTTCAGTTCGGCAACGTCGTCGTGATGATCCAGCCGCCGCGCGGCTTCGGGGAGAACCCCATCGCGATCTACCACGACCCGGACATGCCGCCGTCGCACCACTACATGGCCGCGTACCGCTGGCTGGAGAACAGTTTCGGTGCGGACGCCGTCATCCACATGGGCAAGCACGGCACGATGGAGTGGCTGCCCGGCAAGGGCCTCGGTCTGAGCGGGAGTTGTGCGCCCGACGCGGTCCTCGGCGAGCTGCCGCTGATCTACCCGTTCATCGTGAACGACCCGGGCGAGGGCACGCAGGCCAAGCGCCGCGGGCACGCCACGGTCGTCGACCACCTGGTCCCGCCGATGGCCCGCGCCGACACGTACGGCGACCTGGCAAAGCTGGAGCAGCTCCTCGACGAGTACGCGCTCGTCTCCGACCTGGACCCGACGAAGGCCCCGGCCGTGCGCGCCCAGATCTGGACGCTGGTGAAGGCCGCCGAGCTCCACCACGACCTGCATGTCGACGAGCAGCCGGACGACGGTGACTTCGACGAGTTCGTGATGCACATCGACGGCTATCTGTGCGAGATCAAGGACGTGCAGATCCGTGACGGTCTGCACATCCTGGGCGGCGGTCCGGTCGGCGAGCCGCGCGTGAACCTCGTACTCGCCGTGCTGCGCGCCTCGCAGGTGTGGGGCGGCACGGCGAACGCGCTGCCCGGCCTGCGGGCCTGCCTGGCCGAGCACTTCGGCCTGGTGGAGAAGGAGCTGCTCGGTGAGCCCGGCGCGCCGGTGAAGGTGCCGGACGGGCTGACGGACCTCGTAGACGGTCCCGCCCGCAGCGCCGCCGACGCGATCGACCTCCTGGAGCAGCTGTGCCGGCGCGCGGCCGAGGGCATGGAGGAGCGCGGCTGGGACGCCGCGGCCGTCCCCGCGCTCGTCCGGGACGTCGTCGGGACCGAACTCCCCGACGCCGTCGCGGTGTTGGAGTTCGCGTGCCGTGAGGTCGTGCCCCGGCTCGCGCGCACCACGGACGAGATCGGGCACATCCTGCGTGCGCTCGACGGCGGATACGTGCCCGCGGGGCCGTCCGGGTCGCCGACGCGCGGCCTGGTCAACGTGCTGCCGACGGGCCGCAACTTCTACTCCGTCGACCCGAAGGCGATTCCGTCGCGGCTGAGCTGGGAGGTCGGGCAGGCGCTCGCCGACTCGCTGGTGGCGCGCTACCTCGCCGACACGGGCGAGTACCCCAGGTCGGTCGGCCTGACGGTGTGGGGCACCTCCGCGATGCGTACGCAGGGCGACGACATCGCCGAGATCCTCGCGCTGCTCGGCTGCCGCCCGGTGTGGGACGACGCCTCGCGCCGTGTCACCGGCTTCGAGGTCGTGCCGCCCGCCGAACTCGGGCGCCCGCGCATCGATGTGACGGTCCGTATCTCCGGCTTCTTCCGTGACGCCTTCCCGCACGTCGTCGGTCTGATCGACGACGCCGTGCAGGCCGTCGCCGCGCTCGACGAGAGCCCCGAGCAGAACTATTTGCGGGCACATGTCGAGGAGGACGCCGTCGAGCACGGCGACAGGCGGCGGGCCACGGCCCGGATCTTCGGGTCGAAGCCGGGTGCGTACGGAGCGGGTCTGCTGCCGCTGATCGACGCCCGCAACTGGCAGTCCGACGCGGACCTCGCCGAGGTGTACGCGGTGTGGGGCGGCTACGCGTACGGGCGCGGGCTCGACGGCCGGGCCGCGCGCGGCGACATGGAGACGGCGTTCCGGCGCATCAACGTGGCGGCGAAGAACGTCGACACCCGCGAGCACGACCTCGTCGACGCCGACGACTACTTCCAGTACCACGGCGGCATGGTCGCCATGGTGCGGCATCTGACGGGGGCCTCCCCCGAGGCGTACGTCGGCGACTCCGCCGTGCCCGACCAGGTGAAGACGCGCACGCTCGGCGAGGAGACCCACCGGGTGTTCCGGGCGCGTGTGGTCAACCCGCGCTGGATGGCCGCGATGCGCCGCCACGGCTACAAGGGCGCCTTCGAGATGGCCGCCACCGTCGACTACCTCTTCGGGTACGACGCGACGGCCGGCGTGGTCGACGACTGGATGTACGAGAAGCTGTCGGCCGAGTACGTCTTCGACGCGGAGAACCAGGACTTCATGAAGAAGTCCAACCCGTGGGCCCTGCGCGGCATCACCGAGCGGCTGCTCGAAGCGGCCGAGCGCGGGCTGTGGGCCGAGCCGGACGCGCAGACGCTGGAGCGGCTGCGGGCCACGTATCTGGAACTTGAGGGCGACTTGGAGGGCGACGACCAGTGAGTACCCCCTATCCGTTCACCGCGCTCGTCGGGCAGGACGACCTGCGTCTTGCCCTGCTGCTGAACGCGGTCAGCCCCGCCGTCGGCGGTGTGCTCGTGCGCGGCGAGAAGGGCACGGCCAAGTCGACGGCCGTACGCGCTCTTTCGGCGCTCGTGCCGCAGGTCGAGGTCGTCGCCGGGTGCCGGTTCTCGTGTGCGCCCGGCGCCCCGGACCCGGCGTGCCCGGACGGGCCGCACGAGACCGGACCCGGCACCTCGCGTGCCGCCCGCATGGTCGAGCTGCCCGTCGGCGCGTCCGAGGACCGGCTCGTCGGCGCGCTCGACATCGAGCGGGCGCTCGCCGAGGGCGTCAAGGCCTTCGAGCCGGGACTCCTCGCCGACGCGCACCGCGGGATCCTGTACGTCGACGAAGTGAACCTGCTGCACGACCACTTGGTGGACCTGCTGCTCGACGCGGCCGCGATGGGCGCCTCGTACGTGGAGCGTGAGGGCGTCTCCGTGCGGCATGCCGCGCGCTTCCTGCTGGTCGGCACCATGAACCCCGAAGAGGGCGAGCTGCGGCCGCAGTTGCTCGACCGGTTCGGGCTCACCGTGGAGGTCGCCGCCTCCCGCGAGCCCGACCAGCGCGTCGAGGTCGTCAAGCGGCGCCTCGCCTACGATGACGACCCGGAGGGCTTCGCCGGGAAGTGGGAGCAGGAGGAGTCCGCCGTACGGGCGCGGATCGTCGCGGCCCGTGACCTGCTGCCCTCGGTGCGGCTCGGTGACGCGGCGCTGCGCCAGATCGCCGCGACGTGCGCCGCGTTCGAGGTCGACGGCATGCGCGCGGACATCGTGATGGCGCGTACGGCGACGGCGCTCGCCGCGTGGGCGGGACGCACGGACGTGCTGGCCGAGGATGTGCGGCAGGCCGCGCTCCTGGCGCTGCCGCACCGCAGGCGCCGCAACCCGTTCGACGCGCCGGGGCTCGACGAGGACAAGCTCGACGACACTCTTGAGGAGTTCGGCGGACAGGACGACGAGCCCGATCCTGACGGTGACGGTGACGGCGGTGGGGACGGCCCCGGCGGCGGTGGCGGGCAGCCGCCGCAGGACGCGCCCGAGGGCAACGGCCCCGACACGGGCGGCGACCGGGCCGCCGACATCCCCGCGCAGGGCGAGCCCTCCGACAGCGGCGAGCAGAAGGCTCCCGCGGGCGGCGGCGAGCAGGCGGCCGCACAGGCCTCCGAACCCTTCCGCACGAAGATGCTGAGCGTGCCCGGACTCGGTGAGGGTGCCGCCGGGCGGCGCTCGCGGGCCCGCACGGAACACGGGCGTACGACGGGTGCGCGGCGTCCCCGCGGCGCGCTGACCAAGCTGCACCTGGCGGCGACCGTGCAGGCCGCGGCCCCGCACCAGCGGGCGCGGGGGCGTTCCGGTCCTGGGCTCGTGGTGCGGCGTGACGATCTGCGGCAGGCGACCAGGGAGGGCCGCGAGGGCAACCTCGTGCTGTTCGTGGTCGACGCCTCGGGATCGATGGCGGCGCGGCAGCGGATGAGCGCCGTGAAGGGCGCTGTCCTGTCGCTGCTCCTCGACGCGTACCAGCGGCGGGACAAGGTGGGGCTCGTGACGTTCCGCGGCTCCTCGGCCGATGTGGCGCTCCCGCCGACGTCCTCCGTGGACGCGGCAGCCGTACGGCTGGAGTCGCTGCCCACCGGTGGACGTACGCCGCTGTCCGCGGGGCTCCTCAAGGCGCACGACGTGCTGCGCGTGGAGCGGCTGCGGGACCCGGCACGCCGGCCGCTCGTCGTCGTGGTGACCGACGGGCGTGCGACGGGCGGGCCGGAGCCGGTGGCGCTCGCGGGGCGGGCGGCGCGGCTGCTCGCCGCCGAGGGAACGGCGTCGGTCGTCGTGGACTGCGAGTCGGGTCCGGTGCGGCTCGGGCTCGCCGGTCAGCTGGCGGGCGAGCTGGGCGGGACGGCGGTGACGCTCGACGAGTTGCGGGCCGAGTCGATCGCCGGGCTCGTGAAGGAGGTCCGACAGATGCAGGGGCCGCAGTCGAACAGCAGGAGGGTCGCGTAATGCCTCAGGGACAGCCGAGCGTCGTGCCGGACGACGGACTCACGACGCGGCAGCGGCGCAACCGGCCGCTCGTCGTCGTCCACACCGGCATCGGCAAGGGCAAGTCGACGGCGGCTTTCGGGCTCGCCCTGCGCGCCTGGAACCAGGGCTGGCCGATCGGGGTGTTCCAGTTCGTCAAGTCGGCGAAGTGGAAGGTCGGCGAGGAGAACGCGCTGCGGGTCCTCGGCGCGAGCGGCGAGGGCGGGACCGTCGACTGGCACAAGATGGGTGAGGGCTGGTCCTGGGTCCAGCGCGACGCGCAGATGGACAACGAGGAGAAGGCCCGCGAGGGCTGGGAGCAGGTCAAGCGCGACCTCGCCGCCGAGACGTACCGGCTGTACGTGCTCGACGAGTTCGCCTACCCGATGCACTGGGGCTGGATCGACACGGACGAGGTCATCTCCGTGCTGCGGGACCGGCCCGGGACCCAGCACGTCGTGATCACCGGGCGCAACGCCCCCGAGAAGCTGGTGGACTTCGCGGACCTGGTCACCGACATGTCCAAGGTCAAGCACCCGATGGACGCGGGCCAGAAGGGCCAGAGGGGCATCGAGTGGTGAGTACGTCCGTGCCTCGGCTCGTCATTGCCGCGCCCTCGTCGGGCAGCGGCAAGACGACCGTCGCGACGGGTCTGATGGCGGCGTTCGCCGGGCGCGGGCTCGCCGTGTCGCCGCACAAGGTCGGGCCCGACTACATCGACCCCGGGTACCACGCCCTGGCCACGGGGCGCCCGGGTCGCAATCTCGACGCGTACCTGTGCGGGCCCGAGCTCGTGGCGCCGCTCTTCGCGCACGGGGCGCGGGGGTGCGATCTCGCCGTCGTCGAGGGCGTGATGGGGCTCTTCGACGGGGCCTCCGGTCAGGGGGAGCTGGCGTCGACCGCGCACGTCGCGAAACTCCTTCGCGCGCCGGTCGTGCTGGTTGTCGACGCGTCGTCGCAGGCCCGGTCCGTGGCCGCGCTCGTGCACGGTTTCGCGTCGTTCGATCCTGAGGTGCGGCTCGCCGGGGTGATCCTCAACAAGGTCGGGTCCGACCGGCACGAGGCGATCCTGCGGGAGGCGCTGGACGAGTCGGGGGTGCCGGTGTTCGGCGCCTTGCGCCGGGGTGCGGACGTGGTGACTCCCTCACGGCACCTGGGCCTCGTGCCGGTGGCCGAGCGGGGGGCCGAGGCGGTCGCGGCTGTTGCCGCGATGGCCGAGTTGGTGCGGGTCGGGTGTGACCTGGACGCGCTGTACGCCGTGGCGCGCAGTGCTCCGTCGTCGGCGGGTGCGGCTTGGGAGCCGGACGCGCCGGAATCGCCGGACCGCAGGCGGGGCGGGCCTCGCGTCGCCGTGGCCGGTGGGCCCGCCTTCACCTTCTCCTATGCCGAGCACAGTGAGCTGCTTGCCGCCGCCGGGGCCGAGGTCGTGAACTTCGACCCGCTCCGGGACGAGCAGCTCCCGGACGGCACAGGGGCGTTGGTCATCGGTGGGGGTTTTCCGGAGATGTACGCCTCCGAGCTGTCCGCCAATGAACCGCTGCGCAAGGCCGTCGGTGAGCTCGCCCGGTCCGGGGCGCCCGTCGTCGCCGAGTGTGCGGGGCTGCTGTATCTGGCGCGCTCCCTGGACGGGCAGCCCATGTGCGGGGTCCTGGACGCCGACGCGCGGATGTCGGAGCGGCTGACGCTCGGGTACCGGGACGCCGTGGCCGTGTCCGACAGCGTGCTGGCCGCGAACGGGACGCGGGTGCGCGGCCACGAGTTCCATCGCACCGTCGTCGAGCCCGGGGCCGGCACCACCCCCGCGTGGGGCATCACGCGTCCCGAGCGGCGCGTCGAAGGGTTTGTGCAGGGCGGGGTGCACGCCTCGTATCTGCATGTGCACTGGGCCTCCGTGCCCCAGGCGGCGCGGCGCATCGTCGCGCAGGCAACCGAAGTCGCGCGGGCAACCGAAGGAGTCACCCCGTCATGACCGACACCACCACGCACCGGCTGACCGGCGTCGGCGTGGGTCCCGGTGACCCCGAGCTCGTGACCGTGAAGGGCGTCAACGCCCTGCGCGAGGCCGCCGTCGTCGTCGTACCGGTGATGGCCGCTGCCGACGGGACCGATGGCGGCGAGCCCGGCCGCGCCGAGGCGACCGTCCTGCACTACGTGCCCGCCGACAAGGTCGTCCGCGTCGTCTTCGCGCTCAACGAGCGCTCCGACCGGGCCCGGCGCGAGGCGGCCTGGGACGCGGCCGGCGAGCGGGTCGCGGCGCTCCTGCGGGAGAACGGCTCCGTCGCGTTCGCGACGATCGGCGACCCGAACGTGTACTCCACGTTCACGTATCTCGCCCTGACCGTCGGGGAGCTCGTGCCGGGGACCGTCGTCGAGACCGTGCCGGGCATCACCGCCATGCAGGATCTCGCCGCGCGTTCCGGCGCCGTGCTCACCGAGGGCACCGAGCCGCTGACGCTCGTGCCGGTCACCGCCGGTTCGGCCGTGCTCAAGGAGGCGCTCGCGGGGCCCGGCACCGTCGTCGCGTACAAGTTCGGGCGGCTCGCCGGCGAGGTCGCCGCGGCGCTGCGCGAGACGGGGCGGACGCAGGACGCCGTGTGGGGGTCCGCGCTCGGGCTGCCCGAGGAGTCCATCAGGCCCGCCGCCGAACTGGGTGCCGACGCCGCGCTGCCGTACCTGTCGACGCTGATCGCGCCCGCGCGGCGCGACGGCGGACGGGGCGGCAAACTGTGACCCGCCGGGGGGCGGGACCGGCGCTACTCCCCCGCCGTGCCGATCACCAGCCACATCAGGGCGGCGCCCGCGATCGTGCACAGGAGCGTGGAGCGCGCCGGGTGGTGGTGGCCGGCCTCGGGCAGGATCTCCGCGGCCGCGATGTACAGCAGAACGCCACCGAAGAACCCGAGGTAGCAGGCGAGGGCCTGCGCCGGGATGGTGAACAGCAGCGTCGACGCGGCGCCCACCACCGGGGCGAGCGCGTCCGCGCCGACCATCGCGAGTGCCTTGCGACGGGCGTTCCCATAGGTGCGCGTGATCGTGTACGTGTTGAAGCCGTCGGCGAAGTCGTGCGTGATCACGGCGAGCGCGACGGTGTACCCCATGGTGCTGCTCACCTGGAACGAGGCGCCGATCGCGACGCCGTCCGCGACGCTGTGCCCGACCATCGCGGAGGCGGCGCCGAGGCCGACCTGGGGCACCTGCTCCGCACCCTCCTGCGCCCCGTGCGCGGCCTGGCGCATCGCGAGCAGCCGCTCGACGATGTGGGCGACGAGGAAGCCCGCGACGAACAGGAGCAGCGCGGCGGGCACGCCGTAGATCTCGTTGCCGGCGCCGTGCAGGGCTTCCGGGAGCAGGTCGAAACCGACCACGCCGAGCATCAGGCCGCCGGCGAATCCGAGCACCAAGTGGCGGCGGTCGGTGACGTGGTGGGCGGTCCAGCCGCCGACGAGTGTCATCACGAACGAGCCAAGGGCGACGAGGACGGCCATGGTCCCTTGCTAGCGGATCGGCACCGGCCACGCACGCCCGGGACCGGCTGAGCCGCACCTTCCGACCCGTCCGATACCGCTCCCGTACCTCCGTACGACCGAACCGCGTACGACCGATCTCCGATCGACCCCACGCTGCATCCCCGAGAGGACCCCAGTCATGCCCGAAGCAACCACCGGCAAGGTGACCTTCGTCGGTGCCGGGCCCGGCGCCGCCGATCTGCTCACGTTCCGCGCCGCGCGCGCCATCGCGGACGCCGATGTCGTCATCTGGGCGGCCAGCCTGGTGCAGGAGGAGGTCCTCGACCACGCGCGCGAGGGCGCGGAGATCCTGGACTCGGCGACGATGTCGCTGGAGGACGTCGTCGCCGTGTACGAGCGGGCGCACCGCGACGGTCTGCGGGTCGCGCGCATCCACTCCGGGGACCCGGCGCTGTGGGGCGGCACGCAGGAACAGGTCGACCGGTGCGCGCGGCTCGGCATCGCGACGGAGGTGATCCCGGGTGTCTCGTCGTTCTCGGCGGTGGCCGCGCTCGCGCAGCGCGAGCTGACGATCCCCGAGGTCGCGCAGTCCGTGATCCTGACGCGGCTCGGCGGCGGCAAGACGCCGATGCCTCCCGGCGAGGAAGTACGGGAGTTCGCGCGGCACGGCACGACGATGGCGCTGTTCCTTTCGGCGGCGCGCAGCGGCCAGTTGGTGCGTGAGCTTCTGGAGGGCGGCTACCCGACGTCGACGCCGGTCGTCGTCGCGTACCAGGCGACCTGGCCGGAGGAACTGATCGTGAAGTGCACGATCAGCACGCTGGAGGAGACCGTGAAGCAGCACAAGCTGTGGAAGCACACGCTGTTCCTGGTCGGCCCGGCGCTGGACGCGGAGGGCACGCGTTCGCACCTGTACCACCCGGGCCACTTCCACGGTTTCCGCAAGGCCGACCCCGAGGCGCGGGCGGCGCTGCGGGCCGGGAAATCGGCGCAGGCCCAGTCGTGATCACGGTCTTCGGTACGGGGACGGGGGCGCCGCTGTCCCCGGATCCGGCCCTGTCGTCCGCCGCCGTGGCCGTCGGCGGGCGGCGTCATCTCGACGCGGCCGAGGCGTTGCTGGCTCCCGGGGCGGAGCGGGTCGTGCTCGGGCCGCTGGCTCCGGCGCTGGACGCGGTCGAGCGGTACATCGAGAAGGGCCGGGACGTCGCGGTGCTGGCGTCCGGCGATCCCGGGTTCTTCGGGATCGTGCGGGCCCTCGCCGAGCGGTTCGGACCCGCGGCGCTCGACGTGCGGCCGGGGGTGTCGTCCGTGGCGACGGCGTTCGCGCGCGCCGGCCTTCCGTGGGACGACGCGGCGGTGGTGAGCGCGCACGGCCGTGACCTTCGGACCGCGGTCAACGTGTGCCGCGCGTACCCGAAGACCGCCGTGCTCACGGGTCCCGGCGCGGGCCCTGCCGAGCTGGGCGCCGAACTCACGCACTTCGGCGCCGACCGCGTCCTCGTCGTCGCGTCCCGTCTCGGCGACCCCGAGCACGAGAGTCTTGAGCGGGTCACGCCGTCGGAGGCCGCAGCCCGTGACTGGGGCGACGCGGTGAGCGTGATCCTCTGCCTGGACGAGAAGCGGGTGCTCGCACCGGTGCGCACCCTCGCCGGTCCCGGCCGCCCGCCGGCCCGATGGGCCCTGGACGAGAGCGAGTTCGCACACCGCGACTCGATGATCACCAAGTTCGAGGTGCGGGCGCTCGCGCTCGCGCGGCTCGGGCCGCGCCCGGGCGACCTGGTGTGGGACGTCGGGGCGGGGTCCGGCTCGGTCGCCGTGGAGTGCGCGCGGTTCGGCGCCGCCGCCGTGGCCGTCGAGAGGACCGTGGACGGCGTGGCCCGGATCCGGGACAACGCCGCCGCCCACGGTGTCGACGTACGCGTCGTGCACGGCGCGGCGCCCACCGTCCTGTCCGATCTCGCCGATCCCGACGCGGTGTTCATCGGCGGGGGCGGACGTGAGCTGACCGCGATCGTGACGGCGTGCGCGCGACGCACGCGGCGGTCCGTGGTGGTCTCGGTGGCGGCGGTGGACCGGGTGGGCGCGGTGCGGGACGCACTGGGCGCGGCCGGGTTCGTCAGCGACGGGGTGCTGCTGCAGTCGTCCCGGCTCGCGCCGCTGCCGGGCGACGTGTCGCGGCTCGCCGCGGCCAACCCGGTGTTCCTGGTGTGGGGCGTACGGCCCGATACGCAGGGCGCCACTTCCCTGGACTTCCTTGAGCGAAGGAGTAGTTGAGTGATCGGCCTGATTTCCGCCACGGCGGCTGGGGCGGTGGCCCGCGACCGGCTCGCGTCGGCGTGGCCGTCGCGTACGCGGGTGTACGAGGGTTCCGTGGGGGACGCCGTGCGGCGCGCGTTCACGGAGTGCGAGCAGGTGGTGTGCTTCCTGGCGACAGGGGCCGTGGTCCGGCTCGTCGCGCCGCTGCTGCGGGACAAGCACGTGGACCCGGGCGTGGTGTGCGTCGACGAGGCCGGGCGCTTCGCGGTGTCGCTGCTCGGGGGGCACGAGGGCGGGGCGAACGCGCTCGCGCGTGAGGTGGCCGTCGTTCTGGAGGCCGAGCCGGTGGTGACCACGGCGACGGACGCCGTGGGCGTGCCCGGGCTCGACACGCTCGGCCTGCCCGTGGAGGGCGACGTCGCCGGGGTCACCCGGGCGGTCCTCGACGGTGAACCGGTCGCTCTGCACGCCGAGTCGGCGTACCCGCTGCCCGCGCTTCCGGGGAATGTCGCTCCCGGCCGGGCGGCCGCGCACGCGATCCGCGTCAGCGACCGCGCCGTGGAGCCCGCCGACCGCGAGGTCGTCGTGCGGCCCCCGTCCCTCGTCGTGGGGGTCGGCGCCAGCAAGGGCGCGCCCGCGGACGAGGTGCTCGGGCTCGTGCGCGACGCCCTGCGGGACGCGGGGCTCTCGCCGCTGTCCGTTGCGCGGCTCGCGACCGTCGACGCCAAGGCCGGTGAGCCGGGTATCGTCGCGGCCGCCGAGCAGCTGGGCGTGCCCGTCGTGACGTACGGCGCCGAGACGCTCGCCGCCGTCGCCGTGCCGAACCCGTCCGACGCGCCGCTCGACGCCGTCGGCACGCCCTCCGTGGCGGAGGCCGCCGCGCTGGTCGCCGGCGGTGAACTCCTCGTACCGAAGCGGAAGTCGGTGCGCGCCGACGGGAAGCCCGCGATGGCGACGTGCGCCGTCGTGCGCACCGCGCCGCGTGGCCGGCTCGCCGTCGTCGGACTCGGCCCCGGCGCCCGTGACCTCGTGACTCCGCGCGCCCGCGACGAGCTGCGCGCCGCGTCCGTCCTCGTCGGTCTCGATCAGTACGTCGACCAGATCCGGGACCTGCTGCGGCCCGGCACGCGGATCCTGGAGTCCGGGCTCGGCGCCGAGGAGGAGCGGGCCCGCACGGCGGTCGCCGAGGCCCGCAAGGGGCAGGCCGTCGCCCTGATCGGCAGCGGGGACGCGGGCGTGTACGCGATGGCGTCGCCCGCGCTCGCCGAGGCGTCCGACGACATCGACGTGGTGGGCGTACCGGGCGTGACGGCCGCGCTCGCGGCGGCCGCGATCCTGGGCGCGCCGCTCGGCCACGACCATGTCTCGATCAGCCTGTCCGACCTGCACACTCCGTGGGAGGTCATCGAGCGCCGGGTGCGGGCCGCCGCGGAGGCGGACATCGTGGTCACCTTCTACAACCCGCGCAGCCGGGGCCGTGACTGGCAGCTGCCCAAGGCCCTCGGCATCCTCGCCGGGCACCGCGAGCCGGGTACGCCCGTGGGCGTGGTGCGCAACGCGTCCCGCGTCGACGAGTCGAGCCGGCTGACCACGCTCGGCGAACTCGACCCGGCCTGGGTCGACATGATGACCGTCGTGACCGTCGGCAACACGGCCACGCGGCGGATCGCGGGCCGCATGGTCACCCCGCGCGGCTACCGCTGGCAGCAGCCGGCCGCCACTGCCACTTCCGGCTCTTCCGACACCACCACCGGCACCACCCGTAAGGAGTCCTCGTGACCACCCCGCCCGCTCTGCTCATCGCCGGACACGGCACCCGCGACGAGGCCGGTGCCGAAGCCTTCCGCGACTTCGTCAGGGAGCTCGGCCGCCGCCGTCCCGACCTGCCCGTGGCGGGCGGCTTCATCGAGCTGTCGCCGCCGCCGCTCACGGAGGCGGTGGGCGAGCTCGTGGAGCGCGGGGTGCGCCGGTTCGCGGCGGTGCCGCTGATGCTGGTGTCGGCGGGGCACGCCAAGGGCGACATCCCGGCGGCGCTGGCCCGCGAGAAGGAGCGGCACCCGGGCATCTCGTACACGTACGGGCGTCCGCTGGGTCCGCACCCGTCGCTGCTCCAGGTGCTCGAGCGGCGTCTCGACGAGGCGCTGGGCGGCGGCGCGCGCACGCCGGCGGACCGGGCCGATGTGACGGTGCTGCTGGTGGGCCGAGGTTCGACGGACCCGGACGCCAACGCCGAGGTGCACAAGGCGGCGCGTCTGCTGTGGGAGGGCCGCGGTTACGCGGGCGTGGAGACGGCGTTCGTGTCGCTGGCCGCGCCGGACGTGCCGTCGGGCCTCGACCGGTGCGTGAAGCTCGGTGCGCGGCGCATCGTCGTTCTGCCGTACTTCCTGTTCACGGGGATCCTGCCGGACCGTGTGCGGCAGCAGACGGAGGGCTGGGCCTCGGCCCACCCGGACGTCGAGGTGCTCTCCGCCGACGTGATCGGCCCGGAGCCGGAGCTGATCGACCTGGTCATGGAGCGGTACGAGGAGGCCGTCCGCGGCGATCTGCGGATGAACTGCGACACCTGCGTGTACCGGATCGCGCTGCCGGGGTTCGAGGACAAGGTGGGGCTTCCGCAGCAGCCGCACTTCCACCCGGACGACGACGGCGACCACCACGGCCACGGGCACTCGCACGGTCACGGGCACTCCCACTCGCATGCGCACTGACGACGGTCACGATCTGCGCCACCACGGCGACGCGGAGGTCCGCGGCACGGGTGCGGACCTCACGGATCTCGCGGTGAACGTCCGCGCGGACACTCCCCCGGTGTGGCTGCGCGAGCACATCGCGGACTCGCTCGGCGGGCTCGCCGCGTATCCGGACGGGCGGGCGGCCCGCGAGGCGGTGGCCCGCCGGCACGGGCTTCCCGTGGAGCGAGTGCTGCTCACGGCGGGGGCGGCGGAGGCGTTCGTGCTGCTCGCCCGGGCCCTGAAGGTCCGTCACCCGGCGGTCGTGCACCCGCAGTTCACGGAGCCGGAGGCGGCACTGCGGGACGCGGGGCATGCCGTGGACCGGGTACTGCTGCGCGAGGAGGACGGTTTCCGGCTCGATCCGGCGGCCGTGCCCGAGGACGCGGATCTGGTGGTGATCGGCAATCCGACGAACCCGACGTCGGTCCTGCACCCGGCCGCGCTCATCGCTCAACTGGCCCGCCCTGGGCGGGTGTTGGTGGTGGACGAGGCGTTCATGGACGCGGTCCCCGGGGAGCGGGAGGCCCTCGCGGGCCGGAGCGACGTGCCGGGGCTCGTGGTGCTGCGCAGCCTGACGAAGACGTGGGGTCTTGCGGGGCTGCGGATCGGCTACGTGCTGGCGGAGCCGGACACCGTCGCGCAGCTGGAGCGGGCCCAGCCGCTGTGGCCGGTGTCCACGCCGGCGCTGGCCGCGGCCGAGGCGTGTGTGTCGCCGCGCGCCCTCGCGGAGGCGGCGCACGCGGCGCACCGGATCGCGGCCGACCGGGCCCATCTGGTGGCGGGGCTCGGGGAGTTCGCGGCGGAGGGCGTGTCGGTGGCGGGTCCCGCGGAGGGTCCGTTCGTACTGGTGCGGGCCCCTGGGGCGGCGGCGCTGCGCGCGCGGCTGCGGGAGCGGGGTTTCGCGGTGCGGCGCGGCGACACGTTCCCGGGTCTCGGCACGGACTGGCTGCGTCTCGCGGTGCGGGACAGGGCGACGACGGGCCGGTTCCTGCAGGCCCTCGACCAGGCGCTGACGAGCGCCTGACGGACACTTGCGGGTGGGCGGGAGTCCCCGACTCCCGCCCACCCGCTCCCCTCCGGTCCCCCTCGGGCGCTCGGGTCAGGAGCGCCCGCGCCGGGCGACGGCGACGGCTCCGCCTCCGGCGACCAGCAGCACGATGGCACCGCCCGCGATGTACGGCGTCATCGAGTTCCCCCCGGTCTCCGCGAGGTCCGCCTTGGCGGCGGGCTCGGCGGCGGGCTTGGCGATCGGCTCGGCGGCGCCGCCCTGCGGCTTCACGTCGTCGGCCGGCTTGGCGGGAGGCTTCTGCGCGGGCGCCGCCGTGGGCGTCTCGCAGGCCGCGCCGGCGAGGGTCACCGTGCCCTCCACCTCCCCCACGTTGAGCTTGAGCGGGTTGACGGACACCTTCAGTTCGAGCGCCGAGGCGGCAGCCGTACGGGATGTGGTGTGCGTCTTCGAGAGGTCGAGCCGGACCTCACCCACCCCCGGGACCTTCACCTCGGTGGTGCCGCCCGCCGAGAGGGTCACTTTCTTGCCGAGGACCGTGACGCCGCCCAGGACGTTCGACTCGGCGACGGGCCGCTTGCCCGTCTCGCAGACCGCCTTCGACGTGACCTGGCCGACCTCGATGAGCGAGAGGAGCGGCAGGCCCGGGATGTGGACCTTGGCGTGGGCGAGGTTGCTGTACCCCTCCGCCTTGTGGTCGTCGACGGTGGCCTTCGCCGTGGCCACGTCGGCCCGCAGGACGCTGAACGGACGCCCCCTGTTGACGCCGTCGAGCTTGACGGTGAGGGCGGTCTTGTCGGCACTGGCGGGGGCCTGCACCTCGTTGAGCGTGGCCGTGAGCGGGACGTTCACGGTCTTGTTGAGCAGGGAGACATTCAGGTCGGTGCGCAGGACTACGGCGCTCGACTTGCCGCCGTGGCCGCCCGTCGCGTGCGCGGTGCCCGCCGTGGCGAGCAGCGCCGGGGCGACTGCAAGGGCCGTGGCGGCGGCCGACGCGGCGAGGCGGCGGCCGGGCGTGCGGAAGGTGGTGCTGGGCATGCTGATGGGACCCCCACGAGAGAAATGGAGCCGTCGGTCCCGCCCTGTCATGGGGGACATCGCTGGGCGTGCGCCGTCGGCCTCGATGGAGGGAATCTTTACGCACCGAGAGTGAACGGGCGGCAACCTGACGTGAGTTCACTCCAAAGTGAGGTTTCCGAGCTGGTCTTCGAATCTTTGAGCTCGATTGTTCGCCTGTTCCTCTGTTTTCCCTCTGCTGCCCCTCTGCTGTCACCCGGCTGACCGGTACGTGTCGAACGCGCCGGCCGGCCGCGCGGGCACGCACGGTGGTGTGCAACGAGCGGACGGACCGCGGCGTCACGTTCCGTCAACCCGCGTCCCCTCGTGGCCGGTTCAGCCCACGATGCGGCCGCGCAGCACCACACGCCGGGGCGAGGCCAGCACCCGTACGTCGGCGCGGGGGTCCGACTCGTAGACCACGAGGTCGGCCGAGGCGCCTTCCTCCAGGCCGGGGCGGCCGAGCCAGGCGCGGGCGCCCCACGCCGTCGCGGAGAGCGCGTCCACGGCCGGGAGTCCGGCCTTGAGCAGTTCGGCGACCTCCCCGGCGACCAGTCCGTGCGCGAGCGAGCCGCCGGCGTCGGTGCCGACGTAGACCGGCACCCCCGCGTCGTACGCCGCTCGCACGGTGTCGTAGCGGCGCTCGTACAGACGGTTCAGATGGGCGGACCAGCGGGGGAACTTGCTCTCGCCGGCCGCGGCGATCTGCGGGAACGTGGCGATGTTGACGAGGGTCGGGACGATCGCGACGCCGCGCTCGGCGAACAGCGGGATGGTGTCCTCGGTGAGGCCCGTCGCGTGCTCGATGCAGTCGATGCCCGCCTCGACGAGGTCGCGCAGCGAGTCCTCGGCGAAGCAGTGGGCGGTGACGCGGGCGCCGAGCCGGTGCGCCTGCGCGATGGCGGCCTCGACCTCCTCGCGGGGCCAGCACGCGGTCAGGTCGCCCGCGTCCCGGTCGATCCAGTCGCCGACCAGCTTCACCCAGCCGTCGCCGCGCCGCGCCTCCTGGGCCACATAGGCGACCAGCTCGGGCGGCTCGATCTCGTGCGCGTAGTTGCGGATGTAGCGGCGGGTGCGGGCGATGTGCCGCCCGGCCCGGATGATCCTGGGCAGGTCCTCGCGGTCGTCGATCCAGCGGGTGTCCGAGGGGGAGCCCGCGTCGCGGATCAGGAGCGTGCCGGCCTCGCGGTCGGTGAGGGCCTGCTTCTCGGCGACGTCGGCCGGCACCGGGCCGTGCGTGTCCAGGCCGACGTGGCAGTGCGCGTCGACGAGTCCGGGCATGGCCCACCCGTCGACGGTGGTGATGTCGAGGCCGGGCCCGGCCGGCCGGTCGTACGTCACCCGTCCGCCGACGACCCACAGCTCGTCCCGGACGTCGTCGGGACCGACGAGGACCCGCCCCTTCACGTGCAGCACCGTGCGCTCACTCATGTCGGAAGCCTATGAGGCCGGTGGGTACGCTCGGAACGGCAGCCCGCCGTACGAACTCGTGAACGAAGATCACGGGCGACGTGAGCGAAGAGAGCGAAGAGAGCACGATCGTGACCCACCCTTTTCTTGACCTGGCCCCCCTGAGCGCCGAGCACTTCGCCTCCATCGAGCGGCGCGTGGCCGGGCTGCTCGACACCTCGCAGGACGTCGTGATCATGCAGGGCGAGGCGCTGCTGCCCCTCGAGGGCGCGATCCGCGGCACCGCCCGACCCGGCACCGTGGCCCTGAACATCGTCACGGGCCCCTACGGCCAGACCTTCGGCGACTGGCTGCGGGACAGCGGGGCGACGGTGCACGACCTGGCGGTCCCCTTCCACACCGCCGTGACGGCCGAGCAGGTGCGCGACGCGCTCGCCGAGCACCCCGGGACCGACTTCGTCTCGCTCGTGCACGCGGAGGCCGCGACGGGCAACACGAACCCGGTCGCCGAGATCGGCGAGGTGGTGCGGGAGCACGGCGCGCTCTTCTACCTGGACGCAGTGGCCTCGATCGCCGCCGAGCCGGTCCTTCCCGACGCCTGGGGCGTGGACCTGTGCGTGATCGGCGCGCAGAAGGCCATGGGCGGCCCGGCGGGCGTCTCCGCGGTGTCCGTCAGCGCGCGGGCGTGGGAGCGGATGGAGTCCAACCCGCAGGCGCCGCGGCACTCCTACCTGTCGCTGCTCGACTGGAAGCACCGCTGGATCGACGGCGGGCGCAAGGCGCTGCTGCACGCGCCGGCTCAGCTGGAGATGCTCGCCCTGGAGGCGTGCGTCGAGCGCATCGAGGCGGAGGGCCTCGACGCCCTGATGGCCCGTCACGCCGGTGCGGCCGCGGCCACGCGGGCGGGCGCGCTCGCGCTGGGCGGCGGTATCGAGCCGTACGTGTACGAGGCACGGGACGCGGCGCCGGTGGCGACGACGCTGCGCGCCCCGGCGGGTATCGACGCCTCGGAGCTGGTCGCGCGGGCGCTGGCGGTGGACCCGGTGCTGCCGCTGGTGGCCGGGGGCGGGGCGCTCGCCAAGGAGATGATCCGCGTCAACCACTACGGCCCGCAGGCCACCCGAGGCGTCGTGCAGTCCTCGCTCGCGGCCCTCGGCGGTGCGCTCGCCGAGATGGAGGGGTCCGGCGCGCCGGTGGACCTGGAGGGCGCGCGCAGGGCCGTCGCCGGGGCCTGGGTGTAGCTCCTGTAGTCCCGCGACTTCACAAAGTGAGGCGCCGCCCCCTTCAATGGGAGTGGCGCCTTCTTTTATTTTCCGAGTCAATTCTCGCGCTTTTCTCAGCACAGCTTCCCATATTCTTCTGCCCGCTTTCCGGGGACGTAAACACCAAGATTTCAACAACGGGAAACGGCGTAATCCGGACGCATGTCGCGCAGATTTCGAGCTTGTGACGCACTCCACACCGAGGGTGATTTGCGCACTTCATCCCGGTCAACTCGACACATATCACCCAGATTTTGCGTGCGCGCCCCCGCCTGCGCGATACCACAGAAGCAGCGTTTACGTAACCCCTGCCCGCGATGCATTTCCAGAACTTGCTCGGTAAATTGAATTCACATGACCGCGCAATTCCTGGAAATGCCCGAGAGCTTGCGGATCGACCGGCCCGAGGTGGCCGACGGAGCCGCAATCTGGCGTATCGCCCGCGACTCGAAGGTGCTCGACCTCAACTCCTCGTACAGCTACCTGCTGTGGTGCCGGGACTTCGCCGCCACGTCCGTCGTGGCGCGGGACTCCGCCGGCTCCGTCGCCGGGTTCATCACCGGGTACATCCGGCCCGACGACCCACGCACCCTCGTGGTGTGGCAGGTGGCCGTCGACCACGCGCACCGGGGGCGCGGTCTGGCCGGGGCACTGCTCGACGGGCTCTGGGCGAAGGTCGCCGCCGACCGGGCGACGACCGTGCTCGAGACGACGATCTCGCCCGACAACACGGCCTCGCAGCGCCTGTTCGCCTCGTTCGCGCGCCGCAACGGCGCACAGGTCGCGCAGACGGTGCTGTTCGACGCGGGCCTCTTCCCGGACGACGGGCACGAGCCCGAGGTGCTCCACCGCATCGGGCCGATCGTCTGACCCACGACCGGTCCCCCCTCACTTCTCTGCAGCGCAAGACCGCAGACCGCACCACCGCTCGACCTCTTCCACGCCACCCCCACCCCCATCTCCCAGGAGATTCGCTGTGACCATCACCCAGCCGGACCTGAGCGTCTTCGAGACCCTTGAGTCGGAGGTGCGCAGCTACTGCCGCGGTTGGCCCACCGTCTTCGACCGGGCGCAGGGCAGCCGCATGTTCGACGAGGACGGCCACGAGTACCTCGACTTCTTCGCAGGCGCGGGATCGCTCAACTACGGGCACAACAACCCGGTCCTCAAACGCGCTCTGATCGACTACCTGGAGCGGGACGGCGTCACGCACGGGCTCGACATGTCGACGACGGCGAAGCGCGCCTTCCTGGAGTCGTTCCAGAACATCATCCTGCGCCCGCGTGACCTGCCGTACAAGGTCATGTTCCCCGGCCCGACGGGCACCAACGCCGTCGAGTCGGCGCTGAAGCTGGCCCGCAAGGTCAAGGGCCGCGAGTCGATCGTGTCGTTCACGAACGCCTTCCACGGCATGTCGCTCGGCTCCCTCGCGGTGACCGGCAACGCCTTCAAGCGCGCGGGCGCCGGCATACCGCTGGTGCACGGCACCCCGATGCCGTTCGACAACTACCTCGACGGGCAGACGCCGGACTTCATCTGGTTCGAGCGCCTCCTGGAGGACTCCGGCTCGGGCCTGAACACGCCCGCCGCCGTGATCGTGGAGACCGTGCAGGGCGAGGGCGGCATCAACGTCGCCCGCTCGGAGTGGCTGCGCAAGCTGGCCGATGTCTGCGAGCGCTGGGACATGCTCCTGATCGTCGACGACATCCAGATGGGCTGCGGCCGCACCGGTGCGTTCTTCTCCTTCGAGGAGGCGGGCATCACCCCGGACATCGTGACCGTTTCGAAGTCCATCAGCGGGTACGGGCTCCCCATGTCCCTGTGCCTGTTCAAGCCGGAACTCGACGTCTGGGAGCCGGGCGAGCACAACGGCACGTTCCGCGGCAACAACCCCGCGTTCGTGACGGCCGCCGCCGCCCTGGAGACGTACTGGACCGACGGCCCCGCCATGGAGAAGCAGACGCTCGCCCGCGGCCAGCAGATCGACGAGGCCCTCGGCGCGCTCCGCGACGAGTTTCGCGACGACACCGTCGAGTACCGCGGACGCGGCCTGGTGTGGGGCCTGGAATTCCGCGACAAGGACCGGGCGAACAAGGTCGCCAAGCGCGCCTTCGAGCTCGGTCTGCTCATCGAGACCTCCGGCCCCGAGAGCGAGGTCGTCAAGCTGCTTCCGGCGCTGACGATCACGCCCGAGGAGCTGGAAGAGGGACTGCGCACGCTCACCCGGGCGGTGCGCGAGACCGCCTGATTTCCGCTCAAGCGGGAAGGCACCCCCTCACCACGTAGAACAGAAAGGCAGCAACACCGTGATCGTCCGTTCGTTCAAGGAGATCGAGAACACCGACCGGCACGTGAAGTCGGCGACCGGCACCTGGGAGAGCAAGCGCATCGTCCTTGCCAAGGAGAAGGTCGGCTTCTCACTGCACGAGACGATCCTCTACGCGGGCACGGAGACCGACATGTGGTACGCCAACCACATCGAGGCCGTGCTGTGCGTCGAGGGCGAGGCCGAGCTCACCAACAGGGAGACCGGCGAGAAGCACTGGATCGAGCCGGGCACGATGTACCTCCTGAACGGCCATGAGCGCCACACCCTGCGTCCCAAGACCGACTTCCGCTGCGTGTGCGTGTTCAATCCTCCCGTGACCGGACGGGAGGACCACGACGAGAACGGCGTCTACCCGCTGCTGACCGAGGAGGCCTGATCCCCATGAGCACGGTGACACGTACCGACCTCTACCCGACCCGTGGTGTCGCCGAAGTGGCGACGCCCCGCGTCGACCCCGTCGTCTGGTCGCCGCCGGGCGCGCGCGGTCCGATCCGCGAGTCGGACCTCGCGGGCTTCGAGCGGGACGGCTTCCTCGCGATCGAGGAGCTGATCGGTCCGGACGAGATCGGCACGTACCAGGCCGAGTTGAACCGGCTGATCACGGATCCGGCGATCAAGGCCGACGAGCGTTCCATCGTCGAGCCCACGTCGCAGGACGTGCGGTCCGTCTTCGAGGTCCACAGGATCAGCGAGGTGTTCGCGAACCTGGTGCACGACGAGCGGGTCGTGGGCCGGGCACGGCAGATCCTCGGCTCGGACGTGTACGTCCACCAGTCGCGGATCAACGTGAAGCCGGGCTTCGGGGCGAGCGGCTTCTACTGGCACTCGGACTTCGAGACCTGGCACGCGGAGGACGGCCTGCCGAACATGCGGACCGTGTCCGTCTCGATCGCGCTGACCGAGAACTACGACACCAACGGCGGCTTGATGATCATGCCGGGGTCGCACAAGACGTTCCTGGGCTGCGCGGGCGAGACGCCGCGGGACAACTACAAGAAGTCCCTCCAGATGCAGGACGCGGGCACGCCGTCGGACGAGGCGCTGACCAAGTTCGCCGACCTGCACGGCATCCGCCTGTTCACGGGCAGCGCGGGCTCGGCGACGTGGTTCGACTGCAACGCCATGCACGGCTCCGGGGACAACATCACCCCGTACCCGCGCTCGAACGTCTTCATCGTGTTCAACAGCGTGGAGAACGCCGCGGTGGATCCGTTCGCGGCTCCGGTGCGGCGGCCCGAGTTCATCGGCGCACGGGACTTCACTCCGGTGAAGTGACCTTCGTACACGCGCAGTCGGGGCGGCTTCCGGTCGGGAGCCGCCCCGACTCGCGTATCCGGAGGCGGTCAGGCGGTCAGGCGGTCAGCGCCGGGTAGTCCGTGTAGCCCTTCGCGTCGCCGCCGAAGAACGTGGCCGGGTCCGGGGTGTTGTACGGGCCCTGCGTCTTCAGACGGGCAGGAAGGTCGGGGTTGGCGAGGAACAGCGCCCCGAACGTGATGATGTCGGCGATGCCGTCCTCGATCACGGAGAGGTCGCCGTGCCCGGTGGGCCCGTCGCTGCGGACGTTGATGACGAAGGTGCCCGAGAACTGCTTGCGCAGCGCCAGCGTCAGCTCGCGGATGTCGGAGTTCTCGAGGACGTGCAGGTAGGAGATGCCGAGCGGCTCGATCTCCTTGACCAGCGCGGTGTACACCGGCTCCGGGTCGCTCTCCTCGATGGAGTTGTACGGGTTCCCGGGCGAGATCCGCAGCCCGGTCCGCTCGGCACCGATCTCGGCGACGACGGCCTTGACGACCTCGACGGCGAAACGGATGCGGTTCTCCACGCTGCCGCCCCACTCGTCGTCACGCAGATTGGTGTTGGGCGCGAGGAACTGGTGGATGAGGTAGCCGTTGGCGCCGTGCAGCTCGACGCCGTCGAAGCCGGCCTCGATCGCGTTGCGGGCGGCGGTGGCGTAGTCGGCGACGGTGGCGCGGATCTCGTCGCCGGTCAGTGCCCGCGGCGTGGTGAAGTCCTTCATGCCCTCGTGCGTGAAGCCCTGGCCCGCCGGGGCGACCGGGGACGGGGCGACCGGGCTCTGACCCTCGGGCAGCAGCACCGGGTGGCTGATCCGGCCCGCGTGCATGATCTGCGCGTAGATCGTGCCGCCCTTGGCGTGCACGGCGTCGGTGACCTTACGCCAGGAGGCGATCTGCTCGTCGCTGTGCAGGCCCGGGGTCCATGCGTACCCCTGCCCGACGGCGGACGGCTGGATGCCCTCGGTGATGATCAGGCCGGCCGAGGCGCGCTGCGCGTAGTACTCGGCGGTCAGGTCGGTCGCGGTGCCGCCCTCGCCGGCCCGGCTGCGGGTCATCGGGGCCATGGCGATGCGGTTGGCGAGCTGGACGCCGGAGAGGTCGATCGGGTCGAAAGCGGTGGTCATGGCTACTCCATCCAAGGGCAGGCAAGGCAGTGCCGACAAATATGTGGTCGGCCAAGTAATCGAGCCGTGTGCCACTGTAACCCATTCATTGGCCGACCAAGGTAATCTCTGTGTGAAGAGACCGAACCCCCGTGGAGAGACCGGACTCCACGGCGAGGCCGGAACCGATCAGGAGTCGCCATGACGGACGAGCCACCTTGTAGTGAGCACCTGCCCGAGGCCGCCCGCTGCGGTCCCGTCAGCCATGCGCTCTCCCGCGTGGCGCGGCTGCACCGGATCACCGCGGGCAAGCTGCTGCGCGGGCTGGGCCTCTATCCGGGGCAGGAGTTCCTGATGATGCACCTGTGGGACAAGGGACCCGTGCGTCAGTCGGAGCTCATCAAGGCGGTCGACCTGGACCCGTCCACGGTGACGAAGATGCTCCAGCGGCTCGAACAGGCCGGCCATGTACGCCGGTGCCCCGATCCGCGCGACCGGCGGGCCGTGCTCGTGGAGACCACGGACGCCAGCTGCGGCCTGCTCGGCGACGTGCAGCACAAGTGGGGCGACCTGGAGGACCACACGCTGCGCGGCCTCGACGAGGAGGAACGGACCGAACTCCTGCGACTGCTGGCCAAGGTCGAGGCGAACCTGTGCACCGACCCGGCGAGCTGCCCGGAGGCGGGCCCGGTCGACGAGTGAGCTCACCGCAGCGGGCGGGCCCGCCCCGGCCCCCGCTGCGGGGGGGGCGGCGGGGGCCGGAACGGACCCACGGGCAGAGCGGCTCAGTCTGAATCTCTCAAGCGCTCGGCCCGAACGGCTCAGCCGCCGAGCGCCTCAAGGAGCCGGTCGACGTCGGACTCCGTGTTGTACAGGTGGAACGCCGCCCGCAGATTGCCCGCGCGGTCGGAGACCTCGATGCCGGCCCGGCTCAGTTCCGGCTGCCGTACGCCGAGCCCCGGGACGGAGACCACGGGCGAGCCGGGCGCGGGCACGGGGGCGTGGCCGAGCGTGGCGAGGCCCGCGCGGAAGCGGTCGGCCAGGGCGAGGTCATGCGCGCGGATCACGTCGACGCCGAGTTCCTCGACGAGCGCCAGGGAGTGCCGCGCGCCCGCGTACGAGAACAGGCTGGGGCTCTCGTCGAACCGCCGTGCGGAGTGCGCGAGTTCCTCCACGGGTCCGTAGCAGCTGTCCCACGGGCGCTCGCCCGCGACCCAGCCCGCGAAGATCGCGCCGAGTGAGCCCAGGTCCTCGGGAACGACGAAGAAGGTCACGCCGCGCGGGCACAGGAGCCACTTGAAGGCGACGGCGGACGTGTAGTCCTGTGCGTCCGCGTCGACGGGCAGCCAGCCGGCCGCCTGGGAGCAGTCGATGTAGGTGCGGGCGCCGTGGGCGCGGGCCGCCTCGCGGATCGCGGGCAGCTCGGCGACGCGTCCGTCGGCGGACTGGGCCGCGCTGACGGCGACCAGCGCCGTGCCGGGGCGCACCGCGTCGGCGACCCCTTCCAGGGGCGCGGTGCGGACCTTGAGGTCGCCGCGTACGTGGAAGGGGTTCACGGTGGAGCTGAAGTCGTCCTGCGCGGTGAGGACCTCGGCGCCCGACGGCAGCGAGGCGGCGATGAGTCCGGTGTAGACGGCGACCGAGGCGCCGGCCGCCACCCGGTCGGCGGGTACGCCGGCGATCCGGGCGAACGCGGCGCGGGCCGCCTCGACGTCCGCGAACATGTCGGCGGGCCGGCCGGCCGCGACGGAGGCGACCGCGTCGCTCATGGCCGCCACCGCGCGGGACGGGAGCAGCCCGGTGCTCGCGGTGTTCAGATAGGTGGTGACGGGTGCGAACTCGGCGCGCACGAGCGCGTGATCGAGAGTCTCCATGAGTCCACTGTGCCGCCTCGCCAACTATCGGTCCATTGCGAGTTGTTGAGCAGTATCCCTAAGCGTCTCTTATAAGAGCTGCTCCCGGCGCTGAGTGCTGCTCCCGCGGTGTCTCAGTTCTGCGGGACCGCGCATCCGTCCGGGCCGCACGCCTCGGCGTCGCCGCTGTCGATGACCTGGAGCGGGGAGCGGCCGCCCCACGCCTGCTCCAGGGCCTGGGCGAAGACCTCGGCGGGCTGGGCGCCGGAGACGCCGTACTTGCGGTCGAGGACGAAGAAGGGCACGCCGTTCGCGCCGAGCTCGGCGGCCTCGCGCTCGTCGGCGCGCACGTCGTCGGCGTACCGGGCGGGGTCGGCGAGGACGGCGCGGGCCTCGTCGGCGTCGAGACCGGCCTCGGCGGCGAGGCCGGTCAGATACTCGTCGGCGTCGGCGAAGACGGACCGCTCCTCGGCGAAGTTCGCCCGGTACAGGAGGCCGATCAGCTCGTCCTGGCGGCCCTGCTCCTTCGCGAAGTGGAGGAGGCGGTGCATGTCGAAGGTGTTGCCGTGGTCGCGGCCCTCGGTGAGGTAGGCGAGGCCCTCGGAGGCGGCGTTCTCGCCGAGGTTGCGCTCGGCGGCCTGCGCCTGGTCCTCGGTCATGCCGTACTTCTGCGCGAGCATCGGGATGACGAGTCCGCTGTCGCCCTTGGCGCGCGTCGGGTCGAGCTCGAAGGAGCGGTGGACCACCTCGACGCCGTCACGGTGCGGGAAGGCGGCCAGGGCCTTCTCGAAGCGGGCCTTGCCGACGTAGCACCAGGGGCAGGCTATGTCGGACCAGATCTCGACGCGCATGGGGGTCACTCCAGATTCGTACGGCGCAGGGGGTGCCCTGCGACCCCGTTCAACGCGCGCCCGTGGCGCCTCATTCCCCGGGCCGGGCGGTCAGGTGCAGCCGCATCCGCAGGTGGCTGCCGCCGTCGTCGCCGTATCCCTCGCCGGTCCAGCCCTGGCGGGCGTAGAACGCCTGGGCGCGCGTGTTGTCGCCGTGCACGTCGAGATACGCCTGCTCGACGCCGTCCGCGTGCCACTCCTCGACGCAGGCGGCGTGCAGTTCGGCGCCGACGCCGCGGCGCCAGAGGTCGGGGCTGACGTGGAACTGGAACAGCTTGACCACCTCCTTCGGCTCACCGTCGGGCGTGCGGAAGGAGGCGAGGCCGGCGAGCGCGCCCTCCCGTACGGAGACCAGGACGTGCGAGCGGGGGCGGGTTATCGCCTCCACCCACACCTGCTCCCAGTCGGTGCCGTCGTCCGGCAGACCGTCGGGGTAGTACGTGGCGCGGGCGCGCAGATGCAGGGCGGCGATGGCCGGGGCGTCGGCGGGGACGGCTGTTCTGATCACGCCGGGAAAGACGTCCTCGCCGGCTCCCGGGTTCCCGCGCCCCGAGGAGGGGTGTCAGGAACCGTCGCGCAGACCCTGCGGCCAGCTCGGGCGGAACTCGATGTCCTCGTACGTGACGACGCAGCCGTCGCCGACCGGGGCCTGCGCCATGAAACCGACCAGAGCCGCGCCCGCGGACTCCTCGTCGCCCAGCGAGAAGATCCGGACGAAGGTCCACTTCTCGCCGTCCGGCGAGGCGTGGAAGGCGAACGCCGAACCGGTGCGGCTGATGCGCAGCCACACCGTGCTGCCGCCCACGACGAACGCGTTCGCGTCGTCGGAGCGGCCACGCGTGACGACGGTGCACACGGTCGGCTCGTCGGGCGAGCGCTCCAGGCACAGCTTGGCCCACTCGCGCTCGCCGACGTGCAGATAGAGCACGCCCGCGTCGAAGGCGGCGGTGAAGCCGACCGTGACGCGGGCGAGCAGCTGGAAGTCGCCCTTCGGCGCCCCGAGCAGGCGGGGCGCGTCGGACGCCGGGTCCAGGGCCGTGCCGGTGGGCGGCACGAAGCGGTCCTGGCGGGGTCCGGCCCAGCCGGTGAGCGCCCCGTCCTCGTACGTCCAGTGCCCGTCGGGGCCGTAGGTGCGCAGCGGGAACGGGAGTTCGGGGAGTTCGATGTCCATCGGGTCAGTTTTCCAGGTGACGAGCGGCGAGCGGGTTCAGAGTTCCTGACGGCCTTCGTAGCGTCGCGGCAGGCCCAGCGGGTTGTCGTCGCGCAGCTCCGGCGACAGGAGCGCCTCGGGGGTGTTCTGGTACGCGACCGGGCGCAGCCAGCGCTCGACGGCGGTGCCGCCCACGGACGTCGAGGTGGACGTCGTGGCCGGGTACGGGCCGCCGTGGTGCTGGGCGGGGGCGACGGCGACGCCGGTGGGCCAGCCGTTGACCAGCACACGGCCCGCGAGCGGGGTGAGCTCGGCGAGGATCTCGGCGCCGCGCCCCTGGCCCGCGGCCTCGCCCTCGGACAGGTGGACGGTGGCCGAGAGGTTGCCGGGCAGCCGCGAGAGCACGGAGGTGACCTCGGCCTCGTCCTCGTAGCGGGCGACGACCGTGACCGGGCCGAAGCACTCCTCCAGGAGGAGGTCGTGATCGCCGCCGTCGGTGGCCAGGCGCTGGGCGGGGACGGTGAGGAAGCCGGGGCTGACGGTGTGCTCGCTGCCCGCGCCCGGGGTCACGGGGGCGTCCACGTCGGGGAGTTCCGCGCGCTCGGCGACGCCCGCGACGAAGTTGTCGCGCATACGGTGGTCGAGGAGCACGCCCGCGCCGGTGTCGCTGACGGCGTCGGTGAGGGACTTGACGAGGCGGTCACCGTCGGCGCCGGTGGGCGCGAGGACGAGGCCGGGCTTCACGCAGAACTGGCCGACGCCGAGCGTCATCGAGCCCGCGAGCCCGGCGCCGATCTGCTCGGCGCGCTCGGCAGCGGCCTCGGCCGTGATGACCACGGGGTTGAGGGAGCCGAGTTCGCCGTGGAAGGGGATCGGCACGGGACGGGCGGCCGCCGCGTCGAAGAGGGCGCGTCCGCCCCGTACGGAACCGGTGAATCCGGCGGCCGAGACCAGCGGGTGCCTGACGAGCTCGACGCCCGCCTCGAACCCGTGGACCAGGCCGAGGACGCCCTCCGGGATGCCGTGCCGGGCGGCGGCCCTGCGCAGCACGGAGGCGACCAGTTCGGAGGTGGCGGGGTGGTCGGGGTGCGCCTTGACGACGACGGGACAGCCCGCGGCGAGCGCGCTCGCGGTGTCGCCGCCGGGTACGGAGAAGGCGAACGGGAAGTTCGAGGCCGAGTAGACGGCGACGACGCCCAGCGGCACCTTGTAGCGACGCAGGTCCGGGATCGGCGGGGTGGCCGAGTCGTCGGGGTGGTCGATGACGATGCCCAGGAAGGCACCCTCGTCGACGATGTCCGCGAAGGCGCGCAACTGGTAGCTGGTGCGGGCGAGTTCACCGGTGAGGCGGACGGGACCGAGAGCGGTCTCCGCGTCCGCGGCCTCCACCAGGTGGTCCTTCGAGGCGTCGAGGAGCTCGGCGGCGCTGCGCAGGAAGGCCGCGCGCACGGTGCGGTCCGCGAGGGCTCCTGCGGCGGCGCGAGCGGCGCGGACCGCCTGGTCCACCTCCTGGGCTGTGGCTTCCACCGCAACCTGCTCCCGCTGCTTCCCGGTTCGGGGGTCGACACTCCAGACTGGTGCTGCTGCCACCGCGGGTCCCTCCAGATCTGTGCCGCTCACCTGACGACGAACAGCAGCTGTTCGATATGCTGAACGCTGTCCCTGATGATGAATACGCTACGGACTCAGGACACTAATTCTCGTCGAACGAAGGGGTCAAGGGAATGTCGGCAGGTGAGACGGGCGGCGGGGCGCAGGTCAAGTCCGCGGTACGGACCGTGGAATTGCTCGAATACTTCGCCGGGCGGCCCGGAATGCACTCCCTGGCGGCCGTCCAGGAAGCGGTCGGCTACCCCAAGTCCAGCCTCTACATGCTCCTTCGCACGCTCGTCGAGCTCGGCTGGGTGGAGACGGACGCGACGGGCACGCGGTACGGCATCGGCGTACGCGCCCTGCTCGTCGGTACGTCGTACATCGACGGCGACGAGGTGGTGGCCGCGGCGCGCCCCACCCTCGACCGGCTCTCCGACGACACCACGGAGACGATCCACCTGGCGCGCCTCGACGGCACGAACGTCGTCTATCTGGCCACGCGTCAGTCGCAGCACTATCTGAGGCCCTTCACCCGCGTCGGGCGCCGGCTGCCCGCGCACTCCACGTCCCTCGGCAAGGCGCTCCTCGCGACCCACACCGACGAGCAGGTCCGCAAGATGCTCCCCGAGACGCTCCCGGCGCTCACCGAGCACACCATCACCGACCGCGAGAAGCTCATCGAGGAGCTGCACGCGGTGCGCGAGCAGGGCATCGCGGTGGACCGCGAGGAGAACACGCTGGGCCTTCGCTGCTTCGGCGTCGCGATCCCGTACCGCACGCCGGCGCGCGACGCGATCAGCTGCTCGGTGCCGGTGGCGCGCCTGACCCCCGCGCACGAGCAGATGGTGAAGGACGCGCTGTTCGACGCCCGCGACCGGCTGACCCTGGCCACGCGCAGGCTCTGACGCACAAGCCTTCCGACCGGCGGCCCCGTCTCCCCCGTGCGGCGGGGGCGGGGGCCTCATCACGTGGGGCGCCTTCCGCCGGGCGTGACAAGGATCTCTTGATGAGGATTCACTGAGAAAACGGGCCGGAACGGAACGATTCGCTTCCGTCCGCTCGTCTTCTGTGCGGGATGAACAAGACGATCAGACGCGCCTCGGTCTTCTGTCTGCTCCTCGTGCTCGCTCTGCTGGTGAGGGCGACGTGGGTGCAGTTCTACGACGGCCGGGCCCTCGCGGACAACAAGGACAACCGGCGGAACGTGATGGAGCAGTACGCGTATCCCCTGGGCGACATCATCGTGGGCGGCGAGGCGGTCACCGGTTCGAAGAGAACGGGCGACGGCAGCGACCTCGCGTACAAGCGCACGTACAAGGACGGCGATCTCTATGCGGGTGTGACGGGCTTCAGCTCGCAGGTGTACGGCCAGACACAGCTCGAGGGCATCTACAAGGACATCCTCGACGGGACGGACACCCGGCTCAAGAACCCCGTCGACGCGGTCACCGGCAAGCACACCGAGCCGGGTGACGTGGTCACGACCATCGACCCGTCGGTGCAGAAGGCCGCGTACCGGGCGCTCGGCGACAAGAAGGGCGCGGCCGTCGCGATCGATCCGAAGACAGGGAAGGTGCTCGGCCTCGTCTCGACGCCGTCGTTCGACCCGTCGAAGATCAGCGGCTCGGAGTCGTCCACGGACGGCAAGGCCTGGACGGCGCTGTCGAAGGACAAGGACCAGCCGACGCTGAACCGCGCGATCAAGCAGGCGCTGCCGCCGGGATCCACGTTCAAGCTGGTCGTCGCGGCGGCCGCGCTGGAGGACGGGCTCTACTCGTCGGTGGACGCGAAGACCGACAGCCCGAATCCGTTCCGCCTGCCGGGCACGGCCACCGACCTGAAGAACGAGAGCGCGTCCGCGCCCTGCGAGGACGCCTCGATCCGTACGGCGCTGCAGTACTCCTGCAACAACGTCTTCGGGAAGATCGCCGTCGACCTGGGCCAGGACAAGGTCAGGGCGATGGCCGAGAAGTTCGGCTTCAACGACGCCGAACAGGACATGCCGGTCCGGGCCTCGCAGAGCGTGTACCCGAAGGACATGGACAAGGCGCAGACGGGCCTGTCGGGCATCGGACAGTTCGACGTGACGGCGACGCCGCTGCAGATGGCGATGGTCTCGGCGACGATCGCCAACGGCGGCGAGCAGGCATCCCCGCACATGGTCTCCCAGGTCACCGACGCCGACGGCAACGCCATCAAGAGCTTCGCCGACGGTGACGACACCCGCGTGGTCAGCACGTCGACGGCCTCGCAGCTCCGGTCGGCGATGGAGACGGTCGTGGAACAGGGCACCGGTACGAACGCGAAGATCGCGGGCGCGACGGTGGGCGGCAAGACGGGCACGGCCCAGCACGGCGAGAACAACAGCAAGACGCCGTACGCCTGGTTCACGTCGTACGCGAAGGACGACTCCACCGGCAAGGAGGTCGCGGTGGCGGTCGTGGTGGAGCAGTCGGACGCGGCCCGCTCGGAGGTGAGCGGCAACGGTCTGGCGGCGCCGATCGCGAAGGCGATGATGTCGGCGGCGCTCAAGGGATAGGCGGGCCCGGTGAGGGCCCTAGCGGCGCCGGGCGCGTACCGCCCAGGCCGTCACCGGCGCTCCCACCAGCAGGCCCACCGCGAGACCGACGCCGAAGGCTGTGCCGGTGCTCGCCGCCACCACGACAGCGGCGACGAGGGCCATGGCGCCGCCCATGAGTACGTAGCCACGCCGGCGCCCCGGGAACGTGGGGCGCCGCGGGACCGGCGGCGGTTCGGGTGGCGCGGGCGCCGGGCCGGCGCCGACCGCCTTCTCACGCTTGAACCACGCGTACACGACCCAGCTGCCGCAGGGCTCCCAGCCGTCGCGCGCGAGCCGCTCACCGAGGCGTTCGCCGCCCCCGGTGATCAGCTCGCGCCGGTACTCCCAGCGCCGTGGCCGCTCCGGGTCGCGGTGGGTGACGAAGCGGCCGAGCGGGTCGACCCGCTCGGCCTCCCAGCCCTCGTCGCCGAAGCGGTTCATGAGGTGCTCGTCGACGTACGTGTCGGCGAGCCAGCGCCAGGTCTCCAGGTGCTCGTCGGCTGCGGACGTCCCGGACGGGGCGAGGCGCCGGGCGAACGCGTCGACGGGACCGAACGCGTCCTGCGGGTCCGCTCCCCCGGCCTGCGCCAGATACGCGGCGAGATCGGCGACCGTGGCGGCGACATGGTCCGGCGGAAGCCCGTGCGCCTCGCGCAGCAGCTCCGCGAGGCGGTCGAGATAGCCGGTCACCGCACCACGGTAGATCACCGGACGGTCCCTACCTGACGCCGAGCAGTTGCTCCAGGGGGTCGATCGCGAAGTACACGAGGAAGAGGGCTGAGGCGCCCCAGAGCAGCCAGTGCACCTCACGCGCCTTGCCGACGACGGTCTTGATGACGACGTACGCGAGGAAGCCGACGCCGATACCGTTCGTGATCGAGTACGTGAACGGCATCACGGCGATGGTCAGGAACGCCGGCACCGCGATGTCGTAACGGTCCCAGTCGATGTACTTGACCTGCGTCATCATGAGGAAGCCGACCGCGACGAGGGCGGGGGCGGCCGCCTGGAGCGGCACGATGGTCAGGAGCGGGGAGAGGAACAGGGCGAGCGCGAAGAGGCCGCCCGTGACGAGGTTGGCGAATCCGGTGCGCGCGCCCTCGCCGACACCGGCCGCGGACTCGATGTAGGTGGTCGAGGAGGAGGCGGAGGCCGCGCCGCCCGCGACGGCGGCGGCACCGTCGATGAGCAGCACCCGTCCCAGATGGGGAACTTGACCCGTCTCGTCCAGCAGCCCGGCTTCGGCGGTGATACCCACCACCGTGCCCATCGTGTCGAAGAAGTCCGACAGGATGAGGGTGAAGACGAGCAGGATCACGGTGAGCGCGCCGGTTCTGCCGAACGCGCCGAAGAGGCTGAAGTCGCCGAGCAGCCCGAAGTCGGGTGCGGCGAACACGTCGTCCGGGATCTCGGGCGTGGTCAGGCCCCAACTCTTCACTTCGGCGACGGAGTTGATGATGACGGCCATCACCGTCATCACGACGATGCTGATGAGGATGGCCCCCTTCACCTTGCGCGCGAGCAGGCCGATGGTCAGCAGCACGCCGAGACAGAAGACGAGGACGGGCCAGCCGGACAGGGTGCCCGTGCCGCCGAGCTGCACCGGCACGGTGGACTGCGCGACGTCCGGGATCCTGGTCACGAACCCGGCGTCGACGAAGCCGATGAAGGCGATGAACAGTCCGATGCCGACGCTGATGGCCTGTTTCAGCGGCTGGGGTATCGCGCGCATGACGGCCTCGCGCAGCCCGGTGACGACGAGGACGCAGATCAGCAGGCCCTCCAGGACGATGAGTCCCATCGCGTCCGGCCAGCTCATCAGCGGGGCGATCTGGAAGGCGACGACGGCGTTGAGGCCGAGGCCCGCGGCGAGGGCGAGCGGCAGATTGCCGCCGACGCCCATGATGACCGTCATCACGGCGGCCACGAGGGCGGTGGCGGTGACGAGTTCGGCCCCGTCGAGCTGGTGCCCGAACTTGTCCTTCGCGCTGCCCAGGATGATCGGGTTCAGGACGAGGATGTAGGCCATGGTGAAGAACGTGGCGAATCCGCCGCGCACTTCGCGGGAGTACGTGGATCCACGCGCGGTGATGCGGAAGTAACGGTCCAACGGGGCGAGCATGACGGGCTCCTCGGGTCAGCCGTGCCAAGTGGTGGCTGGATTGTTCCCCCGAGGAGCCCGTTTCAGGTTTTCGCAGTGTTACGGAATGCGGGTGCGGGCGGATGCGCTCACTCGACGAAGTACGTCGGGTTCGGGAACTTGTAGGTCCGGTCGGCGTGGCCGCCCTCGAGGTCCGAGTACTGGTCGCCGAAGTTGGCGACGACGTCGTAGCCGAGGGACTCGATGTGCTTGCGGGTGCCGGACTTGTACTGCACGGTGGTGCAGTTCCAGGCGCTCGCGGTGGCGCAACCGCTCAGGTAGGCGGGCGGGTTGGCCTTGTCCTTGAGGAACATGTGGGCGGCGTCGAGGTTGACGTCGATGCCGACCTTCTTGAGGTTCTCGACGGCCGACGCACGCTGCGCCTCACCCAGCCCGGAGTTGTAGAAGACCTCGACGCCCTTCTTCTGCGCGTACGCGATGAGGTCGGGCGTACCGAACACGGCGGGCCGGTTCGCCTTGGCGACGTACTCCTTCCACGTGGCGTCGTTGTAGACGTAGTTGGTCTTCTTCTCGTAGTCGAGGCTGAGGAGAAGGGTGTCGTCGATGTCGAAGACGACGGCGGGCCTGTCGCCCTTGTGGTGGTGCCCGGCGGCAGCCTTGGCGATCTGCTTCTTCGCACCCGCCTCGATCCGGCCGAGGTCCTGGGCGTACTGGCTGGACGGGGACGCCTGGTAGACACCGTCCGCGTCGAGGGCGGTGCCGTAGTAGGAGTCGATCTCCTTGACGAGCTGCCCGATGTTCGTGGGCTCGGCGGTGGTGTGCTGCGAGGCCTGCCCGGCGGTGGCAACCCCGGTCCCGTACAGGGCGGCACCCGCGAGAACACAGGAGCCGGCGACGGCGGCGGCGATGCGTGAGGTCTTATGCATGACAGGCTTTCTACGCGCGTCACACGGGTGAGCGCGAGACCTTTGCCCGATCGATATCTGATCCACGCTCGACGGGGACCTCCCTGGCGGCACACCGGATACCGAAGCACCGCCTCTGCGCCGACAGCACGGAGACCGCACAGCCCTCGCCTGGGACGACACCTGCCCGGCCGAGCAGACCGGCTCCGACGGCGGGGTCATCACGTAGGACCACGCCCCCACGCCGACGGACCACCGGCCCCGGGGCAGGGACCCGGGCAGGTCTCTCCTCGCCGAGCTCGCCGCGTACACGACGGCCGCGCTCGGCCCCTGCGTTTTCCGGGCCGGCATGCCGACTCGTAAGATTCTTTTCCCTGTCGGCGCCGCCTTTCGATGCGAGACCGTCGACGTCGGCCGTCAGTAATCATCGATGGAAAAGGCAATGACCTCAGCCCTCACCTTCGCCTCCGGGGTCCACGCGCCCTCGCCCGTGCTTCTTGCCGTCTTCGTCCTCGGAGGGCTCGTCGCCCTGTGGTGCGGCGTGAATTGGGCGTTCGACGTGCGGGGGATCACCACCCGGCGGTCCGAGCGCATCCGGCGGAAGAACGCGGACACCTGGGCGGCGATGGGCCGGCTCGACGGGTCGCCCACCATCTTCGCCACAACCGGATATCTCCGCTTCCTGGGTGCCTGCACGGCGTTCGCCGGGCTCGTCCTGCTGGCCGCCTCGTACGCCCTGTGGCATCTCAACTGACCTCAGGCATCCGGCTTCCAGCCCGGGTCCCGGCCGCTCAGGCCCACCGACCGGTCGAGCAGGGTCGCGGAGTCCTCCACCCGGACCACCGGGCCGAAGATGTCGGGGCGTGGGCCCTCGGCGGACTGGAGCAGGAAGGCGTGGGCGGCTTGCAGCGCGGCCTCGTCGGGGGCGTACTCCTGACCCGTGGCCCTCGCCAGGTCCCAGCTGTGCACGACGAGTTCGTCCAGGGCGACCGTCGCGGCCACCGCTCCGGGCAGGTCGACCCCGCCCGCCCGGGTCATCCCCTGCCAGGCCGCCGGGTCGCGCCAGACCTCCGCGAGTTCGTCGAGCGCCTTGGCCAGCGCCTCACGCCAGCCGTCGCTGATGTCGGGCAGCGACGTCGTGGGGCTCGTGTCCGTCGTCGGCCCCAGGTTCTTGCGTCCCGCGTCGCCGAAGGCGACGGTCAGGCCGAGGATGTGCCCCAGCAGGTTGTGCACCGCGTACTCCGGGCACGGGGTCGCCAGGTCCAGCTGGTCCTCGCCCACGCCGTCCGCGAGGCGCGCCACGATCCGCGTCTGCGGGCCGAAGTCCACCATCTGCTGCGCCGTCCGGTCGGTCGTGTCGGTCATGTCGGCTCCTTGGTCCACTCGTGGTCAGGGCTCGCGTTGCGTACTCACCTGTAGACCCCGGCACCGCCCGGAATTCATCGCCGTGCCTGCCTACGGCATCCTCCCGATCCCGCGCCGGGGGCCTTAGGGCCGCGATGACCTGGCATGACGTCCACTTCTACCGCCACACGGGGCGGCTTCCGGCTTCTCCTGGCCGCCATCGTCGTCTCCGGGTTCGGGACCTCCGCCATGTGGCTGGCCGCCGGGATCTGGGTGAAGGATCTGACCGGCTCGGACAGCCTCGCCGCGCTGTGCGCGTTCGCGCTGTGGGCGCCCGCGCTCGCCGGGCCCCTGCTCGGCACGGTCGCCGACCGCACCCGGCGACGGCCGCTCCTCGTCGCCGTGAATCTGGGCCTCGGGCTGCTGCTCCTGTCGCTGATGGCCGTCGACTCCGCCGGGAGCCTGTGGATCCTGTTCGCGGTCCTCGTGGCGTACGGGGCGTGCGGCGTCGTCACCGACGCGGCCGAGGCCGCCCTTGTACCGGCCGTCGTCGGCAGGCAGTCGCTCGGTGACTTCAACGGGCTGCGGACGACGGCCGACGAGGGCATGAAACTGGTCGCGCCGCTCGCGGGGGCGGGCCTCTTCGCGGTGTACGGGGGCGCGGGCGTGGCCCTGCTCGACGCCGCGACCTTCGCCGCCGCGGCCGGGCTGTACGCGCGGCTCCGGATCCGGGAGTCCGTGCCTGACCGCCGGGCCGCGGGGGTGTGGTTCCGCACCGCGGAGGGCGTGCGCGCGCTGTGGCGGCAGGAGCGGCTGCGCCCCCTCGTCCTTGCCGCCGCGGCCGGGCTGTACGCGCGGCTCCGGGTCCGGGAGTCCGTGCCTGACCGCCGGGCCGCGGGGGTGTGGTTCCGCTCCGCGGAGGGCGTGCGCGCGCTGTGGCGGCAGGAGCGGCTGCGCCCCCTCCTCCTTGCCGCCGCGGCCGGGCTGTACGCGCGGCTCCGGGTCCGGGAGTCCGTGCCTGACCGCCGGGCCGCGGGGGTGTGGTTCCGCTCCGCGGAGGGCGTGCGCGCGCTGTGGCGGCAGGAGCGGCTGCGCCCCCTCGTCCTTGCCGCCGCGGCCACCATGCTCCTGGCGGGCCTGAACGGCGCCGCGCTCTACGCGGTCGTCGACGGTGGCCTCGGCCGCTCCCCCTCGTACGCGGGCGTCCTGTACGCCGTGCAGGGCGCCGGTTCGGTCGTGGCCGGGCTCGCCGCGGGTGGGCTGCTGCGGCGGCTCGGCGAGCGCCGGTTCGCGGCGGCGGGCATCGCCCTGTTCGCGGTGGGCGCGGGCCTGCGTGCGCTGCCGTACGACGCGGTGGCGCTCGGGTGCAGCGCCGCGATCGGCATGGGCCTGCCCTGCGTGCTGATCGCGGCGCTCACCGCGGTCCAGCGCGAGACCCCGCACGCGCTCGTCGGCCGCGCCGTGGCGACCGCGCACACGCTGATGTTCGCGCCGAACGCGGTGGCCCTCGCGATGGGCGCGGGCCTCATCGCGGTCGTGGACCACCGCGTCCTGCTGCCGCTGCTCGGCGCGGCCGGACTCGCGGTCGCGTGCGCTACTGCACGCCGGCCCAGCGCTTGACGGTGGCGACGGCCTCGCCCTGCTCGTCCGCGGGCAGCTTGGCGATGGACGCGCCGTGGTTGGAGCCTGGCACGACGTAGCGGTACGAGTCGTGCCTGCTCGGAGTGAACTTCTCGGCGCTCCACGGGTCGTTCTGCCCGTACACGAACATCATCCGCTCGCCCCGCGTCCTGACCCACTTGTCGACGCCGGAGATCGCGGAGCCGTCGTACGTGCCGCGCATCGCGGCGGGCAGAACCGAGTTGGGCTGGTAGATGTCCGGGTAGTGGCGGACGTCCTTGAGGTGCTTGAACTTGAGGTCGGCCCAGCCGAGTTGGGTGGCGGCCTGCCGGTAGTAGGGCCCGGTGCCGTTCGTGCCGAGGGTCTCGTCCTGGTAGACGCTGAAGCCGTGCCCCTTCGACCAGGCGTAGAGCTCGTCGTCGGTGGCCTTCTTGGCGTCGGGCACGGTCGGGCAGTCGTCGATCGTGCCGCTCTGCCAGAAGTTCCACACCTGGTCGAGCACGGCGAACTCATAGGCTCTGTCGGTGGTTCCGAGGGTCTCCTCGAACGTGTCACCGGCCGCCGCCGCGTCGGCCTCGAACTTGGGGATGAGGGCGTCGCGGCGCACCAGCATCTCCCGCTGTACGGCGTTCAGGGCGGCCCGGCACTCGGGCGTGCCGACCGTCCTGAAGAAGTTCTCGTAGCCACTGTCGTCTTTGTTGTCGGCGTCGTTCGGGGCGACGAACGCGACGACGGCGTCGAGGTCCTTCGGGTAGAAGCGCTCGTGGAACGTGGCGGTCATGCCGCCCTTGCTGCCGCCCGTGCCGAGCCACTTGCCCTTCTCGACGGCGCGCAGGGCCTGCGTGACGCGGTGCTCGTCGCTGGACTCCTGCCAGACCGTGAGCTTGGACCAGTCGTCGCCCGCCGCGCCCTTGGGGCGGGACTCGGCGAAGTAGCGGTGCTCGATGGAGACCTGGTTGGCGTCGAGCAGCTTGGTGATCTCTCGGGTGCTGGAGGAGAGGGTGTAGCCGCCGGTGTAGAAGACGGTGGGCTTGGCGGCCGCCTTGTGCCAGAGCGTGAGGCGCTGCGTGAACGTGCCGGCCCCGGGGTTGCTGTGGTCCACCGGCTGCGCGTACGTGAGCGTGTAGAAGGGGTAGCCCTCCTTGTCGGTCACCGAGACGACCGACATGCCCGGGATGGCCGCCAACTGCGCCTGAATGTCCTCCTGTTGGACGACGGCACCGGCCACGTCTCCCTGCGCCGCCGCCGCGGGCACCGTCCCGCCGAGCACCGCCGCGCCCGCCATCACCCCCGCACACAGCAGCGCTGCCCCTCGGCTCCGAACCTGTCCGCGACCCTGACCCCGCCCCTGGTTACGCACGCGCACCTCGTGTCCCCTCCGTAGGAAGCGTCGATTGTGGTGCGCGGATGGTAACCGCTTTCAGGCGAGGTCCGACAGGGCCTCCGCGATCAGTTCCAGGTCGCTGTCCGACGCCAAGCCCGCGTGATAGAGCCGCAGTTCGGTGGCGCCGAGTCCGGCGGCGCGCCGGGCGTCGGCGGCGAGCGTGCGGGGGCTGCCCCCCATCCCGGCGACCACGGTGAGGTTGGCCGCCACCACTCCCCTGCCCTGAGCGGCGAAGGGGGCTGCCAGCTCCGCGCCACCCGTGCACGGGACGACCACGCCGTCCGCGACCGCGAGGATGTGCGCCGGGTCCACGCCCGCGTTCGCGCCGCAGTGGTACGACTCCGGATCGGCGTGCAGCAGGATCCGGAAACCGTCCGGGGCCTGCGCACGGACCGCGGCGACGGCGTCCTCCTGGAGGCCACGGGCGACGCCGTCGCGCCACGCGCGCGTGCCCGCCGCCGCGCGCGCCCCGAGCAGCTTCTCCACTGCCGCCCAGCCGGCGTCCGCAGTGCCGTAGCCGCGCCACAGGGGTTCGAGGGCGCGCCGGACGTCGGCCGCCAGCTCGTCGGCGTCCAGCCCCTGTCGGCCGTATCCGTCGCGGCACGACGGGCAGAAGCAGAGCGACATCAGGTACTGGCCCGCTTCCCCCAGACCGACGCCCGCCGTCTTGTCGTGGGCGTGCAGATGCGCGAGCCCGTACCAGCCGAGGGATTCGAGTTCGGTGCCCTGCGCGCCGGGCCGCACGGCCGCCTCCGCCGCCAGGTCGACGAGGTACGCGCGCGTGGCGGGCTGTGCGATGCAGGGGGCCCACGGGTAGCGGTCGCCGTAGGCGTTGACGACGGAGGTGTCCGGACGTTCCGCGCCCAGGCGGGAGTTGTGGGCGAGGACGACCCAGGTGTGGACGTCGAGCCCGGCGTCGGCGAGTGCCTCGGCGGCCTGCCCGAAGGCGTCTCCGGGGGCCCAGTCCCCCGCCTCGTACGGCCGCAGGTCCCGGCCCCGCCAGCGGTCGCCGGGCGGGTAGAGGACCGCGGCGTGTTCGGCCGTGACGACGCGGTGGCTCGGGTGACGGGGCGTCAGGGCGCGGGTGGAGTGGTAGGCAGAGGCCAGGGTGACCTGCTGGACGCCGAGGCCGGCGATGCGGCCGGCGGCTTCGGGGTCGCCGTTGACGTCCCAGGGGTAGACGAAGGCGGATGCCCTCACGCCCGGCCCCCCGTCTCCGCCAGGAGCGCGCGGCCGCGCTCGACGATGCCGGCGAGCCGCTTGACGTGCTCGTCGGCGGGCTCGTGCAGGGGCGGGCGGACCTCGCCGACGTCGAGGCCGGTGAGCCGGACGCCGGCCTTGACGAGGGAGACGGCGTAGCCGCGGCCCTCGTTGCGGAGTTCGACGAGTGGCCGGTAGAAGCCGTCGAGGAGGCGGTTGGCGGTGGCGTCGTCGCCGGTGCGCAGGGCCGTGTGGAAGGCGAGGGCGATGTCGGGCGCGAAGCAGAACACGGCGGACGAGTAGAGACCGACGCCGATGCCGCGGTAGGCGAGTCCGGTGAGTTCGGCGGTGGGCAGGCCGTTGAAGTAGAGGAAGTCGGTGAGTCCCTCGGCGCGTACGGCGCTGATGGTGCGCTGGAGGAGGTCGAGGTCGCCGAGGCCGTCCTTGAGGCCGAGGATCTTGGGGTGCCGGGCGAGCGCGACGACGGTCGCGGGCGTGAACACCGCGTTGTCGCGCTGGTAGACGATGACCTCCAGGGAGGTCGCGTCGGCCAGCTCCGAGTAGTGGCGCAGCAGACCTTCCTGGCCGGCGACCACGAGATAGGGCGGCATCGCGAGGAGCCCGTCGGCTCCTGCTTCCTCGGCGAGACGCGCGTAGCGCACGGCGAGGGCCGTGCCGTACCCGGCGCCCGCGACGACCGGCACCCGCCCCGCGGTCTCCTCGACGGCCGCGGCCACGCACGCCTGGAACTCCTCGGGGGTCAGGGCGTGGAACTCGCCCGTGCCGCAGCACGCGAAGACCGCGGCGGCGCCGGCCTCGACGCCCTGGCGCACATGGGTGCGGAAGGTGTCGAGGTCGAGGGTGCCGTCGGGCCCGAAGGCGGTGACCGGGAAGAACAGCGGCCCGCTGGGGATGCTGAGTCGAGCGGCGAGAGGGGCTGACGTCACGGGCTCTCCCTTGGCGTGCACGGTTCTGATTTGCGTCTATATTTCTGAACACGCTCACGCTAATCCGCCCCCAGGGCGTGGGTCAAGCACGCTAACTCGCATCCCGGCAGCGGATTTCGAGCCTTCACGGGAGACTTGACTCCGCCCGGCGGCAATCTTTAGCGTGTCCACGGATGTGAATGCCGTGCATGAATGCGGCCATCTGGCTGACTATTCGAGGAGACTCCCGCATGCCCGCTCCCCGCACCGTCCTGCTCACCGGAGCCGCCGGCGGCCTCGGCACCCTGATGCGCGGACTGCTTCCGGCCTACGGCTACGAGCTGCGCCCCCTCGACGCCCGGCCGATCGAGGGCGAGCCGGACGCGATCACGGCCGACCTCGCCGACCGGGACGCCCTGCGCGAGGCCGTGCGCGGCGTCGACGCGATCGTCCATCTCGCGGGCATCTCCCTGGAGTCCACCTTCGACAAGATCCTCAAGGCGAACATCGAAGGGCTCTACAACCTCTACGAGGCCGCGCGCGAGGAAGGCGTGCGCCGCATCGTGTTCGCCTCGTCGAACCACGCGATCGGCTATACACCCCGCCCCGCGGACGGCGACCCCCGCGTGCCCGTCGACACGCTCCGCCGCCCCGACACCTACTACGGCCTGTCGAAGTCGTTCGGCGAGGACCTCGCGCAGTTCTACTGGGACAAGTTCGGCCAGGAGACCGTGTCCGTGCGCATCGGCTCGTGCTTCATGGAGCCGACGAACGTACGGATGATGTCCGTGTGGCTGAGCCCGGGCGACGGCGCGAGGCTCTTCGACGCCGCGATCAGGGCCGAGGGCGTCGGGCACACCGTCGTCTACGGCTCGTCCGACAACACGCGCGTGTGGTGGGACCTGTCCTCCGCGCGGGCGCTCGGTTACGAACCGCAGGACGACTCGGAGCAGTTCGCCGAGAAGCTGCTCGCCGAGTTCGGCGAACTGGACCCGGAGAACCCCGATCACACGCGGATGGGCGGGCACTTCGTGACGAACCCGCCCATCTGGCCTTACTGAGGCCGCGGTTCAGAGCCCTATGTCGCGGCTCCTGAGGTCCTCCGCCGACTCGCGGCGCACCAGGAGCCTGGCCCGTCCGTCCGCCACGGCGACGACGGGCGGCCGTCCCACCAGGTTGTAGCCGGACGCCATCGACAGGTGATAGGCGCCCGCCACGGGCACGGCGAGGAGGTCGCCGGGCCGTACGTCGTCCGGCAGCGGTACGTCCGAGGCGAGGACGTCGCCCGCCTCGCAGTGCCGCCCGACGACCGTGACGGGGCGCGTGGCCGCCGTGGAGCGCCTGCCGACGAGACGGGGCGCGTAGCGGACGCCGTAGAGCGCGGGCCGCGGGTTGTCGCTCATGCCTCCGTCGACGGCGACGAAGACGCGGGCGCCGGTGCGCTTCACGGCGAGCACCCGGTACAGGACCACTCCCGCGCGGGCGACGACGGCGCGGCCCGGCTCGACGGCGAGGCGCGGCACGGGCAGGTCCGACTGGGCGCAGGCGTCGGCGAGTTCGCGGCGCACGCGGCGGGCCAGCTCCGGCACGTCGAGCGGGTGCTCGCCGGGCCGGTGGGCGACCGCGTGGCCGCCGCCGATGTCGAGCTCGGGCAGCGTGATCCCGTGCCGGTCGCGGATTCGGGCCATCAGGCCGACGAGGTGCCGTACGGCGACGACGTACGGCTTCACGGTGTCGATCTGCGAGCCGATGTGGCAGTGCAGCCCCGTCAGTTCGAGCCCCGGCTGCTCGACGAGGCGTGTCACGGCGTGCATCGCGGAGCCGTCGGCGATGGACAGGCCGAACTTCTGGTCGTCCGTGCCGGTGCGGATGGCGGCGTGCCCGCCGGCGGCGACACCTGGCACGACGCGCGCCATGACACGCTGCCGGGTACCCCGGGGGACGTACGCCGCGAGGCGGGCTATCTCGGAGGTCGAGTCGACGACGATCCGCCCCACGCCGTGCCGCAGGGCCGCGCGCAGGTCTTCGGGGCTCTTGGCGTTGCCGTGGAAGACGATCCGCTCGGGCGGCAGGCCGGCGATGACGGCGAGTTCCAGCTCCCCGGCCGAGCACACGTCGAGCCCGAGGCCCTCCTCGTGGACCCAGTGGACCATCGCGCGGCACAGGAACGCCTTGGCCGCGTAGAGGACGTCGGCGCCGGGGAAGGCGCTGCGGTAGGCGCGGCAGCGTTCCCGCACGTCCGTCTCGTCGAGCACATAGACGGGAGTGCCGAACTGCTCTGCCACGTCGGGAAGTTCGACCCCGGAGACGGTCGGGTCGCCGTGCGGTCCCCGCACGGTGGTGGCGGGCCAGACGGAGAGATCGTCGGGCGACTGCGCCGGGACGGCGGTGGCTACGGTCGTGACGGCCATGTCGACGGCCCCCTTCAGCCGCGGTGGCCGGCGGACGCCGCCGCCGGGCGCGGGTCGACGGTGAGCTCGGTGACGCCCACCGGTCCCGTGAGGGCCCGCAGGGCGGGTTCGGCGAGCCTGATCCACGGCTGGCCGGGGCCGAGCACGTCCACGAGGAGGCGCTCGCTGGTGAAGCCGACGGCGGTGCGGCCACCGCGCGCGGTGCGGAAGAGGCGGGTCGCGCAGGTCCCGGGTCCCGGCCGGACGGGGACGAACAGGGGTCCGGCCGGGGTGGGTTCGCAGGGCTCGGCGTCCTCGGCTTCGATGCGGTCGTTCACGGCTGCTCCTGGGTGGTGACTGAAGAGTGCTGACGGAAGCGTGCTGACGCATCAGCGCTTCGGCAGTGACGTTATGCCCGCCCGACCACACCCCGGCCCCGTCCATGACGCGCTGTTGACGCCTTCTCGGCACTCCTTGACGCAAAGCGAACGCGGCAGGCGGGCAGCGAACGGGCGGCCGCGGCGCCCCGAACGGGCATCTCCGTGCCCGCTTGCGCGCACCGCCCCAGGTCCGCGACGGGCAGGCGCCGGTGCGAACGGGCACAGTCGGGCAGCATCGGACGGGTAACGAACCTGGTCACGGCCGCGGGCCCGCTGTACAAATTTCCCAGAGTCACCGCACGGGCCCGAACGGGCGGCGGCACCGGACACCGGGCAGGCCCCACGGCCCGGGACGCACAGCCAGGACCGCACAGAGAGGTGCACAGCATGAGCGCGGAGGAACGCCAGCGGGAGATCGTGCGCGCCGCGCGCCGCAGCGGCTCCGTCGACGTCACCGTGCTCGCGGCCGAACTCGGCGTCGCGAAGGAGACCGTGCGGCGCGACCTGCGGGCCCTGGAGGACCACGGCCTGGTGCGGCGCACGCACGGCGGCGCCTATCCCGTGGAGAGCGCCGGGTTCGAGACGACGCTCGCCTTCCGGACCACCATGCACGTCCCGGAGAAACGCCGGATCGCCGCCGCGGCGGCCGAGCTGCTCGGGGACGCGGAGACCGTCTTCGTCGACGAGGGGTTCACGCCCCAGCTCATCGCCGAGGCCCTGCCGCGGGACCGGCCGCTCACCGTGGTCACCGCGTCGCTGGCCACGGCGGGAGCGCTCGCCGAGGCGGAGAACACGACGGTGCTGCTGCTCGGTGGCCGGGTGCGGTCCGGCACGCTGGCCACGGTCGACCACTGGACGACGAAGATGCTCGCCGGGTTCGTGATCGACCTGGCGTTCATCGGCGCCAACGGCATCTCGCGCGAGCACGGCCTGACCACGCCCGACCCCGCGGTCAGCGAGGTCAAGGCGCAGGCCGTGCGGGCCTCCCGGCGCACGGTGTTCGCGGGTGTGCACACCAAGTTCGGGGCGGTCAGCTTCTGCCGGTTCGCGCCGGTCTCCTCACTGGAGGCGATCGTGACCAGTACGCAACTGCCCGCGTCCGAGGCTCACCGCTATGCGTTGCAGGGGCCCCAGGTCATCCGCGTCTGACACCCCTGACTGCGTACGCCAGCGGGTTCCGCACACCTCGGCGTACCCCTTTTCTCCCTTTTCGCCATATACGTTCAGGAGCATTCATGCGAACCCAGAGCCGACGGAGGCCGCGCGCGCTGTGCGCCGCGGCCGCCGCAGGGACGCTGCTCGCCCCGCTGCTCTCCGGTTGCTGGGCCGGTGCCGGCGGGACCGGCTCGGGCGGTGACTCCATCAACGTCCTGATGGTGAACAACCCGCAGATGACCGAGCTGCAGAAGCTGACCGCCGCGCACTTCACCAAGGAGACCGGCATCAAGGTGAACTTCACCGTCCTGCCGGAGAACGACGTCCGCGACAAGATCAGCCAGGACTTCGCCAACCAGGCGGGCCAGTACGACGTCGCCACGCTGAGCAACTACGAGATACCGATCTACGCCCGCAACGGCTGGCTGCACGAACTCGGTTCGTACGCGCGCAAGGACACGGCGTACGACGAGCGGGACATCCTCGAACCGATGCGCGAGTCGCTCACCGGGGACGACGGGAAGCTCTACGGCCAGCCGTTCTACGGCGAGTCGTCCTTCCTCATGTACCGCAAGGACGTCTTCGCCAGGAAGGGCCTGCGCATGCCCGCGCACCCCACCTGGCGGCAGGTCGCCGACCTCGCCGCGAAGGCGGACGGCGCCGAGCCCGGGATGAAGGGCATCTGCCTGCGCGGCCTGCCCGGCTGGGGCGAGCTCATGGCGCCGCTGACGACGGTGGTGAACACCTTCGGAGGCACCTGGTTCGACAAGGACTGGAAGGCGCGGCTCACCTCGCCCGGGTTCGAGAAGGCGACCCGCTTCTACGTGGACCTCGTCCGCGAGCACGGCGAGTCCGGAGCGGCCCAGTCCGGCTACGCGGAGTGTCTCAACAACCTCACCCAGGGCAAGACCGCCATGTGGTACGACGCCACGGCCGCCGCCGGTTCGCTCGAATCGGCGAAGTCCCCGGTCAAGGGCAAGATCGGCTACGTACCCGCGCCGGTCGACAGAACGGAGAGCTCGGGCTGGCTCTACACGTGGGCCTGGGGCGTCCAGAACGCCTCCCGCAACCCCGACAAGGCGTGGAAGTTCGTCTCCTGGGCGTCGGGCAAGGGCTACGAGAACCTGGTCGGCAACGAGATCGGCTGGTCGAACGTGCCGGCCGGGAAGCGCGCCTCGACGTACACCAACCCGGAGTACCGCAAGGAGGCCGCCGCCTTCCAGGACGTGACGCGCGCCGCCATCGAAGGGGCCCGCCCCCGCGACCCGGGCGTCCAGCCGCGGCCCGCGCCCGGCATCCAGTTCGTCGGCATCCCCGAGTTCACCGATCTCGGCACCAAGGTCTCGCAGGAGATCAGCGCGGCCATCGCCGGACGCCAGTCGGTCGACACGGCCCTGAGGAAGTCCCAGAAGCTCGCCGACGAGATCGCGAAGGAGTACGAGGGACGATGACCGCGACCACGACTGTTCCCGTCGCCCACGCGCGCGTGGGCACCGCCAAGTCCCCCGGCCGGCTGCGCGCATGGGCCACCAGGGCCCCGCTCCTGCCCGCCCTCGTGTTCATGATCGTGGTGACCCAGCTGCCCTTCGTGGCGACGCTGGTGATCTCGTTCTTCGACTGGAACGCCCTGTATCCGGACGCCCGCCGCTTCACCTGGTTCGCCAACTACGGCGAGGTGCTCACCGACCCGGACCTGCGCAGGTCCGTCCTGACGACGATCCTGCTGACCGCGACGGTCGTCATCGTGAGCCTGGTCGTCGGACTCGGCCTCGCGCTGCTCCTCGACCGGAGGTTCCGCGGCCGCGGCCTCGTGCGCACGCTCCTCATCGCGCCGTTCCTGCTGGTTCCCGTCGCTGCCGCGCTGCTGTGGAAGCACGTCCTGTACAACCCCGAGTACGGGCTCCTCAACGGCCTGCTGCACTACGTCGGCGGCCCTCAGCCCGACTGGATCTCCAACACCCCGCTGCTCGCCGTCGAGACGGCCCTGGTGTGGCAGTGGACGCCCTTCATGATGCTGATCCTGCTCGCGGGCCTCCAGTCGCGCTCCCCCGAACTCATCGAGGCGGCCCGGATGGACGGCGCGGGCGGCTGGCAGGTCTTCCGGTATCTGACGCTGCCCCACCTGCGCCGCTACCTCGAACTGGGCGCCCTGCTCGGCTCGGTGTACATCGTGCAGAACTTCGACGCCGTCTTCACGATCACCTCGGGCGGCCTCGGCACCGCCAACCTGCCGTACACCGTCTACCAGAGCTTCTACCAGGCCCACGAGAACGGCCTCGCGTCGGCCGCCGGCGTCCTGGTCGTCATCGGCTCGATCATCATCGCGACGTTCGCGCTGCGCGTGGTGTCGTCGCTGTTCCGCGAGGAGGCGTCGCGCGCATGAATCTCCGTCCACCGCGTGTGAAAGGGCTCGGGCTCGTCGCCTGGCTCGCCGGCATCCTGTTCTTCCTGCCCATCGCCTGGATGGTGCTGACGTCCTTCCACTCGGAGGAGAGCGCCGCCACCAACCCGCCCTCGTTCGCGGCGTCCCTCACCCTCGACGGCTACCGCGACTTCTTCGGCACGACGGGCGGCGCGAGCCCGTGGCCCGCGCTCGTCAACTCGACGGTGGCGTCGCTCGCCTCGACGCTGCTCGTCCTGGTCCTGGCCCTGCCGGCCGCGTACGCGCTGTCGATCCGGCCCGTGAAGAAGTGGACCGACGTCCTGTTCTTCTTCCTGTCGACGAAGATGCTCCCCGCCGTTGCGGGCCTCCTGCCGATCTACCTGTTCGCCAAGAACACCGGGATGCTCGACAACATCTGGCTCCTGGTCATCCTCTACACGTCGATGAACCTGCCGATCGCCGTGTGGATGATGCAGTCGTTCCTCGCCGAGGTGCCGATCGCGGTCATCGAGGCCGCGCGGATCGACGGGGCGCGTCTGCCGACCCTCCTCGCGCGCGTGGTGGCCCCCATCGCCCTGCCGGGCATCGCCGCGACGGCACTGATCTGTTTCATCTTCAGCTGGAACGAACTCCTCTTCGCGCGCGTGCTCAGCGGTGTCGTCGCGCAGACCGCGCCCGTCTTCCTGACCGGCTTCATCACGAGCCAGGGCCTGTTCCTGGCCAAGGTGTGCGCCGCGTCCCTCGTGATCTCCCTGCCGGTACTCGCCGCGGGATTCACCGCCCAGGACAAACTGGTCCAGGGCCTGTCGTTGGGAGCTGTGAAATGAAGGCCGCCGTCATCGAGTCCGTCGGCAAGGCAGTGGTCACGGAGGTCCCCGACCCCACGCCGGGGCCGCGCGACGTCGTCGTGGAGGTCGCGGCGTGCGGGCTGTGCGGCACCGATCTGCACATCCTCCAGGGCGAGTTCGCGCCGACCCTGCCGGTGGTGCCCGGTCATGAGTTCGCGGGCGTGGTCGTCGGCCTCGGGCGTGACGTGCGCGAGGTGTCGATCGGCGACCGCGTCGCCGTCGACCCTTCCCTCTACTGCTACGAGTGCCGCTACTGCCGCTCGGGCCACAACAACCTCTGTGAGCGGTGGGCCGCGATCGGCGTCACCACCGCGGGCGGCGCCGCCCGGTACGCCGTCGCGCCCGTGGCCAACTGCGTACGCCTCCCCGACCATGTCCGCACCGAGGACGCGGCCCTCATCGAGCCCCTGTCGTGCGCCGTGCGCGGCTACGACGTGCTGAACTCACGCCTCGGCTCCCATGTCCTGATCTACGGCTCCGGGACGATGGGCCTGATGATGCTGGAGCTCGCCAAGCGGACCGGCGCCGCGAGCGTCGACGTCGTGGACCTGAACGCGGACCGGCTCGCCACCGCCCGGAAGCTGGGTGTCTCGGGCTCCGGGGCGAACGCGGACGAGCTCGACCGTCCGCAGGGCTGGGACGTCGTCATCGACGCGACGGGCAACGCGGGCGCGATCCAGGACGGACTCGAGCGGGTCGCGAAGGCGGGGACGTTCCTCCAGTTCGGCGTCGCGGACTACGCCACGCGCGTGTCCATCGACCCGTACCGGATCTACAACCAGGAGATCACCATCACCGGCTCGATGGCCGTCCTGCACAGCTACGAGCGGGCCGCCGAGCTGTTCGCGGGCGGTGTCCTCGACCCGGACGTGTTCATCAGCGACCGACTGCCCCTCGACGCGTATCCGCAGGCGCTCGACCAGTTCGCGTCCGGGGTGGGGCGCAAGATCGTGGTGGTGCCGTGAGCCATCAGTGCGAAGTCATCGGCAGGTAAGGGAACGGCAAAGCGGTATCGCTCGTTACCCCGGCATGACCGCTATGACCCCCGGCTCGAACATCCCGCTGTCCACCGCCCGCGTGGCGGTGGACGTCGCCGCCCCCGTGCGGCTCGACGTCTCGGGCCTGCTGCTCACCGCCGACGGCAAGGTGCGTTCCGACGACGACTTCATCTTCTACAACCAGCCCTCGGGCCCGGGCGTGACCTACCGCTCGGGCGGCGGCACGGCACCGGACGCGATCGTGGTGGACACGGCCGCCGTGCCGCCGGGCATCGAGAAGATCGTCGTCACCGCGAGCCCGGACGCGGCCGGCCAGACCTTCCAGGGCATCGAGCCCACGGCCACGATCAGGGGCGTCGACGACGGCTCCGTGCTCGCCACGTTCACTCCGCCGCAGCTCGGCACCGAGACGGCCCTCGTGGTCGTCGAGATCTACCTGCGCAACGGCGCCTGGAAGGTGCGCGCGGTGGGCCAGGGCTATGCGAACGGCCTGGCGGGCATCGCCACGGACTTCGGCGTGAGCGTCGAGGAGCCCGCGGCCCCGGCCCCGGCGCAGCCCGCACAGCCCGTGCAGGCCATGCCCGCGCCGACGACTCCCCCGGTCGACCCGCGCGTGGCGCCGCCCGCGCCGGCCCCGGCGGTCCCGGCCGCCGCGCCCGCGGCCCCCGCTCCCGGCGCCGGGAAGATCAATCTGGACAAGGGGCGCGTCAGCCTCCAGAAGAACCAGACGGTGTCCCTGGTCAAGGGCGGGCAGCCGCTGCTCTCGCAGGTCAAGATGGGTCTCGGCTGGGAGCCCGCGTTCCGCGGCAAGGACATCGACCTGGACGCGTCGGTCATCGCCTTCGGCCCCCAGCGCAATCACGTGGACAGCTGCTACTTCGGCAAGCTCTCGATCGTGAACGGCGCGATCAAGCACTCCGGCGACAACCTCACGGGCGAGGGCGGCGGGGACGACGAGGTGATCGTCGTCGACCTGGGCCGGCTCCCGCAGGAGGTGACGGGCCTGGTGTTCACGGTGAACTCGTTCTCGGGCCAGAAGTTCACCGAGGTCGCCAAGGCGTACTGCCGCCTCATCGACGCGGCGACGGGCGAGGAGCTGGTCCGCTTCGACCTGACGAACGCGGAGGCGCAGACGGGCGTGATGATGGCGAAGCTGATCCGCCAGTTCTCCGGCGAGTGGGACATGACGGCCATGGGCGACTTCGTGAAGTCCCGGACGGTACGCGGCATGGTCAAGCCGGCGGCGCAGGCGCTCTGAGAACGGCCCGGCGCGGGCTCCCCGAGGACGGCAACCCCTCTCTCATGGGAGCGAGGGGTTGCCGCCGGGATCCGGGACGTCACGAGGGGTGACGGGCGGACACGGCAGAGGCGGCCGACGGCACGGAAACCCGCGCTGCCGACCGCCTCATGGCGTCAGCCTCCGAAGCCGTGGACACGACCCCCGAATCCAGGGCGCCGGTTCCGAAGCGTCGGATACGTCAGAGCTTGGACAGCTTGGAGAACGGGCTCAGGAATCGGCCCTGCTGCCCGGCGAAGTCGATGAGCACGGCTTCGTCGCCCTCGACCCCGATGATCCTGCCGAGGCCGTACTGATCATGGGAAACGCGGTCGCCCACGGCGAACTGCTCGACCGGCGGAGCGGGCTTTGCCGGAACGTTGAAGGGGCTGCCCGGAAGGTGGCGGCGCGTACTGGGGGGCCTTGTCATTCAACGAGTATGCGCCCCGCGCACCCGCGGACACCACGCCTACGTCCTCACACTTCGGTGACGATGTCCGTGGAACACCCCTCGCGACCTGCGCTCACCTGCGCCTGAGCGCCTCCGGAACGGGCTTTTTGCAGCGACGCAGATCACTGGAACAACGCGCTGTAGCCGTTCAGGGCGGGCTGGCCGCCGAGGTGGGCGTACAGGACGGTCGCGTCGGGGCCGACCTCTCCCCGGGCCACCAGGTCGATCATCCCGGCCATCGACTTTCCCTCGTACACGGGATCGGTCACCATGCCCTCGGTGCGGGCCGCCAGCCGCATCGCGTCGAGGGTGATCTCGTCGGGGACCCCGTACGTCCCCGCGTGATAGCGCTCGTCGAGCTCGACGTCGTCCTCCGTCAGCTCCCTCCGTACGCCGATGAGCCGGGCCGTGCCCCGGGCGATCCGCAGGATCTGCTCGCGGGTGCGGTCCGGCTCGGCGGAGGCGTCGACACCGAGGATGCGGCGGGGGCGGCCGCCGGACTCGACGAGCGCCGCGCATCCCGCGATCATCCCCGCCTGGGTGGACCCGGTGACCGAGCAGACCACGACGGTGTCGAAGAAGATGTCCAGCTCCCGTTCCTGCTCGGCCAGTTCGAAGGCCCACTGGGCGAAACCCAGGCCGCCGAGGCGGTGTTCGGAGCACCCGGCGGGGATCGCGTACGGGCGGCCGCCCGCCTCCTCCACCTCGCGGACCGCCTGCTCCCAGCTCTCCTTGACGCCGATGCCGAACCCGGCCCGCACCAGGCGCACGTCCGCGCCCGCGAGCCGGGAGATGAGAATGTTGCCGACCTTGTCGTAGACGGAGTCGGGCCACTCGACCCAACTCTCCTGCACGAGCACGCACTTGAGTCCCGCGCGGGCCGCGACGGCCGCGACCTGGCGGGTGTGGTTGGACTGCACCCCGCCGATCGACACCAGCGTGTCGCAGCCCTGCGCGAGCGCGTCCGCGACCAGGTACTCCAGCTTGCGGGTCTTGTTCCCGCCGTAGGCGATCCCGGAGTTGCAGTCCTCCCGCTTGGCCCAGAGGGCGGCGCCGCCGAGGTGCGCGGTGAGCCGGTCCAGCGGGTGCACGGGCGAGGGGCCGAAGAGCAGGGGGTAGCGCTCGTACGCGTCGATCGTCACGGGACCTCCCGGGGTCGGTTTCGGGGTCGCGGGTGCGGGGACCCGCCGTGTGTGCCGGCCGGCTACGCCTCCTCGTCGGCCAGTTCCTCCAGTACGCGCCAGATCTCCGTCGTGATCCGTACCGCGCCCGTCACGTCCCCCGCGGCACAGGCGTCGATGAGGCGGGCGTGCGGCTCGGCGGAGCCGCACGCGGCGCCCTGGCCGAAGCGGCGCCGCTCCAGGCGGCGGATGAGGGGCGTGTACCGGGCGACGGTGTCCGCCGCGGCGCGGTTGCCCGAGACGCGGACCGGGACGCCGTGCAGCTCGTCGTCCGCGCGCAGGGCCGCGTCCACGTCACCGGCCGCGACGGCGGCGGCGAACCGCCGGTTGGCCTCGCGCATCGCGTCGGTGTCGGCGCGGGTGAGCCGGGGCACGGCGGTGCGGACGGCGAGTTCGTGCATGGCGCGTACGACGGCGGCCGCGTCCCGGACGTCGGCCGCCACCAGGGGGGTGACCCTGGTGTGGCTCTGCGGCTTGGTCTCCAGGAGCCCCTCGTCCACGAGCCGTGAGAACGCCGCGCGGACGGGCGCGCGGGACAGGCCGAGGAGTTCGGCGAGATCCGCGTCACGCACGACCGCGCCGGGCGCGATGTCCCCGCCGACGATGGCGTCACGGATCGCGGTGCACGCCTGGTCTCTGAGGAGGGTGCGCTGCACCCGTCGGATGGCCGCCATGAACTGAAATGTTAGATACCAACGACGTTCGCGGGAACCCCCCGGTGGCTGCCCGGCGTCGCAGTGATCGTCGGCGGCTCTCGGCGGCCCGGGTCTTCCGGGCGTCCCTGCCCGCCGACGGCGAGCCGCGGTACCGCTGTTCGAAGCCGTACAGGAGGATGGCGTTCCATGGTGCGTCTCGCGGATTACCGCCTCGTCAGTCAGCTCGGGGACAGCGGCACGGGGACCGCCCACCTGGCGCGCTCCCCCGCGGGCCAGGTCGTGGTGGTCAGGACGGTGCGGGAACCTCTCGCGGCCGAGCCGCTGTTCAGGGCGCGGTACCGGTGGGAGACGGAGGCTGCGCGGGCCGTGCGGGGGCCCTTCACGGCGGCCGTGCTCGACGCCGATCCCGAGGCGGCGATGCCCTGGCTCGCGGCCGAGTTCTGCGTGGGCCCCTCGCTGTCCGAGGCGGTGGCGGCGCTCGGCCTCCCGGACCCGGGGGCTCTGGCCGCGATCGGCGCTTCGCTCGCCGGGGCGCTCACGGCGATCCACGCGACGGGACTCGTGCACGGCGATCTCAAGCCGGCGAACGTCGTCGTGACGCCGGCCGGGCCCAAGGTCATCGACTTCGGTGTCGCGAAGGCGGCGGTCCCGGGCGGCGGGACACCCGGCACCGGCGAACCGGCCGCCGAACCGGTCGGCTCCCCCGGCTTCATGGCGCCCGAGCAGATCACCCACGCCGTCCCGGCCGGCACGCCCGCGGACGTGTTCGCGCTCGGCGCGCTGCTCGGCCTCTGCGCGACGGGCCGCAATCCGCACGGCGCGGGCAACGCCCCGCACGTCATCCACCGCACACTCCACGAGCCGCCGGACCTCGTCGGCGTCCCGGACCAGGAGTGGGAGGCATTCCTCGCCCGCTGCCTGGCCAAGTCCCCGTACGCCCGTCCGACGGTCCCCGAGGTCCTGGCGTGGTGCGTCGCGCGGGCGACCCCGTATCCCTGGTGGGAGCAGGAAGAGGTCGCGGCCCTCATCCATGTGCACGAGGAGTCGCTCGCGGAGCGGCTGTCGGCGGAGGAGCAGGACTGACCCGGGAACGACCGCGGCCGACGCGCACGACAGGTGTGTGTGCGCGCCGGCCGGAGGGTGAGGGTGCTCAGTTGGAGCGCTGGCGCTTCCACGGTCCCGTGATGGCGAGCATGATGCCCGGGGTCTGGATGTTGGCGTAGAGGGTCCGGCCGTCGGGCGAGAACGTGACGCCGGTGAACTCGCTGTACTCGGGCTCCTGTTCGGTGCCGATGTTCAGTTCGTTGCGCGCGATCGGGTACGTGCGTCCGCTGTCGGTCGCGCCGAACAGGTGCTGGATGCCGTTGCCGTCCTCGGCGATGACGAGGCCGCCGTACGGGGAGACCGTGATGTTGTCCGGGCCGTCGAAGGCGCCGTCCTTGGACGGGTCGGCGTTCACGCCGAGCAGGACCTTGAGCGTCAGGGTGCGGCGCTTGGGGTCGTAGAACCAGACCTGTCCGTCGTGCTGGACGGGGCTCTCCTCACGGGCGAACGAGGAGACGATGTACGTCCCGCCGTCGGCCCACCACATGCCTTCGAGCTTGCGGGCGCGGGTGACCTCACCGTCGGCGAACTGCTTGCGCACGGAGACGGTCCTGGCGTCGCGGTCGGGCACGTCGACCCAGTCGACGCCGTAGACCGTGCCGATCTGGGTGGCGCGCGACAGGTCGTCGACGAAACGGCCGCCGGAGTCGAAGCACCTGGTGGCCTGGAGGACGCCCGCGTCGTCGGCGAGCGTGCGCAGCTTGCCGCGGCCGTGGTGGAAGCCCTTCGGCGGGGTCCAGCGGTAGAGCAGGCCGTTGGGCCCGGACGCGTCCTCGGTGAGGTAGGCGTGGCCGCGCTTGGGGTCGATGACGACGGCCTCGTGCGCGTACCGGCCGAAGGCCTTGATGGGCTTCGGCTCGCGGTTCGCGCGGCGGTCCGCGGGGTCGACCTCGAAGACGTAGCCGTGGTCCTTGGTCATGCCGTTGGCGCCGGCCTTGTCCTCGGTCTCCTCGCAGGTCAGCCAGGTGTCCCAAGGGGTGCGCCCGCCCGCGCAGTTGGTGGCGGTGCCGGCGATGCCGACCCACTCGGCGACCTGTCCGTCGCGGCGGACCTCGACGACGGTGCAGCCACCGGCGGCGGCCGGGTCGTAGACGAGTCCCTCGGCGAGCGGCACCGGGTACTTCGCCTTGGTGCGGGCGCCGCCGATCTCGTGGTTGTTGACGAGCAGCGTGGCGCCGCGGGGACCCTCGAAGGTGGCGGTGCCGTCGTGGTTGGACGGGGTGGACTCGCCCGACTCCAGGGTCGTCCTGCCGGTGTACGTGATGACGCGGTACGAGAATCCGGCGGGCAGTGCGAGCAGGCCCTTCGGGTCGTCGGCGAGCGGGCCGTAACCGACACCGGGGTGGTGCCCGTCGTGGCCCTCGTGACCCTCGGTGCCGGCGACGTCCTCGTATTCACCTTCGGCGGCCAGCGCACCGGGAGCGGTGGCGAGCGCGCCGACGGTGCCGGCCAGGGCGATGCCCGCGCCCGTGGCGGCGGAGCGTCTCGTGAAGTCCCTGCGGGTGAGCGACATGGTGTCTCCTGTGACCGGTTGGCTGTGGCGGTGAGCGGGCGCTGATGCTGTTTCGGCCACACGGTCTCTGCCATGCCTGAACGGGGGCTGAACTCCGCACGACGCCGGCAGAGCGAACACGTTCACGGTCGTCGGCGGGCGGGACGACCGAGGGTGGGCGGGACGGGCCGTACACGAAAGGGGGCGGGGCGCCCTCGCGCCCCGCCCCCTCCCTGTCCCGGCGTCGCCGTCCGCTAGCCGCCCTGCGCGGAACGCGCCTTGAACGCCGCCTTGCGGGCCTCCTTGGCCACCTTCTTGTCGGGGTGCAGACGTCCCATCGCCTCCAGGACGTCCGCCGTCGCCGGGTGGTCCACCTTCCACGCCGCCGCGAAGAACCCGCGGTGCTGCGCCGCGAGGCCCTCGACCAGGCCCCGGAGTTCGTCGGAGTTGCCCTCGAGGGCGAGCTGCGCGGCGATCGTGTCGACGGTGAGCCAGAAGATCAGGGACTCCGGCGGCGCGGGCACGTCGCCGGCCCCGTGCTCGGCGAGCCAGACCCGCGCGAGACCGCCCAGCTCCGCGTCGTCGAGCACCTCCCTGAGCGCCGGCTCCGCCTCGCCGCCCACGAGGGAAAGCGCCTGCTGGCAGCGCAGCCGCCGCAGCGGCGCCCCGGCGTCCGCGCCGCGCGCCGCGGCCAGCAACTCCCGTGCCGCCACGAGCGGTTGGCGCCGAGCGAGCCACTGCTCGATCTCGGCCTGCGCCGCGGCCTGCGGGAACGACGACGTGCCGTCGAGCAGCGTGTCCGCACCCTTGTCCGCGAGGTCGCCGACGACCGGCGCGTCGAGACCGGCGTCGATCATGCGCGCGCGGACGCCGTAGAGCCCGAGCGGGGTGAGCCGCACCATGCCGTACCGCGTGACGTCCGAGTCGTCGAAGGCGTCGGGCTCGGCGCCCCCTTCGCCCTCCTCGATCTCCGCCATCAGCGCCTCGTCGACCGGCTGGAACTCGACGAGCCCCACCGGGACGAGCAGCCGGAACTGGTCGTCCAGCTTCAGCATCGCGTCCGACACCTGCTCCAGGACGTCGTCCGTTGGCTCGCCCATGTCGTCGGGCACGATCATCGACGCGGCGAGGGCGGGCAGCGGGACGGGCTCGTCGCCCGCGCCGCTCTCGGTGACGGTCAGGAGATAGAGGTTGCCGAGGACGCCCTCGAGGAACTCGGCCTCCGCCTCGGGGTCCCAGTCGAGCTGCGAGAAGTCGACCTCGCCGGTCTCCTCCAGGACGTCGACGAGGTCGTCGAGGTCCGGCACGATCGCGTCGGCGAGCGCGGCGTCCAGGGCGCCGAGCCAGAGGGCGAGGATGTCCTGCGGGCTGCCGGAGGCGACGACGGCGAGGTCCTCGCCCGCGGCGACGGTGCCCTCCTCCTCGTCCACGATCTCCACGAGCCCGGTGTCGACCGCGACCCGCCAGGCCTCGCTCGCGTCCGCGGCCCCGTCGGCATCGGCGGCGAGCCCGAGTTCGAGCGCCGCGGCGGGCAGCTGTTCCTCGACGAGTTCGCCGCCGGCGCCGACCCGGGTCGTGGGTCCCGCCCAGCGGGCGAGCCGCACCGCGCGGGAGAGCAGCGGGGTGGCGAGGGCGTCGCGCGCGAGCTCCGCTTCGGAGTGCAGCCTCGCCGGCGGCAGGGGGGAGCTGTCTGACATCGCCTTGTTCTCCTCCGGACGTGTTGTGCGACCGCTCAGCCTAGACGGATTTGGCAGCATGCCGCCCGGTTCATGTACCCGTCAGGAACCGTACACCGCTGAAACCTTGACAACTCCCCATGCTCCACAAGACATTTACGCGCGTAGAAGAGCACGGAGCGGCCCGTTCGCTCCACCCTCGTCCCGGCGCATCACGCACGTCCCCGGAGGGACCCCTTGCCGAGCAAGAACTCGTCGCGCCTCGCCGCGCTGACCGTCGCCGCCGTCTGCTCCACCGTCTCCGCCGTCTTCCTCACCTCGCCCGCGCACGCGGACGCGATACGCATCCATGACATCCAGGGCGCGACCCGGACCTCCCCGCTGGCCGGGAAACAGGTCACGGACGTGGCCGGTGTGGTCACGGGCGTCAGAACCTACGGTTCGTCCAAGGGCTTCTGGATCCAGGACACGGCTCCCGACGACGACCCCGCCACCAGCGAGGGTGTCTTCGTCTTCACCAGCTCGGCCCCGAAGGCCGCCGCCGGCGACGCGGTGACGGTCTCGGGCACGGTCTCGGAGTACGTCCCCGGCGGCGCCTCGTCGGGCAACCAGTCCGTCACGGAGATCACCAAGCCGACGGTCACGGTCGTGTCGTCGGGGAACGCGCTCCCGGCCGCCACGGTCATCGACGCGAAGTCGGTGCCCGCCGCGTACGCCCCGGCCGGCGACCCGGCGGCGAACGGCTCGGTCAACGCGCTGCCGCTGCGCCCGTCGAAGTACGCCCTGGACCTCTACGAGTCCCTGGAGGGCATGAACGTACGCGTCGGCTCCTCCCGTGTCGTCACCGCCTCCGACGCGTACGCCGAGCTGTGGGTGACCGTCAAGCCGCACGAGAACCCCACACGCCGCGGCGGCACCGTCTACGGCTCGTACGGGTCCCAGAACACGGGCCGCCTCCAGATCCAGTCGCTCGGCACGGTCGCCGACTTCCCCACGGCGAACGTCGGGGACACCCTGGCCGGACGGACCGAAGGCCCCCTGGACTACACCCAGTTCGGCGGTTACACGCTGGTCGCGCGGGAGCTCGGCACCCTGGACAAGGGGGGCCTGGAGCGGGAGACGACGCGGAAGCAGAAGCGCGGCGAGCTGGCCGTGGCCACGTACAACGTCGAGAACCTGGACCCGGCCGACGGCACGTTCGCCGCGCACGCGGCCGCGATCGTCGACCACCTCCAGTCGCCCGACGTCGTGTCCCTGGAGGAGATCCAGGACAACAACGGCGCGAAGGACGACGGCACGGTCGCCGCGGACGTCACGGTGAACAAGCTGATCGACGCGATCGTCGCCGCCGGCGGCCCGAAGTACGACTGGCGCTCCGTCGACCCGGTCAACGACCAGGACGGCGGCGAGCCCGGCGGCAACATCCGCCAGGTGTTCCTCTTCAACCCCGAGCGCGTCTCGTTCACCGACCGCGCGGGCGGCGACTCCACGACCCCCGTGGGCGTGACGCGGACGCACGGCCGGGCGGCGCTGACCGCGTCCCCGGGCCGGATCGCCCCGGCCGACGAGGCGTGGAAGAACAGCCGCAAGCCGCTCGCGGGCGAGTTCGTCTTCCGCGGGAAGACCGTCTTCGTCATCGCCAACCACTTCGCGTCCAAGGGCGGCGACCAGGGCCTGACGGCGCAGTACCAGCCGCCGGCGCGCAGCTCGGAGACCCAGCGCCACGCGCAGGCGGACGCGGTGAACGGCTTCGTGAAGGAGATCCTGAAGGCGCAGAAGAACGCCGACGTCGTGACACTCGGCGACATCAACGACTTCGAGTTCTCCGGCACGGCGCAGCGCCTCGAGGACGGCGGCGCCCTGTGGTCGGCGATCAAGTCCCTGCCGAAGAGTGAGCGTTACACGTACGACTACCAGGGCAACAGCCAGGTCCTCGACCAGATCCTGATCAGCCCCTCGATCCGGCACGACGACTTCGCGTACGACAGCGTGCACGTCAACAGCGAGTTCAACGACCAGATCAGCGACCACGACCCGCAGGTGCTGCGGTTCCGTCCGTAGCGCCTGCGGGCCTGTCCGCAGCACCGGCGGGTTGACCGGCGGGGCGGGGTCGTCAGGCGAAGACCCCGTCCAGCCAGCCGCGCCAGGCCGCCTCGTCCTGCGCGGCGTCGGCGTCCGGCGCAAAGTCGTGGACGACGATGCCGACGGGCGCGCCCCAGCGGCCGCGGCCGAAGAAGCGGTACATGGCGTCGTCGGTGCGCAGGCCGATGAAGGACGGGTTGCGGTAGTCGAGTACGGCTTCCAGGCTCTCGCCGCCGGGGCCCCGCACGCGCAGCTTGGCGCCCTCGGCGGCGTCGTCGGGCAGACCGAGGGCGCGGCCGACGGCGGCGAGGGCCTCGGGGCCGGCCGACCCGGCGGGCCCGTCGAACATGGCGAAGGCGACGGGTCGGCCCGCGAAGTGCGTCAGGTACTGGCGCAGCGTGTGCAGGTAGAAGTCGGTGTGCTTGTCGGCGCCGTCGTAGTACTCGTCCCAGTTGTCGACGAAGATCCCGCTGTGGACGTAGCGGACCCAGGCGCGGGTGCCGCCGTCGCGGGCCTCGATGACATGGTCCAGCTGGTTGAGGGTCTGGAACGGGGGCAGCGCTTCCGCGTTGTCCGAGCGGGCGGTGAGCCGGTGCTCCGGGTCCCAGGCGGTGATCGTGGCGCCGTGGGGGCCGCGGCCGCCCTCCTTGGGCTCGTACTCCATCGGCCACAGCCAGCCGCCGGTGCCCGAGGTGAGCGCCTCCCAGACCTGCTCGGGGGTGGCGTCGACCTCGAACTCGCGGGCGATCTCGAATTCCCTGGGTTCGTTCGTCATGGTGGTGACTCCTTGGTGCGGTCAGTCTTCGAGGGGCGGTCGGGGCTGCGGTTCCTTCACCGAGGGATGCACGGCGATCACCACGCGGTGGTCGCGGCCGCCCTCGGCGGATCCGTCGTGGTATTTGCGGACGAGCGCGCCGACCCCTTGGGTCAGTTCCTCGATGAATGCGGCCCGGTCCGCGGCGGACGCGAACCTGACCTCGCCGTCGAGCGCGTAGGTGGCCAGGCGCTTCTTCGCCTTGGCGGCCCCGGTGAGCAGCGCCCCCACGTCCTGTACGAGACGTGCCGCGACGGCGAGCAGCCAGCGCGCGGAGAGCTGGTCGCGGGCCCGGTCCGGGTCGGGCCGCACGGCGCCGAGCGCGACCGGTGAGATCACGTACGAGGCGGCCGTGGCCCGCATGAGGCGCTCGGTGACATTGCCCTTGCGCCGCTCCCCCGCCAGCTCGACCAGGCCGTGCTTCTCCAGCGCCTTGAGGTGGTAGTTCACCTTCTGGCGCGGCAGGCCGACCTTGGGGGCGAGCATCGCGGCGGATGCGGGTCCGGCGGCCAGCTCCGCGAGCAGCCGGGCCCTGATCGGGTCGAGGGAGACCGCGGCTGCCGCGGGGTCCTCGATCACGGTGACGTCCAACATGACCCCACCGTCCCACCGAAAACTTTTTTTGTCCAGGCGACCCGATTGTTCGGCGAGCCGAGGAAGCAAGGGAAGTCGAGGAAACCGGGGAAGGGCACCAGCCACCCGGGCATGGACGGACCCGATGGCACCACGTGGTGCCATATGGCGCCACGTGGTGCCACCAGAGGCGTCAGAACGGACGGGACACCACGTGGCACCGCCTTGACGCAATTCGACGTCACTACATTTTCGCAGGTCAGAGCCACTCGCCCAACCCCGACCCACAATCAACCCCCTCACCCGCTTGCGCATGACGCCAAAGTGGTGCCACTATGGCGTCATGGACCTCACGCCGTATGTCGACAACCTCCGCCGCGAACTCGCGGTGGCCGCCGAAGCCGGCGGCGAAGAAGCCCGCGAGCTGGCCGAGCGGCTCACCGCCCCCCTGGAGTCGGCGACCCGCCTGACGATGCTCAACGTGCTCTCCGCCGCGATGGACGAGATCACCCTTGAACTCGCCCCCGGCTCGGTCGACGTACGACTGCGCGGGCTCGACCCGGACTTCGTCGTGACGCGGCCGGCGACCGAGGAGACGTACGAGGACAGGAGCGGGCCCGCCGAGCCGCTCAAGGCGCCGGCCCCGGCGCCCGCCGACGGAGACGACGGCGGCACCGCCCGCGTCAATCTGCGCCTGCCCGCCCACCTCAAGACGCGCGCCGAGGAGGCCGCGAGCCGAGAGGGCCTGTCGGTCAACGCGTGGCTGGTCCGAGCCGTGTCGGCCGCGGTCGACGGCGGCACCCCGTCACGCGCACCGGGAAGCAGCCAAGCCACCCGCACCACCCGCTCCGTCGGACAGAGCTTCACGGGCTGGGTGCGCTGACCGCGCATCCCGCCCGCCCGAATTCACCCGGAACTTCACCCTGAGACCCAAGAGGACGGGACAGCCATGCCTTCTTTCGACACGCCCCAGCCGATCTCGGTCATCGCCAACGTGGCCGCCGGTTCCATCCAGTTCTCCGCGAGCGACCGCCTCGACACGGTCGTCGAGACGCGGCCCCGCGACCCGAAGAAGGACAAGGACGTGCGGGTCGCCGAGCAGACCGAGGTCACCTACGCGAACGGCGTGCTGACCATCAAAACGCCCAAGGGCCGCTACCTCGTCGGGCCCACCGGCAGCGTCGACGTGACGGTCGAGCTGCCGACCGGCTCCCGCATCGACACGACCGGCTCCTGGACCCAGGTGCTCGGCGAGGGCCGGCTCGGCGAGGTCCGCGTGAAGACGTCGTCGGGTGACGTCCGCCTGGACTCGACGGGCCCGCTCCAGCTGACCGCGTCGCACGGCTCGATCACCGTGGACCAGGTCGAGGGCCTGGCCGAGATCACCACCAGCTCCGGCAGCCTGCGCGTCGGTGTCGTGGACGGCCCGGCCGTCCTGAAGAACTCGCACGGCTCCACGAGCGTCGGCACCGCGATCGGCGATCTGCGGGTGAGCTGCGCCAACGGCGACATCGACATCCGGCGCGCCGAGAGCTCGGTCACCGCGACCACCGCCCACGGCACCCTGCGCGTGGGTGACGTGGCCCGTGGCACCGTCCAGCTGGAGACCTCCTACGGCGCCATCGACATCGGCATCCGCGAGGGCACGGCCGCCTGGCTCGACGCCGGCTCGGGCAACGGACAGGTGCGCAACACGCTCACCGCCTCCGACAGCCCGGAGAAGAGCGAGGAAACGGTAGAGGTCCGCGCCCGGACCAAGTTCGGCAACATCGACATCCGCCGCGCCCGGGCCTGACCCGTCCAAGTCCCTCACGCCGCACGCCACTTCACCGCTCACCACGCCTTCGAATGGGAGGGCCCCATGCCTTCATCTGTCATGACCACGTCCAGGTCGGGCAACGGCCAGCAGCCGCCCGCCGCCGTCTCCACCGTCGGGCTGCGCAAGTCGTACGGCGACAAGACCGTCCTCGACGGGATCGACCTGCACATCCCGACCGGCACCGTGTTCGCCCTGCTCGGCCCGAACGGCGCCGGCAAGACCACGGCCGTGCAGATCCTGTCCACGCTCATCTCCGCCGATGGCGGCCAGGCCCAGGTCGCGGGCCACGACCTCGCCACGTCACCGGACGGCGTACGTGCCGCGATCGGTGTCACCGGGCAGTTCTCCGCCGTCGACGGATTGATCACCGGCGAGGAGAACATGCTCCTCATGGCCGATCTCCACCACCTCCCCAAGCACGAAGGGCGCCGCGTCGCCGCCGAGTTGCTGGAGCGGTTCGACCTGGTGGACGCCGCGAAGAAGCCCGCCTCCACCTACTCGGGCGGCATGAAGCGCCGCCTCGACATCGCCATGACCCTGGTCGGCAACCCCCGGATCATCTTCCTCGACGAGCCGACCACCGGCCTCGACCCCCGCGCCCGCCACAACATGTGGGGCATCATCCGCGAACTCGTCACCGACGGGGTCACCGTCTTCCTCACCACGCAGTACCTCGACGAGGCCGACGAACTCGCCGACCGTATCGCCGTGCTCAACGACGGCAAGATCGCCGCCGAGGGCAGCGCCGACGAACTCAAGCGACTCATCCCCGGCGGACACATCCGGCTCCGGTTCACCGACCCGGACGCCTACCGGTCCGCCTGCCTCTCTCTGCGCGAGGCCCACCGGGACGACGAGGCCCTCGCGCTGCAGATCCCCAGTGACGGCAGCCAGCGCGAACTGCGTTCCATCCTCGACTGGCTGGACTCGACCGGCGTCGAGGCGGACGAGCTGACCGTGCACACCCCTGACCTCGACGACGTGTTCTTCGCCCTGACCGGCGGCGCCGGCGTACCCGCCCAGCCCAACCAGCCCAAGGAGGAAGCCCGATGAGCTCCCTGTCCCTCGCCGTGCGCGACTCGTCCACCATGCTGCGCCGCAACCTGCTGCACGCCCGGCGCTACCCCTCCATGACGCTGAATCTGCTGCTGACGCCCGTCGTGCTGCTGTTGCTCTTCGTCTACATCTTCGGCGACGTGATGAGCGCCGGCATCAGTGGCGGCGGCGCCGACCGCTCCGCGTACATCGCGTATCTCGTCCCGGGCATCCTGATGCTGACCATCGGCGGCACCACGATCGGCAGCGCGGTGTCCGTCTCCATGGACATGACCGAGGGCATCATCGCCCGCTTCCGCACGATGGCGATCCACCGCGGATCGGTGCTCATCGGACACGTCGTCGGCAGTGTTCTGCAGTGTGTGATGAGCGTGGTGCTCGTCGGGGCCGTCGCCGTGGCGATCGGGTTCCGGTCCACGGACGCCACCGCCCTGGAGTGGATCCTGGCGGTCGGGCTGCTGGCGCTCGTCTCCCTGGCACTCACCTGGATCGCGGTCGGCATGGGCCTGTCCAGCCCGAACGCCGAGGCGGCCAGCAACAACGCGATGCCGCTGATGGTCCTGCCGCTCCTGTCCAGCGCGTTCGTCCCGGTCGACGCGATGCCGGGCTGGTTCCAGCCGATCGCCGAGTACCAGCCGTTCACCCCGGCCATCGAGACTCTGCGCGGACTGCTGCTCGGCACCGAGATCGGCAACAACGGGTGGCTGGCCGTGGTCTGGTGCCTGGCACTGGCCGTCCTCGGCTACACCTGGTCGCGCTCGCTCTTCAACAACACCGGCAAGCGCTGATCGACGGCACCATCACTCTTCGACACCGCGCACGAGGGCGGGGCGTTCACTCACCGGCGGGGAGTGAACGCCCCGCCCTGCTGCTGTCCGCAGAGCCGCGCGACGCTGCGCCGCGCTCCGCCTCGGCGAGGATCGCGTACCGGTCGGCCACGATCGCCTCCGCGTCGGCCACCGCCCGTTCGGCGGCGATGCGGCGCCCGGCGCAGGAGTGCGGGCCCGGCGCGGGGTGCCGGCGGCGCCACCAGCCGTCACACGCGGCGTAGATGCCACTCGCGCAGATCAGCAGCGGAACGGCGAGGGCCAGGACGATGTCACGCACCACGGGATCCTTATACGTTTTATATGTCTACGCATACGTGCGACTTCTTCCTGATAACTCGGAATCCGGGCGCCCTTTCTGAAGGTCACCCCTCGGCCAATATCCCGTCGGAACTCGGCCATGCGCCCCAACTGCTTAGCAAGACTTGCCACTATCTCGTAGAAGAATTAAGTGGAGCTGTACGGTCGGGGCGCCGAGACTGCGCTTATGAGCCTCGCGAACTCCCCGCACCCGCCCTTCGGCCGCGCCCTGTGCGCCATGGTCACGCCGTTCGCCGACGACGGCGCCCTCGACCTGGACGGCGCGCAGCGCCTGGCGGCCCACCTGGTCGCCGAGGGCTGCGAGGGCCTCGTCCTGTCCGGCACCACCGGCGAGTCCCCCACGACGTCGGACGACGAGAAGGCCGCGCTCGTGCGGGCCGTGAAGGACGCGGTCGGGGAGCGGGTCCCCGTCGTCGCGGGCGTCGGCACCGCGGACACCCGGCACACCGTGGAGCTCGCCGCCGGGGCCGAGAAGGCGGGCGCGGACGGCCTGCTGGTCGTCAGCCCGTACTACAGCCGCCCGCCGCAGGACGCCCTGGAGGCACACTTCCGCGAGATCGCGGACGCGTCGGGACTGCCGGTGATGCTGTACGACATCCCGGGCCGCACCGGCACGCGCATCGAGCCGGACACCCTGATCCGGCTCGCGTCCCACCCCCGGATCGTGGCCGTCAAGGACTGCGCGTACGACATGCTCGGCACGCAGAAGGTGCTCGGCGCGACCGGTCTGGCGTACTACGCGGGCTGCGAGGAGTTCGCGCTCCCGCTGTATGCGGTGGGCGGGGCGGGCTTCGTGTCGACGGTCGCGAACGTGGCGCCGCGCGCACTGCGGGCCGTCCTGGACTGCTACGACGCGGGCGACATCGGGGAGGCGGCCCGGCGCCAGCAACTGGCGGCCCCGCTCGTGGAGTTGATGATGGCGTCAGGCCTTCCGGGCACGGTCACCGCGAAGGCGCTGCTCGGCGCGATCGGCCTGCCCGGCGGCCCGGTCCGCGCACCCCTGCGGCCCGCCGGCCACGAGGTGACCGACGGGCTGCGAGCCGCGTACGAAAGACTCGTCAGCGTGTAGTGGCGTGTCATCCCGGGGGACGGCCCCGGACCCCCGGCCGGAGGACACGCCCTGCCTCAACGCGTCGTGAACTGCGGTGTCCAGCGGCCCGGGTAGTCGTCGGACGCCTTGCGGAAGTCGCTGAGCTGGACGACCTTGTCGCTGCCGATGGTGAGCAGGAGCAGCTGGTTGTGGAACTCGCCCTTGCCGCGGCACTTCTTGGGGTCGCAGCCCCAGGCGATGAGCCGCTTGTTGTCGGCCCAGGCGAGCAGCTGCTGTCCCGGCACCTTCGTGACCATCCTGCCGCTGAGCGGATCGACGATCGCCGAGGCGATCTCGTCGCCCTGGCCGGCGAACTCACCGCCGATGAGCTTGCCGTCCGGCGAGAGCCCCGCCTCCGCCCACGACACGTGCTTCTCCACGGCGGGTGTGGCCACCTTGCGGCCGTTCAGGTCGTAATAGATCCGGCCGGGCGCCATCGGGGTCTCCTCGTAGACGAGCCTGCCGTCGTGGCTGAACCGGAGGTCGGAGCGCGCGTTCGGCGACCAGCCCATCTCGTCCTTCCAGAAAGGCCGTTCGTGCCAGTCCGCCTTGCCGGAGGCGACGTCGACGACGGTGAACCCGGTCCGGCTGGCGAGCGGTCCCGGCTGGTCCTTGCCGTTCACGTTCATCTTGTGCGACCAGTAGAGGTGGTCGGGGTTCTTGGAGTACGTCGTGGCGACGAGCTTCCTGCCGTCCGGCGAGAACTCCACCCCGCCCACGCCCTTGTCGAGCTCGATCCACCGCTCCACCTTGCCGGTGATCAGGTCGAGCAGGCCGATGCGGTCCACGGGCAGCCGCTTCTCCAGGACGGCGGCCGTCCGCATGCCGGGCGCCACGTCCACCCACGACCACCGGGTGGTCCTGTCGTACTTGCCGGTCTTCTGGTTGAGCAGCCCGTAGGTACGCCGCATCTCGGCGTCTCGGCCCGGCAGCTTGACCGTCCTGTACGTGGAGAACGCGGCCAGCGCCGAGTCCCCCGCCGCGATGAGGTCCCGCGGCGGCGACTGGTCCGGGTGCGCGATGATGTCGCTCTGGTTCATCCGGCTCGCGGGGCGCACGTCCTGGCCGCCCGAGTGCAGGACGGGCACGGCGACCGCCGTGGCGACGACCGCCGCCGTGGCGACCGCGGCTCCCGCGATGGTGCGGACCCGGCGGCGGTGCCGCACGGCGAGCACCCGGTCGGCGAAGCCGGGCGGCACGGACGCGCTGTCGGCGGCCTGTTCGCGCAGTGCGTCGCGCAGCAGTTCATCGACGTTCACGGACGCACCTCCATGGGCGAGAAGTCACGGGACGGCAGCTCTTCGGCGTCTGCCTGACCGAGCGCGGCGAGTTCGGGCGCGAGGCTGCGCAGCTTGGCGAGCGAGCGGTGCGTGGTCGAGCGCACGGTGCCCACCGAGCAGCCCAGGAGGCGGGCGACGTCCGCCTCGGGCAGATCCTCGAAGTAGCGCAGGACGAGTACGGTGCGCTGCCGGGCGGTGAGCCTGGCGAGCGCGGTGCGCATCACGATGCGCAGGTCGGCGGCGTGGGAAGAGTCGACCCCTGTACGACTCTCCGGCGGCTCGGCGACGGCCAGTTCCCGTCCGCGCCACTTCAGGCGCCATCTGCTGATCTGCTGGCGGTAGAGGATCTTCCGTACGTAGGCCTCCGGTTCGTCGATGCGGTGCCAGCGTCCGGCGGCCTTGATCAGCGCGTTCTGGAGCAGGTCCTCGGCGGCGTGCCGGTCGCCCCCGCTGAGGAGCACCGCGGTCTTCAGTAGCGCGGACGACCTGTTCGCCACGAACTCGCGGAAGCTGTCCCAGCGATCCTCGCCTGCCTCACCCCCCGCCTGTCCGGCATGCCCCGCTGGTGCTTCTCTGCCGGCATCCATCGTCACCTTCTCTTCCCCGTCGGGGCGGCCCTGGTGCCCCCCGTGCTGTTCCTTGTGACGCGCGCGGCGGCCCCTCGCTATGCCTGCGGGCCCGAGAAATTGTGCGAGGCATGACGCGAAGTGGCCCGCACCGGATTCCGGCGCGGGCCACTTCGGGTGCAGGGTGCGTCAGTTGTGGCTGTGCAGAACCTCGTTCAGGCCGCCCCACACCGCGTTGTTCGGGCGGGCCTCGACGGCGCCGGTGACCGAGTTGCGGCGGAAGAGGATGTTCGAGGCGCCGGACAGGTCGCGGGCCTTGACGATCTCGCCGTCGGGCATCGTGATGCGCGTACCGGCGGTGACGTAGAGACCGGCCTCGACGACGCACTCGTCGCCGAGGGCGATGCCGACGCCCGCCTCCGCGCCGACGAGGCAGCGCTCGCCGATCGTGATGCGGACGTTGCCGCCGCCGGAGAGCGTGCCCATGGTGGAGGCGCCGCCGCCGATGTCGGAGCCGTTGCCGACGACGACACCGGCGGAGATGCGGCCCTCGACCATCGACGTGCCGAGCGTGCCGGCGTTGAAGTTGACGAAGCCCTCGTGCATGACGGTGGTGCCCTCGGCGAGGTGCGCGCCGAGGCGGACGCGGTCGGCGTCGGCGATACGGACGCCCTTCGGCGCGACGTAGTCCGTCATGCGGGGGAACTTGTCGATGGACGTCACGGCGAGGTGCAGGCCCTCGGCGCGGGCGTTGAGGCGGACCTTCTCGACGTCGTCGACGGCGACCGGGCCGAGCGAGGTCCAGGCGACGTTGGCGAGGAGACCGAAGACGCCGTCCAGGTTCTGCCCGTGCGGCTTGACCAGCCGGTGGGACAGCAGGTGCAGGCGCAGGTAGGCGTCGTGCGCGTCGAGCGGCTTGTCGTCGAGCGAGGCGATGACCGTGCGTACGGCGACGGTCTCCACACCGCGGCGGGCGTCGGTGCCGATGGCCTTCGCGGCGCCCTCGCCGAGCAGTTCGACGGCGCGCTCGGCGGAGAGCCGCTCGGTGCCGGCCGGGCCGGGCTCGTCCTGGAGGGACGGGGCGGGGAACCAGGTGTCGAGGACGGTGCCGTCGGCGGTGAGCGTGGCGAGTCCTGCGGCGACGGCGCCGGTGGTGCGCTGAGCGGTGGTGCTGGCGGGAGAGTCAGACATGGGTGAAACCTAACCGGAGGTGCGCCGCGGGGGCGAACCGGTGGGGCCGGTGTCTCAGGTGCCGGGCGCGCCGCGCTCCCCCGACGGGCCGGCCGCGGCGCCGGCCGCGTCGTCGCCGGGGGCGCCGTCGATGACCCGCGCGAGCATGTCGCGCGCGTACTCCTCCTCGTAGACGGCGTCCGTGAGCAGCACCTGGAGACAGATTCCGTCCATCAGGGCGACCAGCGCGCGGGCCGTGACCGGGTCCGTGTGACGCGCGAGTTCCTCGGCGACGCCCTCGCCCCACTCGGCGGCGACGGGCCGCAGCGCGGGCCTGCGCAGGGCGGCGAGATACAGCTCGTACTCGAGCTCGACGCCGGAGCGCTCACCAGCGAGCCACTCGCCGAGGACCGCGGCGAGCCCGGCCGCGAGCCGGGCGCGCGGCGCCTCGAAGACGGCGCTGCCGGCCAGTGCCTTCGCGAACCCCTCATTGGCCTGGCGCAGCGCGGCGACCAGCAGTTCGTCGAGGGTCTTGAAGTGGTACGTCGTCGAGCCGAGCGGCACATCGGCCTCGGCGGCGACGCTGCGGTGGCTGAGCCCGCCGATGCCCTTCTCGCCCACCACGCGGATCGCGGCGTCGATGATGCGCTGCCGCCGTTCGGGGTCGTAGCGCCGCGCCATCAGTGGGCGCCGCCCATGTTGAGCAGCACCACGCCGCCGATGACCAGGGCGATGCCCGCGAGCCGGGCCGCGGTCATCGCCTCGCCGAGGAAGAGCATGCCTATCCCGGCGATGACGGCCGTGCCGACGCCGGCCCAGATCGCGTACGCGGTCCCGACCTGCACGGTCTTCAGCGTCTGGGCGAGCAGCGCGAACGCGATCAGATAGCCCGAGACGGTGATCAGGGAGGGCCAGAGCCTGCTGAATCCCTCGCTGTACTTCATGGCGGTGGTGGCGGCCACTTCCGCCGCGATGGCGCCGGAGAGCAGTACGTATCCCATGTGTACGAGTGTACGCAACGTTGTGTACGAGCGTACATAGCACGGTCGGGCTATGGTGTCGCGATCACTGTGGGGGGCCACAGGGACGGACTACTCCCGGGAGTGCGGCGAGATGACGGACATGTGGGGACAGGGGCCTGGTCAGGGACCCGGATACGGACCGGGCGGCTACGGCTGGGGCGGTGCGTGGACCCCGCCGCCGCCCCCGCCGCAGCCGGGTGTCATCCCGCTCGCCCCGCTCGGCGTCGACCGGATACTCGGCGGCGCCTTCACCACGATGCGTCGCCACGCCAAGCCGCTGTTCGGCACCGTCCTCATCGTGTACGCGGTGCTCGCCGCGCTCATGGCGGGCGCGCTGGCGCTCGCCTACGCGGCCGTCTCCGACGACGTACGGGCGCTCCTGGACCGGCACGACGAGTTCGAGTGGAGCCACGCGCGGCCGGTGTTCACCGCGTTCGGCGTGGTGTGGGCCGTCGGCATGCTGGCGCTCACGGTCGGCACGGCGTTCATCCAGTCCGCGTGCACCGTGGTGCTGCGCGAGGCGGTGCTCGGCCGTCCCGCGCGCTTCGGGGCGGTATGGCGGCGCGCCTGGTCCCGCACCCCATCGGTGCTCGGCGTGGGCCTGCTGATGGGCCTGATCGCGCTGATCCCGGCGGGCCTGGCCGTGGCGTTCCTGGTGTCGGTCTTCGTCATGCTGCTCACGCAGTCGGTCGCCCCGCTCGGCGTCCTGTTCCTGCTCATGGCCGTGACGGTGCCGCTCGTGGTGTGGATCTACGTCCTGTTCCTGTTCGGTCCGGCGGCCGCCACGCTCGAGGAGGCCGGGCCGATCCAGGCGCTGCGCCGCTCGGCGCGCCTGGTGCGCGGCGCCTGGTGGCGCACGTTCGGCATCTCCCTGCTGGCCGGCGTGATCATGATGGTGGTGTCGCTCGCGGTGCGGGTGCCGCTCCAGATCGCGATGCCCGACACGACTCCGCAGGCGTACCGGCCGGGTCAGAGCGCGTCCGACGTGTTCGAGGCGATGCTGCCGAAGCTGGGCCTGATCATGGCCCTGTCCATGATCGTCAACCTGCTTGTTCAGCTGGTGAGTTCGGTGTTCCTGCCCCTGGTCACCGCGCTGCTCTACATCGACCAGCGCATCCGCAGGGAGGGCCTCGCCCACACCCTGGAGCTCGCGTCCCGGTCGGACCCCTAGGGTCTGTCCGGCGGATCAGGTCGCACTCGGGGGCCCGCGCTGATCTGTGCCGGTGAGCGGGGTCTGGCGCGTCGAGATGCAAGGCGGAGGAGGGCGACAACGCGGAGCGTTGGCAACCGACGACAACGCCGCAGGTCGGCGTGCCGGACCCCGCGCCCGCGACAAGATCCGCCGGACAGGCCCTGGGGCCCTTCGAAGGCCCTGGCCCTCCGGACGCCTAGGACTCGTCGCCCTCGGGCGGGGCGAGGACGACGCCCGCGTCGACCGCGGCGGACGCGTCACTGGAACCGGTGAAGGAGCGGGTGCCGGGGCCCTGTTGCACGGCGGTCGAGGCGGCGTAGTGGAGCGTCTTGGTGGCGGTCCTGCCGTCCACGCCGGTCACCTTGAGGGTGAGGTCGGTGTAGCCCCGGCCCTGCGCGGCGACGGACACCTGCCGGGTGGCGCCCGGCCCGGTGACGGTGACGTTCCCCGTGCCGGCGACGGACGACTTGGTGCTCGCGGACGCGGCCACGGTCAGCGCCGACGCGTCGGCACCGCTCTGGCCGACGGTGACGGTCACGACCGGGTCGCCCGTGGCGCCGACCGCCCCTGAGACGTAGTCGGCGGAGAGCACGATCGTCGGTGTCCCGTAACTCGCGGCACCCTCCGGACTGTTGAGTCCCGCGAGGGCCGGCGTGAGCACTCCGCCCGTGACAGCGACGGCTCCGCGGCGGAACGGGGAAAGGGAGTGCCGCATGAAGGCCTCTCATCGGGGCGGGTGTCGACGAGAGCCTTCGGGCACCCGGGCCGACTACGGGCGTACGCCCCCGCGTCGTGGGGGCGAACAGCACACAGCACGGCCCCCCGTGCCGGGAGCACAGGGGGCCGTACAGGTATGGCGGACCGAGGAGGACCGATCAGACGTTGAAGCCGAGCGCGCGCAGCTGCTCGCGGCCCTCGTCGGTGATCTTGTCCGGGCCCCACGGCGGCATCCAGACCCAGTTGATCCGGAGTTCGTTCACGATGCCGTCGGTGGCCGACTTCGCCTGGTCCTCGATGACGTCGGTCAGCGGACAGGCCGCGGACGTCAGCGTCATGTCGATCGTGGCGATGTTCGCGTCGTCGATGTGAATGCCGTAGATCAGGCCGAGGTTGACGACGTCGATGCCCAGCTCGGGGTCGACGACGTCGTAGAGGGCCTCGCGGACCTCTTCCTCGGACGCCGGCTTGGTGGTCACAGTCTCGCTCATGCCGTCTTCCTCTCCGCGCCGTCCAGCGCCTGGGCCGTCGCGTCCTTCCACGCCATCCAGCTCAGGAGGGCGCACTTCACACGGGCCGGGTACTTGGAGACACCGGCGAACGCGACCGCGTCCTCCAGCACCTCCTCCATCGCGTCGTCGGGCTCGATCCTGCCCCGCGACTGCATCAGCTCCAGGAAGGTCTCCTGGATCTTCTGCGCCTCGGCCAGGTCCTTGCCGACGAGCAGCTCGTTCAGAACAGAGGCCGAAGCCTGGCTGATCGAGCAGCCCTGGCCCTCGTACGAGACGTCACTGATCGTCGAGCCGTCGTACTTCACGCGCAGCGTGATCTCGTCGCCGCACGTCGGATTGACGTGGTGCACCTCGGCGTCGCCATCGCGCAGACCGCGCCCGTGCGGGTGCTTGTAGTGGTCCAGGATGACGTCCTGGTACATCGAATCCAGCTTCACGTTCCCAGCCAGCCCCTCAGCCGAAGAAGTTCCGTACGTGCTCCAGGCCGTCGATCAGCGCGTCGATCTCGCCGGGCGTGGAGTACAGATAGAACGACGCTCGCGTGGTCGCAGGAATTCCGTAGCGCAGGCAGACGGGGCGGGCGCAGTGGTGACCCACGCGGACCGCGATGCCTTCCTCGTCCAGGACCTGGCCGACGTCGTGCGGGTGGATGTCACCGAGCGTGAACGAGATCGCGGCGCCGCGGTCCTCGGCCGTGGTGGGGCCGATGATCCGCAGGTCCGGGACCTCGAGCAGCCGCTTCACCGCGTACTCGGTGATCGCGTGCTCATGCTGGGCGATCTTGTCCATGCCGATCGAGGTCAGGTAGTCCACGGCCGCGCCGAGGCCGACGGCCTGGGCGATCGGGGGCGTACCCGCCTCGAACTTGTGCGGCGCCGGCGCGTACGTCGACGAGTGCATGGAGACGGTCTCGATCATCTCGCCACCGCCCAGGAAGGGCGGCAGGTCCTCGAGAAGCTCCTGGCGTCCCCACAGGACGCCGATGCCCGTCGGGCCGCACATCTTGTGGCCGGTGAAGGCCACGAAGTCGGCCTGCAGCGCCTGCACGTCGAGCACCATGTGCGGCGCGGCCTGGGACGCGTCGATGAGGACGAGGGCGCCGACCTCCTGGGCGCGGCGCACTATGGCCTCGACCGGGTTGAGGGTGCCCAGGATGTTCGAGACGAGGACGAACGAGACGATCTTCGTCTTCTCGGTGATGATCTCGTCGATGTTGGAGAGGTCGAGGCGGCCGTCGTCGGTCAGCCCGAACCACCGCAGCTTCGCGCCGGTGCGCTGCGAGAGCAGCTGCCACGGCACGATGTTGGAGTGGTGCTCCATCTCCGTGATGACGATCTCGGTCTCGTGGTCCACGCGGTAGGGCTCGTCGGCCCAGCCCAGCATGTTCGCCACGAGGTTGAGCGACTCGGAGGCGTTCTTGGTGAAGATGACCTCGTCGCGGCTCGGCGCGTTGATGAAGGCCGCGACCTTGTCACGCGCACCTTCGTACAGCGCCGTGGCCTCCTCGGCGAGCACGTGCACGCCCCGGTGGACGTTGGCGTTGTGCTGTTCGTAGTACTCACTGAGCGTGTCGATGACCTGGCGCGGCGTCTGCGAGGTCGCCGCGTTGTCCAGGTACACGAGCTTCTTGCCGTCGTGAAGTACCCGGTCGAGGATCGGGAAGTCCTTGCGGATCGCCTCGGTGTCGAGGAGGCCCGGCAGCTGTGTCACGCGGATGCGCCGCCCTTCGTGTATGCCTCGTAGCCCTCGGCCTCGAGCTTGTCGGCGAGCTCGGGGCCGCCGGACTCGACGATCCTGCCCTGCGAGAAGACATGGACGAAGTCCGGCTTGATGTAGCGCAGGATGCGCGTGTAGTGCGTGATCAGCAGGGTGCCGACCTCGCCGGTCTCGCGGACGCGGTTGACGCCCTCGGAGACCTGGCGCAGCGCGTCGACGTCGAGGCCGGAGTCGGTCTCGTCGAGGATCGCGATCTTCGGCTTGAGGAGCTCCATCTGGAGGATCTCGTGGCGCTTCTTCTCACCGCCGGAGAAGCCCTCGTTCACGTTGCGCTCGGCGAAGGCAGGGTCCATCTGGAGCTGCTCCATCGCGGTCTTGACCTCCTTGACCCACGTGCGCAGCTTGGGGGCCTCGCCGCGGATCGCGGTGGCCGAGGTGCGCAGGAAGTTGGAGACCGAGACGCCGGGGACCTCGACCGGGTACTGCATGGCGAGGAACATGCCGGCGCGGGCGCGCTCGTCGACGGACATCTCGAGGACGTCCTCGCCGTCGAGGGTGACGGTGCCCTGGGTGATCGTGTACTTGGGGTGACCCGCGATGGAGTAGGCGAGGGTCGACTTGCCGGAGCCGTTCGGGCCCATGATGGCGTGCGTCTCGCCCTGCTTCACGGTCAGGTCGACGCCCTTGAGGATCTCCTTGGTGGAGTTGTCGGCCTCGACGGTGACGTGCAGGTCCTTGATTTCAAGCGTTGCCATGGGTGCCTCAGGACTCCTGGGAGAGGGAGACGAGCACGTCGTCCCCTTCGATCTTTACGGGGTAAACGGGGACGGGGCGCGTCGCGGGAAGGCCGGACGGCTTGCCGGTGCGGAGGTCGAACGCGGAGCCGTGCAGCCAGCACTCGATCTGGCAGTCCTCCACCTCGCCCTCGGAGAGCGACACGTTCGCGTGCGAGCAGATGTCGTTGATCGCGAACACCTCGCCCTCGGTGTAGACGACCGAGACCGGCGTGCCGTCGAGTTCCACCCGCTTCGGGGTGTCCTCCTCCAGCTCGCTCAGTCCGCAGGCCCGAGTGAACCGGGCACGGTCGAAGGCCATCAGACGGAAGCCTCCAGCTCGGCCTCGATCTTGGCGAGCAGGCGCTCCTGCACGTCCGGCAGACCGATCTGCTGGACGAGCTCGGCGAAGAAGCCACGGACCACGAGGCGACGGGCCTCGTCGGCCGGGATACCGCGCGAGCGCAGGTAGAAGAGCTGCTCGTCGTCGAAGCGGCCGGTCGCCGAGGCGTGGCCCGCGCCGACGATCTCGCCGGTCTCGATCTCCAGATTCGGGACCGAGTCCACACGGGCGCCGTCGGTCAGAACCAGGTTGCGGTTCATCTCGTACGTGTCGGTGCCCTCGGCGGTGGCCTCGATGAGGACGTCGCCGATCCAGACCGCGTGGGCGTCCTGGCCCTGGAGCGCGCCCTTGTAGACGACGTTCGACTTGCAGTGCGCGGCCTCGTGGTCGACGAGGAGGCGGTGCTCCTGGTGCTGGCCCTGGTCGGTGAAGTACAGGCCGAGGAGCTCGGCCTCGCCGCCGGTGCCCGCGTAGTTGACGCGCGGGTGCAGGCGGACGAGGTCACCGCCGAAGGTGACGACGACGGACTTGAAGGAGGCGTCGCGGCCGACGAGCGCGTTGTGCTGCGCGACGTGGACGGCCTTCTCGTCCCAGTCCTGGACGGAGACGACGGTCAGCTTGGCGCCGTCGCCCAGGATGTAGTCGACGTTGGCGGCGAGCACCGCGTCACCGGTGTGATCGATGACCACGACGGCCTCGGCGAACGCGCCGAGCTCGATGACCTGGTGCGCGAAGGCCGTACCGCCCTCGCCGTGCACGGCGATGCGGATGGGCTCGGTGAGCACCGTCTCCTTGGGGACGGACACGACCGAGGCCTTCTCGAAGGACGAGAACGCCTGGGCGGCGACCCGGTCCACCGGCTTGCCGGCCTTGCCGACGCGGGCGTCGTCGCGCCCGACGGTCTCCTGGGTGACGCCCGCGGGGGCGGTCACCTCGACGCGCAGGCCGCCCTGGGCGACCGCCGTCCCGTCGTGCAGACCGCGCAGCCGCTCGAGCGGCGTGAACCGCCACTCCTCCTCACGGCCGTGCGGGACGGGGAAGTCCGCGACGTCGTAGGACGGGGGCGCGCTCATGCGCGTGGCGACGGTCGACTCTGCGGCCACCGCGATCGAGCCGGCGGTCGTGGACCCCGCCGCCGGGATGTTCTGAGCCTCAGCCATGGCTGTCGTAGTGCTCTCTTTCTCAGTTCAAGACGTGTGCTGACGGACGGGCTTGCGGCGTTAGCCGACGGCGCCTTCCATCTGCAGCTCGATCAGCCGGTTGAGCTCGAGGGCGTACTCCATCGGCAGCTCCTTCGCGATCGGCTCGACGAAGCCGCGCACGATCATCGCCATCGCCTCGAACTCCGTCATACCGCGGCTCATCAGGTAGAAGAGCTGGTCGTCGGAGACCTTGGAGACCGTCGCCTCGTGACCCATGGACACGTCGTCCTCGCGGACGTCGACGTACGGGTACGTGTCGGAGCGGGAGATCGTGTCGACGAGCAGCGCGTCGCACAGCACGTTCGACTTGGAGCCGGCGGCACCCTCACCGATCTCGACCAGACCGCGGTACGAGGTACGGCCGCCGCCACGGGCCACCGACTTCGACACGATGTTGGAGGAGGTGTTGGGCGCCATGTGGACCATCTTGGACCCGGCGTCCTGGTGCTGCCCCTCGCCCGCGAAGGCGATGGACAAGGTCTCGCCCTTGGCGTGCTCGCCCATCAGGTAGACGGCCGGGTACTTCATGGTGACCTTGGAGCCGATGTTGCCGTCGATCCACTCCATGGTCGCGCCCTCGTACGCCACGGCGCGCTTGGTGACCAGGTTGTAGACGTTGTTCGACCAGTTCTGGATGGTCGTGTAACGGCAGCGGGCGCCCTTCTTCACGATGATCTCGACCACCGCGGAGTGCAGGGAGTCCGACTGGTAGATCGGCGCCGTGCAGCCCTCGACGTAATGGACGTAGGCGTCCTCGTCGACGATGATCAGCGTCCGCTCGAACTGGCCCATGTTCTCCGTGTTGATACGGAAGTAGGCCTGGAGCGGGATCTCGACGTGCACGCCCTTGGGGACGTAGATGAAGGATCCGCCGGACCACACGGCCGTGTTCAGCGACGCGAACTTGTTGTCGCCGACCGGGATGACCGTGCCGAAGTACTCCTTGAAGAGCTCCGGGTGCTCCTTCAGGGCCGTGTCGGTGTCCAGGAAGATGACGCCCTGCTCCTCCAGGTCCTCGCGGATCTGGTGGTAGACGACCTCGGACTCGTACTGGGCCGCGACACCGGCGACGAGGCGCTGCTTCTCCGCCTCGGGGATGCCGAGCTTGTCGTACGTGTTCTTGATGTCCTCGGGCAGGTCCTCCCAGGACTGGGCCTGCTTCTCCGTGGACCGCACGAAGTACTTGATGTTGTCGAAGTCGATGCCCGACAGGTCCGAGCCCCAGTTCGGCATGGGCTTCTTGTCGAAGAGGCGCAGGCCCTTGAGGCGGAGCTTGGTCATCCACTCCGGCTCGGACTTCTTGGCCGAGATGTCGCGGACGACGTCCTCGTTGATGCCCCGCTTGGCAGAGGCACCGGCGGCGTCGGAGTCGGCCCAGCCGTATTCGTACTTGCCCAGACCCTCGAGCTCGGGGTGGGCAGTCTCCTCGATGGGGAGCGTCATGCGGGGTTCCTCCCGGCGGTGCTTGCAGATGCGTTTGTGTCGTTTTTTGGGGCGGTGGTCTTGGGTGCGATCTTCGGAATGAAGGTCGTGCACACCCCGTCGCCGTGGGCGATGGTGGCCAGCCGCTGCACATGTGTGCCGAGCAGCTGAGAGAAGATCTCGGTCTCCGCCTCGCACAGCTGCGGGAACTGCTCGGCGACGTGTGCGACCGGGCAGTGGTGCTGACACAGCTGCTCGCCGACCGGTGCGCTTCGCGCCGTAGCAGCGTACCCGTCGGCACTCAGGGCCTTGGCGAGGGCTTCCGTGCGCTCCTCGGGGGCGGCGGACTCGACGGCCGTCCGGTACGCCCCGGCCTGCTCGGCGATCCTGGCGCGGGCGAAGGCGATGACGGCTTCCTCCCCGCCCTCGCGCTGCGCGATCCAGCGCAGGGCGTCGGCGGCGAGCTTGTCGTAGGACTGGTCGAAGGCGTCCCGGCCGCAGTCCGTCAGGGCGAACACCTTGGCGGGACGGCCGCGCGTACGGGCTCCGTAGATCTTCTGTTCGCGTGCTTCGACGACGTCGTCGGCGGCCAGCGCGTCCAGGTGCCGGCGGACGGCGGCCTGGGTGAGACCGAGGCGGCCGGCCAGATCGGCGACGGTGGACGGGCCGTGGTCCAGGATGGAGCGGGCGACCCGGTTGCGCGTCGAGCGCTCACCGGTCGCGATCTCCTCCTGCGGGGCTCCCTGGGGAGCCTCCCGAGCCTCGCCAACGTATTTCACAACGCCATTGTTGCGTAATTCCTCAGGGCCTGACAAGCGGGGTCCGGAACGATCTCTGGTGCCCTACATCACTTAGGCATACCTAAGATGACCTGCGGAAACGATCTTTGATCGATCAATCCGGCGGGTGCCACCGCTCTCCTCCGGGATGGCTGCGGAACCGCCCATACCCCCTCCCACCGGCCCACTTGTCACCCGCACCGCCCTCACCGCCACCCCGCACACGCTCGGCGCCCGGCCCGTGGGACACCCCTTCTCCGCTCCTTTCTCGGCACGCCCGTCCGGGCCCGTGGAGGCTCCGTTTCCGTAGTCCAGGAACTACTCCACACGCCCGGTCCGCCACCGAAAGTCACGCCCCGGGAAGCTGCCGCCACAGCGGGTCCGTGGCCCGGCCCGGGACCGTTTCGGACTCATCAGGGCGCTGGCCGGGCCCGGTGCGCGGGCCGCTCTCACCCGCCGTGGCCACAACACGTCATGCCGCAACCTCGCCGTCTTCGGGCGCGACGGATCGCCCTGCCCCGGGACGCCGCCCGGCCGACGGGAGCGTGACGGCAGACCCTAGACTTGCCCACCATGCGAAGTGAGCCCGTCGTCCACATCACCTCCTTGGTGAAGCGGTACGGAGACAAAACCGCGGTCGACGGTCTCGACCTCACGGCCGCCCCCGGCATCACGGCCGTCCTCGGCCCGAACGGCGCCGGCAAGACCACCACCGTCGAGACCTGCGAGGGCTACCGCAGGCCGGACGCCGGGACCGTGCGCGTGCTCGGTCTCGACCCGGTCCGGCAGGCCGCCGAGCTCCGCCCGCGGATCGGCGTCATGCTCCAGTCCGGAGGCGTCTACTCCGGTGCCCGCGCGGACGAGATGCTGCGCCATGTGGCGAAGCTCCACGCGCACCCCCTGGACGTGGACACCCTCATCGAGCGCCTCGGCCTCGGCAGCTGCGGCCGCACCACCTACCGCAGGCTCTCCGGCGGTCAGCAGCAGCGCCTCGCGCTCGCCATGGCCGTCGTCGGACGCCCCGAGCTCGTCTTCCTGGACGAGCCGACCGCCGGCCTCGACCCGCAGGCACGCCGCGCGACCTGGGACCTCGTACGGGATCTGCGGGCCGACGGTGTCTCCGTCATCCTCACCACGCACCACATGGACGAGGCGGAGGCACTCTCCGACGACGTCGCGATCATCGACGCGGGCCGCGTCATAGCGCAGGGCTCCCCCGAGCAGCTGTGCCGCGGCGGCGCCGAGAACACCCTGCGCTTCTCCGGGCGCCCCGGCCTCGACGTCGCCTCGCTCCTCAAGGCCCTCCCGATGGAGTCCGCGGCCGCCGAGCTCACCCCGGGCTCGTACCGCGTGAGCGGCGAGGTCGACCCGCAGCTGCTCGCGACGGTGACGTCGTGGTGCGCGCAGCACGGTGTGATGCCGGAGAAGATCGCGGTCGAACGCCACACCCTCGAAGACGTATTTCTTGAGATGACCGGCAGGGAGCTGCGCGGATGAGTGTCGCCGGTACGTACACGCCGAGGCCGGGGGCCGCGCCGCTGTCCCGCATGATCGGCGCGCAGGCCGTCCTCGAGACGAAGATGCTGCTGCGCAACGGTGAGCAGCTGCTGCTCACCGTGATCATCCCCACCCTGCTGCTCGTCCTGTTCAGCGCGGTCGACATCGTCGACACGGGCGACGGGAAGGCCGTGGACTTCCTGGCCCCGGGCATCCTCGCGCTCGCCGTGATGTCGACCGCGTTCACCGGCCAGGCCATCGCCACGGGCTTCGAGCGCCGTTACGGCGTGCTCAAGCTGCTCGCGTCCTCGCCGCTGCCGCGCTGGGCCCTGATGACGGCGAAGACGCTGTCCGTGCTGGTCACCGAGGTGCTCCAGGTGATCCTCGTGACGGTGATCGCCTTCGCGCTCGGCTGGTCCCCGCACGGCAACCCGCTCGCGGTACTGCTTCTGCTCGTCCTCGGCACGGCCGCGTTCTCCGGGCTCGGCCTGCTGATGGCGGGCACGCTCAAGGCGGAGGCGACGCTGGCCGCCGCGAACCTGGTCTTCCTGCTCCTGCTCGTCGGCGGCGGCGTCATCGTGCCGCTGGACAAGTTCCCGGACGCGGCCCGGTCCGTCCTCGATCTGCTGCCGATCTCGGCGCTCTCCGACGGACTGCGGGACGTCCTCCAGCACGGCGCGGCGATGCCGTGGGGCGACCTCGGGATCCTCGCGGTCTGGGCCGTCCTCGGCCTGGGCGCCGCAGCGCGGTTCTTCCGCTGGGAGTAGCCCGTACGGCACGTGCACGTGCGGGGCGTCACAATCGTCCCGGATCGGCCCCCTCGTGAAGGCGTGCACAAGCGGCGTCCTACGATGGGCTCCGTGCCAAACGTGACCCCGGCCGACGCCGCCCAAGCCGTGCGCAACCCGCTCGCCTTCATCGCCGAACGCTGGACCCCCGCTCAGCGGACAGTCCGGCGCGCCGCGCTCTCCGCCGTCGTCATGACGGTGGTCATCGTGGCCACCGGCGGCGCGGTGCGCCTGACCGGCTCTGGCCTCGGCTGCCCGACGTGGCCCAAGTGCACCGACCAGTCCCTCACCGCGACGAGCGAGATGGGCTTCCACGGAGCCATCGAGTTCGGCAACCGCATGCTGACGTACGTCCTGTGCGCCGCGGTCGGCTGGGCGATCATCGCCGCCCGTTCGCAGAAGCCGTGGCGGCGCGGCCTGACCCGGCTCGGCTGGACCCAGTTCTGGCTCGTCATGGGCAATGCCGTCCTCGGCGGCATCGTCGTCCTCGTCGGCCTCAACCCGTACACGGTCGCGGCCCACTTCCTGCTGTCCACCGCGCTGATCGCGGTCGCCACGGTGATGTGGCAGCGCACCCGTGAGGGTGACGCCGAGCCTCGTCCGCTCGTCGGCAAGGCGGTACGGCAGCTCGTCTGGATCCTGACGGCGGCCACGGTGGCACTGATCATGGTCGGCACGGTGGTGACGGGCTCGGGCCCGCACGCGGGCGACTCCAGCGACGTGGCGCGCATGCCGCTCGACTGGGAGACCATCAGCAAGGCACACGCGGTCCTGGCATGGATCGTGGTGACGCTGACATTCGCCCTGTGGTTCGTCCTCAAGGCGGTCGACGCCCCCAAGGGCCCCCTGCACCGCACCCGCGACCTGTTCCTCGTGCTGCTCGCGCAGGGCGTCATCGGCTACGTCCAGTACTTCACCGACCTGCCCGAGATCCTCGTCGGCCTGCACATGCTGGGCTCGGCCCTGGTGTGGATCGCGGTCCTGCGGGTCCTGCTGTCGCTGCGGGAGCGCCCGCTGGGCACGGCGGAGGTCCCGGCCCAGGCGGACCCGGCCCTCTCCAGCGTCTGAGCCGAACAGCCCGTGGCCCGGGTCAGCCGCTTCGCGCGGCGCCCGTGCCGCTGAGGCCGTAGACCCGGTGGGCCGTCACCGAGCCGATCATCCCGGCGACCCGCTGCGCGTCCGCGAGCGACCACGCGCCCTCCGCGACCCAGCCGCCGAGCACCTGCCCGAGCGCCTCGCGGAACAGCCGCGCCCCCACCACATGCAGCTCCGGCAGGCCGTGCGCCCCACTGGAGAACAGCAGCTTGCCGAACGGGGCGAGTTCGAGGATCTCCGCGAGCACGGCCGCCGCACGGGCCCCGGTACGGGCGAGCGCCGGGCCGAGGTCCGCGTACACGTGCGGGAAGATTCCGGCGAGGTGCGCCGCGTGCCGGTGGTACGGGTAGCCGTGCAGCAGGATCAGATCCGTGCCGAGTCCCGCCGTGGCGCGGGCGAAGTCGGTGAGCAGGACCGGGTCGGTGCGGTCGAGGCGCAGGCCGGGTTCGCCCAGGCCCGCGTGGAGTTGCAGCGGCCGGCCCGAGGCCACCGCGATCCACAGAAGGTGGCGCAGGAGCACGGGGTCGGTGAGGGGTCCGCCGACGCGGCGGGCGGCGAGCCAGCGCGCCGCGGCTCCCCTTACTTCGCCGGGTCCCGGCGGCTGTGGCGCGAGCGCGAGGGCGTGCCGTACGCCGGCCACGGAGGTGAACGCGACGGCGTTCGCGGCGGCGCCGTGCACGGACTCGGCGAGATTGGCGAGGAACGACTCGACGGTGCCCGAGGTGTCGGCGACCTGCTCGGCGAGGAGTTCGAGGCGGACGATCTCGTGCGCGTCCGCGTCGCCGGCCGAGGCCATCTCGTGCGGCCCGGTGAGGTCGCCCGGCAGTCCCGTGTCGACCAGGTACGTGGTGATGCCGCTGCCCCGCAACAGTCTGCGGCCCGACTCCAGGACGCCCAGCTCGCGGCGGCGCGCGAGGTAGCGGGCGGGTGGGCAGTGCGGTTCGAGGCCGAGCAGCGGCGGACACCAGCGGCGTACGGCGAAGCCGGTCTGGGTGTCGAAGAAGGTCGTGCCGGGGGCGGGCGGGCGGTCGCCCCGGCCGAGATGGGCCTCGAACGTGCCGAGGCCGAGTTCCGTGCGCAGTACCCCGTGGCAGTACTGGTCCACGAGGGATGGCGTATCGATCATCCGGGCTCCCGTAGATGGACCGTGCTTCTACGGTCCTAACGGGTGAAACCTGCGTCAGGTGTTGGTCTCGTACACCTGACGCATTGGACGGCCGCTACTTGTTGCTCGGGCCGCCGACCTGGATGCCCGCCATACGGGTCCACTCGTACGGTCCGGTCTTCACCTTGGCGGCCATTTCGCCGTCGAAGTCCTCGCGGACGGTGATCCCGGCCTTCTCCACGGCCTTGCGGGCGATGGCGTCGGAAGGTGCCACGAGGTTGCCCCAGCCGCCGTCCTCGCCGACGAGCGCGATGCGCGTGCCGCGCTCCCCGAGGTACGCGAGCTGCCCCTCGGCGCCGCCGTGCCGCTTGGCGAACGTCCCGATCTCCCGGGCGAGCCGGGCGGCCCTGCGCTCGTCCTTCGCCGCCTGCTTCGGATCGTCAACCGCTTGAGTCTCTGCCATGGACAGGATGCTACTGAGAGGTAGATCAACTGGCGACGGGCGGGGGGCGTGGCCTTGGCCACTCCCCCCGCCCGTCGGAAAGACTCCCGGGTGGGTCAGCGCAGGAAGGGGTCCACCGCGACCGCCACGAAGAGGATCGAGACGTAGGTGATCGACCAGTGGAACAGCCGCATCTCCTTGAGCTTCGCGCCCGCCACCTCGGCGTTGGCGCGGTTCTGCAGCCCGTGCGCCTCCCACAGCCAGAACCCGCCGGCCAGCAGGGCGACCGCCGTGTAGAACCAGCCGGTGTAGCCGAGCGGCGTCAGGAGCAGGGAGACGGCGACCATCACCCAGCTGTAGATGACGATCTGCTTCGCGACCACCTTGTTGGAGGCGATGACCGGCAGCATCGGCACGCCGACGCGCGCGTAGTCGTCCTTGACCTTCATGGAGAGCGGCCAGTAGTGCGGCGGCGTCCAGAAGAACATGACGAGGAAGAGGATGACCGGGGCCCACGACATCGAGTTCGTGACCGCGGACCAGCCGATGAGGACCGGCAGGCAGCCGGCGATGCCGCCCCAGACGATGTTCTGCGAGGTGCGGCGCTTCAGGATCATCGTGTAGACGACCACGTAGAAGAGGAGCGCACCGAGCGAGAGCCAGGCGGACAGCCAGTTGACGGTCAGCCCGAACAGCAGCGTGGAGATGACCGCGAGGGCGATGCCGAAGGCGAGACACTCCCGGGGGCTGACCATTCCGGTGACCAGTGGACGCTGCGACGTGCGCTCCATGAGCGCGTCGATGTCACGGTCGATGTACATGTTCAGCGCGTTGGCGCCGCCCGCGGAGAGGTAGCCGCCGAGGCAGGTGAGGAACACCAGCTTCAGGTCGGGCACACCCTGCTGCGCGAGGAACATGACCGGAACCGTGGTGATCAGCAGCAGTTCGATGATCCGCGGCTTGGTCAGCGCCACGAATGCCTTGACCCGGGCCCCGAACGGCCGTTGGCTCGGGCTGATGCTCGTCCCGAGTTGCCCCGCTGGACGGGATTCGACGGCCGTCACGCACACCCCTGACAGAGACTCCCAGCAAGCCCCCGGATGTGAAGTCCCGGTAAAGGCTCGCGCGTACCACGCCACTGTAGACGTTGCCTATACCTGGCTCTTCGTGGGGGTCGGTTCGTGTTTCGGAGCACCCCAGATGAGCGGTCGCGCATTCACCTGTCGAGCGGCGCGGAGGCCTGTCAGGAGGCGGATTCGGGCCCGGCCCGGCAGTCTGGATTGAGTCGAAAAAATGCGAGTACTCGCAGGGGTAGGCTCGACAACAGCCGGTGAGCCCATCATCACCGGCATTCGACATGTGGAGAGGAGCCCTGACCCAGGGTGAGCACCAAGCCGACCACCACAGACCTCCAGTGGACCGAGTTGGACCAGCGGGCCGTTGACACCGCTCGCGTCCTGGCCGCGGACGCCGTACAGAAGGTCGGTAACGGCCATCCGGGTACGGCGATGAGCCTGGCACCGGCCGCGTACACCCTCTTTCAGAAGGTGATGCGGCACGACCCGGCGGACGCCGACTGGCTCGGGCGCGACCGGTTCGTGCTGTCCGCGGGACACTCGTCCCTGACCCTTTACATCCAGCTGTACCTGGCCGGTTTCGGTCTCCAGCTCGATGACCTGAAGGCGTTCCGTACCTGGGGCAGCAAGACCCCGGGTCACCCGGAGTACGGGCACACCACGGGTGTGGAGACGACGACCGGGCCGCTCGGCCAGGGTGTCGCCAACGCCGTGGGCATGGCGATGGCCGCCCGTTTCGAGCGCGGACTGTTCGACCCGGAGGCGGCCCCCGGCACCTCCCCGTTCGACCACCACATCTTCGCGATCGCCGGCGACGGCTGCCTCCAGGAGGGCATCTCCTCCGAGGCGTCCTCGATGGCCGGTCACCAGAAGCTCGGCAACCTCGTCCTGCTCTGGGACGACAACCACATCTCGATCGAGGGTGACACGGAGACCGCGGTCTCCGAGGACACCATGAAGCGGTACGAGGCCTACGGCTGGCACGTGCAGCGCGTGGAGCCGAAGGAGAACGGCGACCTCGACCCCGAGGCGCTGTTCGCCGCGATCGAGGCCGCGAAGGCCGAGACGGAGCGTCCGTCCTTCATCGCGATGCGCTCGATCATCGCCTGGCCCGCGCCGAACGCGCAGAACACCGAGGCCGCGCACGGCTCGGCGCTCGGCGACGACGAGGTCGCGGCCACCAAGCGGGTGCTCGGCTTCGACCCGGAGAAGTCGTTCGAGGTCGCCGACGAGGTCATCGCGCACACGCGTGAGGCCCTGGACCGCGGTCGCGAGGCGAAGGCCGAGTGGGAGAAGTCGTTCGCCGCCTGGCGCACGGCCAACCCGGAGCGCGCCTCCGAGTACGACCGCATCGAGGCGACCGACCTGCCCGAGGGCTGGGAGTCGCACCTGCCGACCTTCGAGACCGGCAAGGGTGTCGCCACCCGCGCCGCGTCCGGCAAGGTCCTCCAGGCGCTCGGCCCGGTCATCCCCGAACTGTGGGGCGGCTCCGCCGACCTGGCGGGCTCGAACAACACGACGATCGACAAGACGTCGTCGTTCCTGCCGGCGGACAACCCGCTGCCGGAGGCCGACCCGTACGGCCGCACGATCCACTTCGGCATCCGCGAGCACTCGATGGCCGCGGAGATGAACGGCATCGCGCTGCACGGCAACACCCGCATCTACGGCGGCACCTTCCTGGTGTTCTCCGACTACATGCGCAACTCGGTCCGCCTCTCCGCGCTGATGCACCTGCCGGTCACGTACGTGTGGACCCACGACTCCATCGGTCTGGGCGAGGACGGTCCGACGCACCAGCCGGTCGAACACCTGGCCGCGCTGCGCGCGATCCCCGGTCTGAACGTCGTCCGCCCCGCGGACGCCAACGAGACCGTGATCGCCTGGCGCGAGATCCTCAAGCGGTACACGAAGGTGTTCGGCAAGGGCGCTCCGCACGGCCTCGTGCTGACCCGCCAGGGCGTGCCGACGTACGAGGCGAACGAGGACGCGGCCAAGGGTGGTTACGTCCTGCTCGACGCCGAGGGCGGCCGGCCGCAGGTGATCCTCATCGGTACCGGTTCCGAGGTGCAGCTCGCCGTCGAGGCGCGTGAGCAGCTTCAGGCCGAGGGCATCCCGACGCGAGTCGTGTCCATGCCGTCGGTGGAGTGGTTCGACGAGCAGGACCAGGAGTACAAGGACTCGGTCCTGTCGCCGTCGGTCAAGGCGCGCGTCGCGGTCGAGGCCGGTATCGGTCTGACGTGGCACCGCTTCGTCGGTGACGCCGGACGCATTGTTTCGCTGGAGCACTTCGGTGCTTCCGCCGACGGCAAGGTCCTCTTCCGGGAGTTCGGCTTCACTGGTGACGCCGTGGCCGCGGCCGCCCGGGAATCCCTCGCCGCAACCCAGCGCTGACGCTCATATACGACACGTAGGAGATGCATTTTCCATGACAGACGCACTGAAGCGCCTCTCCGAAGAGGGCGTCGCGATCTGGCTGGACGACCTGTCGCGCAAGCGGATCACCTCCGGCAACCTTGCCGAGCTGATCGACCAGCAGCACATCGTGGGCGTCACGACCAACCCGTCGATCTTCCAGAAGGCGATCTCGCACGGTGACGGTTACGAGCAGCAGCTCGCCGACCTCGCCAACCGCAAGGTCACCGTCGACGAGGCCATCCGCATGATCACGACGGCGGACGTCCGTGACGCCGCCGACATCCTGCGTCCGGTCTTCGACGCGACCGAGGGCCAGGACGGCCGCGTGTCGATCGAGGTCGATCCGCGCCTCGCCCACAACACGGCGGCCACCGTCGCCGAGGCCAAGCAGCTGGCCTGGCTCGTGGACCGTCCCAACACGCTCATCAAGATCCCGGCGACGAAGGCGGGCCTGCCCGCGATCACCGAGGTCATCGGCAAGGGCATCAGCGTGAACGTGACGCTGATCTTCTCGCTGGAGCGCTACCGCGAGGTCATGGACGCGTACCTGGCGGGCCTGGAGAAGGCGAAGGCCGCGGGCCTGGACCTCTCCAAGATCCACTCGGTGGCGTCCTTCTTCGTGTCCCGTGTGGACTCGGAGATCGACAAGCGCCTGGACGCCCTCGGCACCGACGAGGCCAAGGCCCTCAAGGGCAAGGCCGCGCTGGCCAACGCCCGTCTTGCCTACGAGGCGTTCGAGGAGGTCTTCTCCTCCGACCGCTGGGCCGCGCTCGACAAGGCGCAGGCCAACAAGCAGCGCCCCCTGTGGGCGTCGACCGGCGTGAAGGACCCGGCGTACAAGGACACCCTGTACGTCGTGGACCTGGTCGCGCCGGGCACCGTCAACACCATGCCGGAGGCCACGCTCGACGCGACCGCCGACCACGGTGAGATCACCGGCAACACGATCGCCGGGACGTACGACCAGTCCCGCACGGAGATCGCGGCTGTCGAGAAGCTCGGCATCTCGTACGACGACGTCGTGCAGGTGCTCGAGGACGAGGGCGTCGACAAGTTCGAGGCGTCCTGGAACGACCTGCTCAAGTCGACCGAGGCGGAGCTCCAGCGCCTCGCCCCTTCGGAGGGCTGAGATCTTGACCCCAGTTCATGGAGCGAACCCGCTCCGTGACGCCGCAGACCGACGGCTCCCGCGTATCGCGGGGCCGTCGGGCCTGGTCATCTTCGGTGTCACGGGCGATTTGTCCCGTAAAAAGCTGATGCCCGCCGTTTATGACCTCGCCAACCGGGGTCTGCTTCCGCCGGGCTTCTCACTGATCGGCTTCGCCCGACGCGAATGGGAGGACGAGGACTTCGCGCAGGAGGTGCACGACGCAGTCAAGGAACACGCGCGTACGCCGTTCCGCGAGGAGGTCTGGCAGCAGCTCGTCCAGGGCATGCGCTTCGTCCAGGGCAACTTCGACGACGACGACGCCTTCGAGCGCCTGAAGTCGACGATGCAGGAGCTCGACAAGGCGCAGGGGACGGGCGGCAACTTCGCCTTCTACCTCTCCGTGCCCCCCAAGTTCTTCCCGCAGGTCGTGCAGCAGCTGAAGAAGCACGGCCTCGCGGACGCGCCCGAGGGTTCGTGGCGCCGCGCGGTCATCGAGAAGCCGTTCGGCCACGACCTCGAGTCGGCCAAGGAGCTGAACGCGATCGTGCACGAGGTGTTCGCCCCGGACCAGGTGTTCCGGATCGACCACTACCTCGGCAAGGAGACCGTCCAGAACATCCTGGCCCTGCGCTTCGCCAACACCCTCTTCGAGCCGATCTGGAACCGGTCGTACGTCGACCACGTGCAGATCACGATGGCCGAGGACATCGGCATCGGCGGCCGCGCCGGCTACTACGACGGCATCGGCGCCGCCCGTGACGTCATCCAGAACCACCTCCTCCAGCTCATGGCCCTCACCGCCATGGAGGAACCCGCCTCCTTCGACGCGGACGCGCTCGTCGCCGAGAAGGCCAAGGTGCTCGGCGCGGTCCGGCTCCCCAAGGAGCTCGGCGATCACACGGTCCGCGGCCAGTACGCGGCCGGGTGGCAGGGCGGCGAGAAGGCCGTCGGCTACCTCCAGGAAGACGGCATCGACCCCAAGTCGAAGACCGACACCTACGCGGCCATCAAGCTGTCGGTCGACAACCGCCGCTGGGCGGGCGTCCCCTTCTATCTGCGCACCGGCAAGCGTCTCGGCCGCCGCGTCACCGAGATCGCCGTCGTCTTCCAGCGCGCGCCCCACTCCCCCTTCGACCACACGGCGACGGAGGAGCTCGGCCAGAACGCGATCGTCATCCGCGTCCAGCCGGACGAGGGCATCACGGTCCGCTTCGGCTCCAAGGTGCCCGGCACCTCCATGGAGATCCGGGACGTGTCGATGGACTTCGCGTACGGCGAGTCCTTCACCGAGTCCAGCCCGGAGGCGTACGAGCGGCTGATCCTGGACGTCCTGCTCGGCGACTCGAACCTCTTCCCGCGCACGGAGGAGGTCGAGCTGTCCTGGAACATCCTCGACCCGATCGAGAAGTACTGGGACAAGCACGGCAAGCCGGCCCAGTACCCGGCCGGCACGTGGGGGCCCGCCGAGGCGGACGAGATGCTCGCACGAGACGGACGGAGCTGGCGCCGGCCATGAAGATCGACCTCACGGACACCACGTCCAGCAAGATCAACAAGGCGCTCATGAACGGCCGCCGCTCCATCGGCACCCCCGCCGTCGGCATGGTGCTCACCCTCGTCATCGTGACCGACGAGGAGAACGCTTACGACGCACTGAAGGCCGCCAACGAGGCGTCCCGCGAGCACCCCTCGCGCACCCTCGTGGTCATCAAGCGCGTCTCCCGCTCGCCGCGCGACCGCACGACGTCGAGGCTCGACGCCGAAGTGCGGGTCGGCGCGGAGGCGGGGACCGGCGAGACGGTCGTCCTGCGGCTGTACGGCGAGGTCATCAACCACGCCCAGTCGGTCGTCCTGCCGCTGCTCCTGCCGGACGCCCCGGTCGTGGCCTGGTGGCCGGTGAACGCGCCGCTCGATCCGGCCAAGGACCCGCTGGGCGCGCTCGCCCAGCGCCGTGTGACGGACACGTACGCGGCGGAGCAGCCCAACGACGAGCTGGAGGCCCGCGCCGGCGCCTACACGCCCGGTGACACGGACCTGTCGTGGACCCGGATCACGCCGTGGCGCTCCATGCTCGCCGCCGCTCTCGACCAGGTGACCTGCAAGGTCAACTCGGTGGAGGTGGAGGGTGAGGAGTTCAACCCGAGCTGCGAGCTGCTCGCCATGTGGCTCGCGGGCCGGCTCGACGTGCCCGTCAAGCGGTCGCTGTCGTCGGGCCCCGGCCTGACGGCCGTGCGCATGCAGACGGACTGCGGCGCCATCGTGCTCGACCGCCCGGACGGATCGCTGGCCACGCTGTCGATCCAGGGCCAGCCGGACCGCGCGGTGGCCCTCAAGCGCCGCGAGACGTCCGAGCTGATCGCGGAGGAGCTGCGCCGTCTCGACCCGGACGACACGTACGCGGCCGCGCTGAAGTTCGGCGTGGACCGGCTCGGCGACCCGGCGGACCGGGCGACGGCGACGGACGGGCAGGAGCCCGCGGCCTCCGCGGCCGCACCGGCCACCGCTCCCGCGAAGAAGGCGGCGGCCAAGAAGGCGCCCGCCAAGTCCGCCGCCAAGAAGTCCGCTTCGAAGGCGGCCGCCAAGTGATGAGCACGGCACCCCAGTTGGTGGTGCACCGCGACAAGGAGCTGATGGCGCAGGCCGCCGCGGCCCGGCTCATCACGAAGATCGTGGACGCCCAGGCCGCCCGCGGTTACGCGTCCGTCGTCCTGACGGGCGGGCGCAACGGCAACGGACTCCTGGCCGCCCTGTCGGCCGCTCCCGCCCGGGACGCGGTCGACTGGACGCGCCTCGACCTGTGGTGGGGCGACGAGCGGTTCCTGCCGGACGGCGACCCCGAGCGGAACTACACGCAGGCGCGCGAGGCGCTCCTCGACTCGGTGCCGCTGAACCCGGACCGGGTGCACCCGATGCCGCCTTCGGACGGCCCGTACGAGGTGGACGCCGCCGCACAGGTGTACGCCGCCGAACTGGCCGCCGCCGCGGGGCCGGAGGACCACGGTCCGGTGCCGACGTTCGACGTCCTGATGCTGGGGGTCGGCCCGGACACGCATGTCGCGTCCCTGTTCCCCGAGCTGCCGGCGGTCCGGGAGACCGAGCGCACCGTCGTCGGTGTGCACGGTGCGCCCAAGCCGCCGCCCACCCGCATCTCGCTCACGCTCCCGGCGATCCGGGCCGCCCGTGAGGTGTGGCTGCTCGCGGCGGGCGAGGACAAGGCGGAGGCCGCGGCGATCGCACTGTCCGGCGCGGGCGAGATCCAGGCGCCGGCCGCGGGCGCGTACGGCCGTTCGCGCACGCTGTGGCTGCTCGACTCGGCGGCTGCCTCGCAGCTTCCGCCCGAGCTGCACCCACCGCGCGTCGCCTGAGGCCCGTCACGCGAGACGACCCGAACACAGAGGCCCCGCACCGTAGTTGGCTGGTGCGGGGCCTCTACGCGTGCGCCCTGCGGTAGCTGCTGCCGTCGCGCTCCCGTACGAGCAGCCCGTCGCTCACGCAGTACCTGCGCAGCGCCGAGGTGTCCTCATGGACGGTGCGGAACGCGCTGTTGACCTCGCCCTCGGTGTAGGTGCGCTCGGTGTCGAAGAGCGTGTCCGTGAGGTGGACGAGGAGTTCGTGGCGCACGGTGGCGCGGACCGGGATCGAGGTGAGGCGGCCGCGGGCGAAGAACCCGGTGAGGCGGCGCGGCACGGCGGGATGGATCTCCGCCGGGCGCTCGCGGCGGAACACGGAGGGGTCCGCCCGCAGCGTCCCGTCCGCCCGTCGCTCGACGAGCCCGGTGGAGACGAGTCGTCCCAGGTGCTTGCGGACGGCCGGGGAGTCCTCGGCGCGGGGCTCCAGCTCGTCCAGCACGATCCGCGCGTAGAGCTTCAGTCGTTCGGGGTCGGCGAGCGCGGACATGAGCTGGTCCATGGGGTCCTCCCGGCAGGTGACGCGACCGGAGCAGTGTCACCCGCCGGGGGCGGCGGCGCACCCGAATTTAGATGCGCCGCTCAGTCACTCAACGGCCGCGCAGTTCACGGTACTTGGCCACCAGCGCCTTGGTGGACGGGTCGAGTCCCGGCACGTCGGCGCCCTGGGTGAGGGCGGGTTCGACGCGCTTGGCGAGGACCTTGCCGAGTTCGACGCCCCACTGGTCGAAGGAGTCGATGTTCCAGACGGCGCCCTGGACGAACACCTTGTGCTCGTAGAGGGCGATGAGCTGGCCCAGGACGAACGGCGTGAGCCGCTTCGCGAGGATCGTCGTCGTCGGGTGGTTACCCTGGAACGTCTTGTGCGGCACGAGCTCGTCGGGCACGCCCTCGGCGCGGACCTCGGCCGGGGTCTTGCCGAAGGCGAGGGCCTGCGTCTGCGCGAAGAAGTTGGCCATCAACAGGTCGTGCTGTGCGACGAGTCCCGGCAGCAGGTCCGCCACGGGCTCGGCGAACCCGATGAAGTCCGCCGGGATCAACTTCGTTCCCTGGTGGATCAGTTGGTAGTAAGCATGCTGCCCGTTGGTGCCGGGAGTGCCCCAGACGACGGGACCTGTCTGCCAGTCGACCTGAGTGCCGTCCCGCGTGACGGACTTGCCGTTCGATTCCATGTCGAGCTGCTGGAGGTACGCCGTGAACTTGGACAGGTAGTGCGAGTACGGCAGGACCGCGTGCGACTGCGCGTCGTGGAAGTTGCCGTACCAGATGCCCAACAGACCCATCAGAAGGGGGACGTTCGCCTCGGCGGGGGCGGTGCGGAAGTGCTCGTCGACGAGGTGGAACCCGTCGAGCATCTCGCGGAACGCGTCCGGGCCGATCGCGATCATCAGCGAGAGGCCGATCGCCGAGTCGTAGGAGTAGCGCCCGCCGACCCAGTCCCAGAACTCGAACATGTTGGCCGTGTCGATGCCGAAGTCGGAGACCTTCTCGGCGTTCGTCGACAGGGCCACGAAGTGCTTGGCCACGGCATCCTGGCCGGCCCTCAGTCCGGTGAGGAGCCAGTTGCGCGCGGAGGTCGCGTTGGTGATCGTCTCGATCGTCGTGAACGTCTTCGAGGCGATGATGAACAGCGTCTCGGCGGGGTCGAGATCACGCACGGCCTCGTGCAGGTCCGCACCGTCCACGTTCGACACGAAACGGACCGTCAGGTCCCGGTCGGTGAAGGAGCGAAGCACCTCGTACGCCATCGCGGGACCGAGGTCCGAGCCGCCGATACCGATGTTCACGACGTTCTTGATCCGCTTGCCGGTGTGGCCCGTCCACTCCCCCGAACGGACCTTGCCCGCGAACACGGCCATCTTGTCGAGAACGGCATGCACCTGCGGGACGACATCCACACCGTCGACCTCGATCACCGCGTCACGCGGGGCCCGCAGCGCCGTGTGCAGCACGGCCCGGTCCTCCGTCGTGTTGATCTTCTCGCCACGGAACATGGCGTCCCGCAGCCCGAACACGTCGGTCGCGGCGGCGAGCTCGCGCAGCAGGCGCAGCGTCTCGTCCGTGACGAGGTGCTTGGAGTAGTCGACGTGCAGGTCACCGACCTCGAGCGTGTAGCCGGAGCCGCGCGCCGGATCGGCGGCGAACAGCTCACGCAGCTGCACGTCTCCGAGTTCTTCCCGGTGCTTGGCGAGCGCCGTCCACTCGGGCATCTGATTGAGCCTGGTACGGCTTTCTGCGTTCATCTCGGACTTCAGCCTTCTCTCGTACCTGAGTACGTACCTTGCCCCGCTGCTTGACCAACCTAATTGATCAGGGCCCGGTATACGGCATCTGTCCGGACCGCTACGGCCGAACGAGTCCGGCCGGACACTTGGGTGTGTCCGGCCGGTGCTCAAGTCCTAGATCTCGCCCCGCAGTTTGGCGAGCGCCTCCGCGAGGATCGCCTCGCCGTCCGCGTCACTGCGCCGCTCGCGCACATAGGCGAGGTGCGTCTTGTAGGGCTCGGTGCGCGGCGGGTCCGGCGGGTTGTCCCGGTCCTGCCCGGCAGGGAAGCCGCAGCGCGGACAGTCCCAAGTCTCCGGCACCTGCGCGTCGGAGGCGAAGCTCGGCTGCGTCTCGTGCCCGTTCGAGCACCAGAAGGAGATGCGCAGACGCGGCGCGGACTCGCCGCGCTCGGCCTCGCCCATCGGCCCCGCCCCGACCCGACTTCCTCGGATCGCGTTGCCACTTGCCACGGTCGTAACTCCCTGCGTGATGGTGCCGCGGAGTTTGTCGGCGTCTCACTCCGCCGCGGGCGCCTCAGTCTACGTAAGGCCCAACGCGCGTCCAGTGATTGGAGTTACATCCCCGCCCCTAGACGCAAGCCCCATGATAGGCCGCGCCGGAGGGCGCGTACCGAACATGGGGCCTTATGTGCGCGATGTGCAGGTGCGACGGCGTCAGTTGTTGACCTTCATGAGCAGGCCGAGCACGACAATGCACGCGAACCACAGCAGACCGAGCACGATGGTGATGCGGTCCAGGTTGCGCTCGGCGACCGACGAGCCGCCGACGGACGACTGCATGCCGCCACCGAACATGTCGGAGAGACCGCCACCCTTTCCCTTGTGCATCAGCACAAGGAGCATCAGCAGCAGGCTGAAGACGATCAGGGCGATCGAGAACCCCATAACCACGGCTGGTCCCTACTTCCTGGCAATTCTCTCGGACTGAACTGATACGTACTGCGATGTATCCGTACTGCGACTTATACGTGCTGCGGGGGCCCGGTGGAAAGCCACCCGGCCCCCGCAAGGGTACGACGGAACGCCGCTACCGCATACTCTCGACCTTTTCGTTCGCCTCCGGGGCGCCCGGTGTCGGTGTCGAGAGGCCGACCGTGCTCAACCCTCCGGGCCTCCGCGCGCTCGCCCTCTCGACACCGACGCGCCCCTGCGGCTCACTGGTCGCGGAACCGGATGATCTTGACGAACTCCTCGGCGTCGAGCGCCGCGCCGCCGACGAGGGCGCCGTCGACGTCGGGCTTCGACATGATCTCCGCGACGTTCCCGGACTTCACCGAGCCGCCGTACTGGATGCGGACCTTGTCGGCCAGCTCCTGGGAGTACAGCTCGGCGAGCTTGCCGCGGATCGCCCCGCAGACCTCCTGGGCGTCGTCGGCGCCGCAGACCTTGCCGGTGCCGATCGCCCAGACCGGCTCGTACGCGATCACGACGGTCTCGGCCTGCTCGGCCGGGATGTCCTTGAGACCGCCCTCGACCTGCGACAGCGTGTGCGTGACGTGGTTGCCCGCCTCGCGGACGTGGAGCTCCTCGCCGACGCACAGGATCGGGGTCAGGCCGTGCTTGAAGGCGGCCTTCACCTTGGCGTTGCAGACCTCGTCGGTCTCGTCGTGGTACTGCCGGCGCTCGGAGTGGCCGACCGCCACGTACGTGCACTTGAGCTTGGCGAGCATCGGGCCCGAGATCTCACCGGTGTAGGCGCCGGAGTCGTGGGCCGAGATGTCCTGGGCGCCGTATTTGATCTTGAGCTTGTCGCCGTCGACCAGGGTCTGTACGGAGCGCAGGTCGGTGAAGGGCGGCAGGACCGCGACCTCGACGGCGTCGTAGTCCTTGTCGGCCAGCGCGAAGGCGAGCTTCTGAACGTGGGCGATGGCCTCGAGGTGATTGAGGTTCATCTTCCAGTTGCCCGCCATCAGCGGCGTGCGGGTGGTCATTGAGGTCAGTCCTCCAGTGCGGCAAGGCCGGGGAGCGTCTTGCCCTCAAGGTATTCGAGGGAGGCGCCGCCGCCGGTCGAGATGTGGCCGAATGCATTCTCGTCGAAGCCGAGGAGCCGGACGGCCGCGGCGGAGTCGCCACCGCCGACGACCGTGAAGGCCGGGGAGTCGAGGAGCGCCTGGGCGACCGCCTTGGTGCCCTCGGCGTAGTCGGGGTGTTCGAAGACACCCATCGGGCCGTTCCAGAAGACGGTCCCGGCGTCGGCGAGCTTCGATGCGTACAGCTTGCGGGTCTGCGGACCGATGTCGAGACCCTCCTGGTCGGCCGGGATGGCGTCCGCGGCGACGGTGGTGGGGTGGGCCGGGGCCTTGGTCTTGAGGTCCGGGAACTCCGGCGAGACCAGGACGTCCACGGGAAGCACCAGCTCGACGCCGCTGTCCTCGGCGCGCTTGATGTACTCCTTGACGGCCGGGATCTGGTCTTCCTGGAGGAGGGAGATGCCGACCTCGTGGCCCTGGGCCTTGAGGAAGGTGTAGGCCATGCCGCCGCCGATCAGCAGGCGGTCGGCCTTGCCGAGCAGCTGGTCGATGACGGCGAGCTTGTCGGAGACCTTGGCCCCGCCGAGCGCGACGACGTACGGCCGCTTGACCTCGTCGGTGAGCCTCTTCAGGACGCCGACCTCGGTGGCGATGAGGTAGCCGGCGTAGTGCGGCAGGCGGGCCGGCAGGTCGTACACGGAGGCGTGCTTGCGGTGCACCGCGCCGAAGCCGTCGCCCACGTAGACATCGGCCAGGGCGGCCAGCCGGTCGGCGAACTCGCCGCGCTCGGTGTCGTCCTTCGACGTCTCACCGGCGTTGAAGCGGAGGTTCTCGATGACGGCGACCTGGCCGGGCTCCAGACCGTCCACCGCGTCGTGGGCGGCGGGGCCGACGGTGTCCTGGGCGAACGCGACCGGCTTGCCGAGGAGTTCGGCGAGGCGCTCGGCGGCCGGCAGCAGCGAGAACGCCGGGTCCGGGGCTCCCTTGGGGCGGCCCAGGTGGGAGGCGACGATCACCTTGGCGCCCCCGTCGGCCAGGGCCTTGACGGTGGGCAGGACGGCGCGGATGCGGCCGTCGTCGGTGATCTTGCCCTCGGCGAGAGGCACGTTGAGGTCGGCGCGGACGAAGACCCGCTTGCCCTCGACCCCTTCGGCGAGAAGTTCGTCGATCGTCTTCATGGCTGGACTCCTGGACTTCTTGGTTGGGCTGACGCACAACAGGGCCCGGACGGCGCGGCGTTGCGCGGTCCGGACCCTGTGCTCACATCGAGATGCCGACTCTGGATCTAGAGCTGGCCACCGACGAAGACCGTGAGGTCGACGAGACGGTTGGAGTAGCCCCACTCGTTGTCGTACCAGCCGAGGATCTTCACCGAGTTACCTTCCTGAACCATGGTCAGGGAGGAGTCGAACGTGCAGGACGCCGGGTCGCCGACGATGTCGGAGGAGACGATCGGGTCCTCGGTGTAAGACAGGTAGCCCTTGAGGTCGCCGTCCTCGGACGCCTTCTTGAACGCGGCGTTGACCTCGTCCTTGGTGGTCTCGCGCGCCAGGGTGACGACCAGGTCGGTGGCGGAGCCGGTCGGGACCGGGACGCGCATCGCGATGCCGTCGAGCTTGCCCTTGAGCTGCGGGAGGACCAGGGCGGTCGCCTTGGCGGCACCGGTGGTGGTCGGAATGATGTTCTCGGCGGCGGCGCGGGCGCGGCGCAGGTCCGAGTGCGGGAAGTCCAGGATGCGCTGGTCGTTCGTGTACGCGTGGACCGTGGTCATCAGGCCCTTGACGATGCCGAAGTTCTCGTCGAGAACCTTGGCCATCGGCGCCACACAGTTGGTGGTGCAGGACGCGTTCGAGATGACGTGGTCCGTCGCCGGGTTGTACTGGTCCTGGTTGACGCCCATCACGATGGTGATGTCCTCGTCCTTGGCCGGAGCCGAGATGAGGACCTTCTTGGCGCCGCCGGCGATGTGCTTCTCGGCGTCGGCCTTCTTCGTGAAGATGCCGGTCGACTCGATGACGATGTCGACACCCAGCTCGCCCCACGGGATGTCGGCGGGGTTGCGCTCGGAAAGGACCTTGATGCTGTGGCCGTCGACGGTGATGGTGTCGACGGTGTGCGTGACCTCGGCCTTGAGGCGGCCGAGGATGGTGTCGTACTTCAGAAGGTGTGCGGTGGTCGCGGTGTCACCGAGGTCGTTGACAGCCACGATCTCGATGTCTGCACCCTGCTCAAGCAGCGCGCGGAAGTAGTTACGCCCGATGCGGCCAAAGCCGTTGATGCCTACGCGGATCGTCACGAACCGATCTCCTCGTTGGTACGCCGGTTTTAGACGCCGGCGAGTTGTATGGGATGTCCCCGACCGCCTCCGACCCTACCTCTCCGAAGCCCTCCGGGTGACATTGAGTGGACCCTTGTGCGGCCCGGCGGCCCGTACCGCCCAGTAGGGGTACGGACCGCCGGGATTCCCGCTCATCTGGCGCTTTTCGCGAAAAGTGAGCGGGGTACTTTGTCCGGTTTTCTGCTTGGTGGTTTTCAGCTCCTCAGGGAGGCCAGCGCCTTCCCCAGGAGCGCGCTCCGCTCGGCCGCCGTGGCGACGTGTTCGAGACCGAATCCGAGGAGCACGGTGTCCTTCGTGCTGACGGCTCCGTATGTCTTGAACAGTTCACCCGCGCGGGCCCAGTCCTTGGTGACGACGGGGCTGCCCGGGGGCGGGCCCGCGACCTTCCAGGCGCCGAACGACGACTCGAAGCCCTCGGTCTCCTTCGCGGCGCCGCCGATGACGACGGACGCGTTGTCGGCGAGGACGCCGTGGCCGCCGCTGCCGGGGTCGGTGATGTAGCTGAGCGAGACCTCGACCGTCTTGCCCGCGTAGGCGCTCAGGTCGAAGGTCACCGGCTTCCAGCCGTCCGAGGCGCCCGTGAGGCTGTTCCAGGAGCCGGAGGTGCCGGTGGCCGTGCAGCCCGCGCTGCCGGGCGTCAGATAGCGCTTGAGCGCCGGGTGCTCCTTGATCAGGAATCCGGCCTCGCACTCGGCGGGTACGGCGTTCGTGGTGGCGCCGCCGGCGTCGGGCAGCGTCGTCCAGTCCTCTGCGCCCGCCGTGTGCGCCTCCAGCACCGCGTGGTCGTAGCCGGGCTCAGTGTCCCACAGGAGCTGGAACTTCAGGGACGGCTTGTCGGCGGCGGAGACGCCGGTGAGGTCGATGGTGCGGGTCAGGCGCTTCCAGCCGTCGTCCGTGTGCACGGCGGCGGCCATGGAGCTGCCCTCGAACGGGCTGTACGGGTTGGGGGTGCCCGCGTACGCACCGGCGCCCGCGCTCGTGAACTGCGGGTAGTCGGCCTTGGCCAGCACGTCGGAGGTGGCCTGGTAGGTCGCGGCGATGTTCAGCGGGTTGCCGGGAGCGTCGCCGAGGCCCGCGGCCGCGCCGGTGAGCGCGCCGGATCCGGCGAACTTCGTGGCGCCGGGTGTCGACGTGCGCGAGTACGCGCCCAGGTAGTACTGACTGAAGTCGTTCGTGGTCGTGTCGCCGATGGAGACGGAGCCGCCCGCCTGCTCACCGGCCTCGATCAGCTTGCCGCCCTCGTTGAGGTAGTCGCGCAGCGCGAGCTGGGTGGTGAGGCCGGGGCGGTCGGCGCCCGTGTAGTGGACGACGGTCCTGAAGTGGTCGAGCACCGCGAGTGCGTCCGGGGCGCCCTGGGTGGCGACGTTCCACACCAGCGGGGTGCGGCCGTTCGCCTTCAGCGCGTCCACATAGGCCTTGGTCTGCTGCCCCGTGGCGTCGTTCTCGGCGACGACGAGGGTGTCGGCCCTGGGCCGCTCGGCCACGGTGTACGTGAAGTGCTCGCTGGAGGTGTGCTTGCCGGACTTGCCGCGTCCGGTGAACCAGACCTCGACCTTGTCGCCCGGGTCCGCGCCCTCGATCCTCGCGCGGTACGCGTCGAAGTGGAGGTTGTCGTCGCCGCCGTAGGTCTCGCCGCCCTTCCAGGCGCGCAGGTCCTCGTCGTGCGTACGGCCGCCGTCCACGCGGTAGTTGAGCTCCTTGTCGCGCACCGACTTGCGGGCGGTCACCGAGACCTCCTGGTCGGCGCCGCGTGCGTACGAGGTGCTGAAGGCGGCCGGGGTGAAGTCGGGGGCGTCGAGGCCGACCGAGGAGGACGGCTGATCCGGGTGCGCCGCGGTCTCGGCGACGGAGAGCGCGAACGGGACGTTCTTGGCGAACTCCTGCTGGATCAGCTTCTCGTCGTCCGGGAAGGTGAAGACCGACTCGCAGTCCTCGGGGCGCCACTGGTCGTCCGGGTCGATGGCTGACGCGGTCTGGCACTCGCTCATCTCCGGCGTGAACATCCCGGTGCCGTTGACGTTGCCCGCGTGCCCGTCCGCCTCGCCGTTGGTGGTGTACAGCTCGGAGGAGACCTGTGGGTGGTAGCCGGGGATCGCGGAGTTCTCGGGGGTCCCCGCGAGCGCCTTGTAGAGCACGTCGTCCGGCGTCGGCGTGGCCACCTGCCAGCCCACTCCGTAGAGCAGCAGCTGGGCCGCGGAGTGGTAGTTGATGGCGTACCGGAAGCCGATGCGCTTCTCGAAGGCGTCGAGGGCCTTCGTCTCGGGCTCGGAGCCGGGGCTCGCGCCGCGGTAGGTCTCACTGGCGGGGCTCGGGGACGAACCCTCGTCGTCGTAGCCCCACTTGTAGGCGAAGTTGCGGTTGAGGTCGACGCCGTCGCCCGTGGTGATCGCGCCGTCGCCGTTCACGTCCCGCATGTTCTTGCGCCACTGGCGGTCGCCGTCGGGGTTGAACGTCCAGTCGTACCCGTCGGGGTTCGCCGACAGGACGAACCACAGCTCCGTGGAGTCGACGATCTTCTTGATGCGCTTGTCCTTGGAGTAGTTGTCCAAGTAGTAGTGCATCAGACGGCGGGTCATCTCGGGGGTGATCCACTCGCGGGCGTGCTGGTTGGACATGTAGAGCACGGACGGCTTCGAGCCGTCCCGGGTCGTACGGGCGCCCTTGGTGAGCTTGACCGCCAGGATGTCCTTGCCCTGGAGCGTCTTGCCGATGGAGACGACCTTGGTGAGGCCGGGGTTGGCCTGGCCCGTCCTGACGATCTCCTCCTGGAGATTGCCCTTGCCGCTGTACGGGCGGAACACGCCGTCACCCGCGGCCGCCACACGGGCTCGCGCCTTGGCGGAGAGCGTGTGCTCTGTGAGTTCGACGCCCTTCTTCTCCAGCTGCTTCGCCTGCTTGTCGGTGAGGTAGACCTCGACCTCGGCCTTCCCCTTCTCGGGGGCCTGTTCACCGAGTTCGTGCCCGTCCTGCCCGGCCGCGAGGAGCAGGGGTACCTGCTCCTTCGTGACCTCGGCGCGGAACACCTTGACCGGGTCGGCGTCCGACCGGGGTGCACCGCCGCTCTCCGCCTGGGCGACGGGGGTCAGTCCCGCGCCTCCCAGTCCGCCCAGAATGAGTGCCGTGGTGGCGAGGATCGATCTCGCTCTTCGTCTCATGAGCCCCCCTTGCAGTTGTGTACCGCAGAAGCAGGTGAGTACCGCAGAAGTCGCGGCGTACCGCAGAAGCGAACAGACGCCAGACTCATGACAGTTCATGGTCAAGTCAAGGGTGCGTCAAAGGGGTCCCGTCGAACCCCGCGTGGTCCCCATGCGCAGCGAAAACGCCGGTGCCTCGCCCCGGCAGGGCGCCGGCACCGGCGTGACTCATTCCCCTCCGGGGTCAGCCGACGAGGTTGTCGGCCATCTCCTCGGTGATGTTCGACTCCGTGCCCGGGATGCCCATGTCCTGGGCCCGCTTGTCGGCCATCGCGAGCAGTCGGCGGATACGGCCCGCGACGGCGTCCTTCGTCAGCGGCGGGTCGGCGAGCGCGCCCAGCTCCTCCAGGGAGGCCTGCTTGTGCTCCATGCGCAGCCGTCCGGCGGCCGCGAGGTGCTCCGGCACCTCGTCGGCGAGGATCTCCAGGGCGCGCTGCACGCGGGCCCCGGCGGCCACGGCGGCGCGCGCCGAGCGGCGCAGGTTCGCGTCGTCGAAGTTGGCCAGGCGGTTGGCGGTGGCGCGGACCTCGCGCCGCATCCGCCGCTCCTCCCAGGCGAGCACCGACTCGTGCGCCCCCATGCGGGTGAGCAGGGCGCCGATGGCGTCCCCGTCCCGTACGACGACCCGGTCCACCCCGCGTACCTCACGGGCCTTGCCCGCGATCTGGAGCCGGCGTGCGGCGCCGACCAGGGCGAGCGCGGCCTCCGGGCCGGGGCAGGTCACCTCCAGGGAGGAGGAGCGGCCGGGCTCGGTGAGCGAGCCGTGCGCCAGAAAGGCCCCGCGCCAGGCGGCCTCGGCGTCGCAGGTGGCCCCCGAGACCACCTGCGGCGGGAGACCCCGGATGGGGCGGCCACGGCCGTCGACAAGACCGGTCTGGCGGGCCAGCTGGTCACCGCCGGCCACGACCCGTACGACGAAGCGCGAGCCCCGCCGCAGCCCGCCGGGCGCCATCACGATCAGTTCCGAGCTGTGCCCGAAGATCTCGAGGATGTCCCGCTTCAGCCGTCGTGCCGCCATCGCGGTGTCCAGCTCCGCCTCGATCACGATGCGGCCGCTCACCAGGTGGAGCCCGCCCGCGAAGCGCAGGATGGCCGAGACCTCTGCCTTTCTGCAGCAGGTCCGGGTGACGGGAAGCCGGGAGATCTCGTCCTTCACCGCTGCCGTCATCGCCATGGGCCGATCCTTCCATGCATCCGAAAAATACGGTCGTACGCGGCGGCCAACAGCTCCGGATCGTGCCTCGGAGTCCCGTCGGGCCTGGCCACAGGCGCCAGCTCGACCGCAGCGCCGAAGCCCTCCTTGGCGGCGTCGGTCAGGGACTCGCGATCGGGCACGGCGGCCTCGTCGGCCAGCACCACGTCCAGGGCGAGTTTAGGGGCGTGTCGTCCCAAAACCTCCAAATGACGCTGCGGTGAGAACCCCTCGGTTTCTCCGGGCTGCGGCGCGAGGTTCAGCGAGAGGACCCTACGGGCCTTCGTCTGGGTCAGCGCGTCGAGCAGCTCGGGGACCAGCAGGTGCGGGATGACGGACGAGAACCAGGAGCCCGGACCGAGCACGACCCAGTCGGCGTCGAGCACCGCGGCGACGGCCTCGGGGACGGCCGGCGGGTCGTGCGGCACGAGGTGGATGGACTGCACCTCGCCGGGGGTGAGGGCCACCGTGGCCTGCCCCCGCACGGTGTCGACCTCGTCGGGGCGCTCCGGGTCGTGGCCCTTGACCAGCGCCTGGAGCTCCAGCGGGACCGCGGACATCGGCAGGACGCGGCCCTGCGCGCCGAGCAGCTTGCCCACCAGGTCGAGGGCCTGCACATGGTCGCCGAGCTGCTCCCACAGGGCGACGATCAGCAGATTGCCGACAGCGTGCTCGTGCAGTTCGCCCTGGGACTGGAAGCGGTGCTGGATGACGCGGGCCCAGGTCTGGCCCCAGTCGTCGTCGCCGCACAGGGCCGCGAGGGCCTTGCGCAGGTCGCCGGGCGGCAGGACGCCCAGCTCGTCGCGGAGCCGGCCGCTGGAGCCGCCGTCGTCGGCGACGGTCACCACGGCGGTGAGGTCGCCGGTGATGCGCCGCAGGGCCGCCAGGGACGCGGACAGGCCCATGCCGCCGCCGAGGGCGACGACCTTGGGCTGGGCGCCGCGCCGGCGGCCCGTGGGAGGGGTGACCCGGCGGAGCCTGCTGCCGAGCCGGAGTGTGCGACCGGTCATTCGCGACCCATGTCCCGGTGGACGACCACGGTCTCCACACCCTCCGCCGCGATGCGCGCGGCGAGCTTCTCCGACATGGCCACCGAACGGTGCTTGCCTCCGGTGCAGCCGACCGCGATCGTCACGTACCGCTTGCCCTCGCGGCGGTATCCGGCCGCGATGAGCTGGAGCAGCTCGGTGTAGCGGTCGAGGAACTCCTTGGCGCCGGGCTGGCCGAAGACGTAGCTCGCCACCTCTTCGTTCAGGCCGGTGAAGGGGCGCAGCTCGGGGACCCAGTGCGGGTTCGGCAGGAAGCGCATGTCGACGACCAGGTCGGCGTCGACGGGCAGGCCGTACTTGAAGCCGAACGACATGACCGTGGCCCGCAGCTCGGGCTCCTCGTCGCCGGCGAACTGGGCGTCCATCTTGGCGCGCAGTTCGTGCACGTTCAGGCTGGAGGTGTCGATGACCAGGTCGGCGTCGCCGCGCAGCTCGCGCAGGAGTTCGCGCTCGGCCGCGATGCCGTCGACGATGCGGCCGTCGCCCTGGAGGGGGTGCGGGCGGCGCACCGACTCGAAGCGGCGCACCAGGGCCTCGTCGGAGGACTCCAGGAACACGATGCGCCGGGTGACCTGGCGGGACTCCAGGTCGGCGAGGGACTGGTGGAGGTCGTCGAAGAACCGGCGCCCGCGTACGTCGACGACGACGGCGATCCGGGCGACGTTCCCCTGGGAGCGGGCGCCGAGCTCCACCATCGTGGGGATCAGGGCGGGCGGCAGGTTGTCGACGACGAACCAGCCGAGGTCCTCCAGACACTTGGCGGCCGTGGAACGCCCGGCGCCGGACATCCCGGAGATGATCACCAGCTCGGGGATGGCCGCATCGGACGCCCCGGCGGTCTCGCTCGTCGTACCCGTACTCACCTGTGCTCCGTCTGTCTCCGCAGCCTGGCCTGCCCGGTCATCGGGGGCCGGCTGTGGTGCTGCCTGTTCGCCCTGCTCGTTCTCGTTCATGGCTCCTGCCCCCGTCGTCCTTCCGAGGTGGCCGCGGCCGTGGCCGTGGGGTCCTCGTCTTCAATGATCTCTCCTGTGGCCGTGTTCACGGCCGGTGCGGCGGGCTCCGCGCGTGCGAAGGCCGCCACGATCGTCTCTGCCGTCTTGCGGCCTATGCCGGGAACCTCGCAGATCTGATCGATTGTGGCCGATCGCAGGCGCTTCACCGAACCGAAGTGCTTGATCAGGGCCTGCTTGCGCGCGTCCCCGAGGCCGGGCACCTCGTCGAGCGGCCCGGCCCTGAAGCGCTTGGCCCGCTTCGTGCGCTGGTACGTGATCGCGAAGCGGTGCGCCTCGTCACGTACGCGCTGCAGAAGATAGAGCCCCTCGCTGGTGCGCGGAAGGATCACCGGGTCGTCCTCGTCGGGCACCCAGACCTCTTCGAGGCGCTTGGCCAGGCCGCACACCGCGATGTCGTCGATGCCCAGCTCGTCGAGCGCCCGCTTGGCCGCCGCCACCTGCGGCTGCCCGCCGTCGACGACGACCAGCTGGGGCGGGTAGGCGAACCGCTTGGGGCGGCCGTCGTCCTCGGTGAGACGGGACTCGATCGGGCCGTCCTCGTCCTCGGGCTCGGCGTCGGACCACTCCCCCGACTTCTCCTGCGCCGCCAGATAGCGCTTGAAGCGGCGCGTGATCACCTCGTGCATGGAGCGGACGTCGTCCTGCCCCTCGAAGCCCTTGATCTGGAAGCGGCGGTACTCGCTCTTCCTGGCCAGGCCGTCCTCGAAGACGACCATGGAGGCCACGACGTCGTCGCCCTGGAGATGGGAGATGTCGTAGCACTCGATGCGCAGCGGGGCGCTGTCCAGCTCGAGCGCCGCGGCGATCTCCTCGAGGGCGCGCGAGCGCGTGGTGAGGTCGGAGGCGCGCTTGGTCTTGTGGAGCGCGAGCGCCTGCTGCGCGTTCCTGTGGACCGTCTCCATGAGCGCCTTCTTGTCGCCGCGCTGCGGGATCCTCAGCGACACGTTCGACCCGCGGCGCGTGGTGAGCCACTCCTGTACGGGCTCCAGGGGCTCGGGCAGCGCGGGCACGAGGACCTCCTTGGGCACGGCGTCCCCGCGCTCCTCGCCGTACAGCTGCTGGAGCGCGTGCTCGACGAGGTCACCGCTGGTGACCGCCTCGACCTTGTCCGTGACCCAGCCGCGCTGGCCGCGCACGCGCCCGCCCCGCACATGGAAGATCTGCACGGCGGCCTCCAGCTCGTCCTCGGCGAGGGCGATCAGGTCGGCGTCCGTGGCGTCGGCGAGGACGACGGCGCTCTTCTCCATCGCCTTGCGCAGCGCCTCTATGTCGTCACGCAGGCGCGCGGCGCGCTCGTACTCCATCTCCTCGGCGGCGTCCGTCATGTCCTTCTCGAGACGGCGGATGTACGTGCCGGTGCGGCCGGTCATGAAGTCGCAGAAGTCCTCGGCCAGTTCACGGTGCTCATCGGGCGAGACGCGGCCGACGCAGGGGGCCGAGCACTTGCCGATGTAGCCGAGGAGGCAGGGGCGGCCGGTGCGGGCGGCGTTCTTGAAGACGCCGGCCGAGCAGGTGCGGACCGGGAAGACGCGCAGCAGCAGGTCGACGGTGTCGCGGATGGCCCAGGCGTGCCCGTAGGGACCGAAGTAGCGCACGCCCTTCTTCTTCTGGCCGCGCATGACCTGCACGCGCGGAAACTCCTCGTTCATCGTCACCGCGAGGTACGGATAGCTCTTGTCGTCGCGGTACTTGACGTTGAACCGGGGGTCGTACTCCTTGATCCAGGAGTACTCCAGCTGGAGCGCCTCGACCTCCGTGGACACCACGGTCCACTCCACGGACGCGGCCGTGGTGACCATCGTGCGGGTGCGGGGGTGCAGGTTCGCCAGGTCCTGGAAGTAGTTGGCCAGGCGCTGGCGCAGGCTTTTCGCCTTCCCGACGTAGATCACCCGGCGGTGCTCGTCACGGAACCTGTACACCCCTGGGGAGTCCGGGATCTGTCCCGGCTGGGGGCGGTAGCTGGAGGGGTCGGCCATGTCAGACACCCTACTTGCGGCCACCGACAGTGAGGTTGCCCACGCGTTTCCCGGAGCGGTTCCGCCGCCCGCCGGACCAGACGGTTGCGTATCGAGTCTTGTCCGGTGCAGATCAACACGCTTCAATGCCGGGTGAATTGGGGCCGCGCACGCCCCGGCCGGACGGCCGTCGTGAGGATGCATGGGGGAGGGCCCTGGATGTCGTACGGCACACAGCACGCGGACACCGGCGCGCCCGCGCTGGAGACGGCCCTGCGGGCGGGGCCCTTCCATGTCGCACTGCGGGCCGCGATCACCGCGCGCGGGCTGCCGCTGCACCGCGTGCAGCACCATCTGACCCGCCACGGTGTCACGGTCGGCGTCACCAGTCTGAGCTACTGGCAGCAGGGGGCCAGGCGCCCGCAGCGCACCGAGTCCCTACGTGCCGTGCGCGCGCTGGAGGAGATCCTGGACCTGCCCGACGAGTCCCTGATACGGCTGCTCGCCAGAGACGAGGAACACGCGGCCTGCCGGCGCCCCGCGACCCGCTCCTACCGCTCGCTCGTCGAGGCCTCGGGCGTCCTCGAACAGTTCCTCGCCGACCTCGGTTCGACCCCGGACGGCGGCCTGCACACGGTCGGCCATCACGAGCGGGTGCGGATCGGGGCGCGCCGCGAACTCCTCGGCCTCGACTCCCAGCACATCGTGCGCGCCCACCAGGACGGCGTGGACCGCTTCGTGGCCGTCCACCACGGAGACCCGGGATGCAGCACGGATCACGTCTCGGTACGTGCCCTGGAGAACTGCCGCACGGGGCGGGTGCGGCGGCACCGGGGAACGGGCGTCGTCGTGGCGGAACTGCTCTTCGACGCGCGGCTGCGGGCGGGCGACACGTTCCTCTTCCGCTACGGCTTCGAGGACGGCACGGCGGGCCCCTCGTCGGAGTACCTGCGCGGCTTCGGCTTCGCGGGCGGGCAGTACGCGCTCCAGGTCCGGTTCACCGAGGGCGTCCTGCCCGTGCGCTGCCACCGCTTCGCCCAGCACTCGCCGGCGGCCCCGCGCGGCGGCCGTCAGGACCTGCCGCTCAGCACCGGCCACCGCGCGGTCCACGTGGTGGAGCCACAGGTGCGTGCCGGGATCCTGGGAATCGGGTGGGACTGGGAGGGCTGACCCGCGGGGTGGGCCCGATCGGGGCCCAGGGTCGGTCAGGCCCCCGCGACGATCTTGCCGTTCTTCACCTCGACCGGCACCTTCGCCAGCGGCCGGGTCGCCGGGTCGTGCAGCACCTTCCCGGTCTCCGCGTCGAACTTGCTGCCGTGGCAGGAGCACGTGAGTTCCGTGCCCTCCAGCATGCTGATGGGGCACCCCGCGTGCGTGCAGATGGTGCTGAACGCGGCGTACTCGTCGGCCGCCGGACGGCTGACCACCACGTTCTCGTCCCGGTACAGCTTTGCGCCGCCCACGGGCACCTCGTCGGCCTTGCCGAGGTCGACCGGTGCCGTCGGCGCCGACTCCGCGCGGCCTCCCGACCCGCCCGGCGAGCAGGCGGCGATCCCGAGCCCCGCGGTCCCGGCGAGGGCGGCACCCCGCAGCACGGTTCGGCGGGCGGGCGACGTGCCGGGCATGGGGACTCCAGGGGTCGATCGGGGCGGGTCGGGGTGGGCCACTGCACGCCAAGGCGCACATCGGCGACAGATCCGACGATACCGGTGGGGCAAATGATGCGTCGTGGGACCCCGGTGCCGGCCACACCCGCACGCTTCTGGGCCGCCCTCCTTCTACGCACCATGACCGCCCTGCTTCGTCACCGTCTTGGCCGCCCCACGTCCGCACCGTTCCGGCCGCCCTTCTCCGTCACCGTCTTGGCCGCCCCACGTCCGCACCGTTCCGGCCGCCCTTCTCCGTCACCGTCTTGGCCGCCCCACGTCCGCACCGTTCCGGCCGCCCTTCTCCGTCACCGTCTTGGCCGCCCCACGTCCGCACCGTTCCGGCCGCCCTTCTCCGTCACCGTCTTGGCCGCCCCACGTCCGCACCGTTCCGGCCGCCCTTCTCCGTCACCGTCTTGGCCGCCCCACGTCCGCACCGTTCCGGCCGCCCTTCTCCGTCACCGTCTTGGCCGCCCCACGTCCGCACCGTTCCGGCGGCCCTGCTTCCGCACCATCGCCGCGTTCACCGCCCTCTCCGTGGCCCCCCTGCGTCCCTACGCGAAGGGTCTGCCCGAGTCGGCCCCGGACGTGCCCGTTTCCGGCCGGGGCGCTGTGCCCGAGCCCGCGAGCCTCTAGCCTGTGCCTCGCCCCCTGCCCCTCCGGTGCACCGCACCCCAGTACTCCAGCACTGCCGCACCGCTTCACAGTTCAGCCCGAAAGGAACCACCCGTGATAGTCGTCGCCGGAGAGGCCCTGATCGACCTCGTGCCGCAGGGCGGGGCCGCCGATGACGGTGGCGACCTGCCGGCGCTCGCGCCCCGGCTCGGCGGCGGCCCGTTCAACACCGCGGTGGCCGTCGGCCGGCTCGGCTCCCCCGTGGCCTTCTGCTCACGGGTCTCCCGCGACGCGTTCGGCGAGGCACTGCTCGGCGGGCTCGCGCGAGCAGGTGTGGACGTGTCGTACGTCCAGCGGGGCGACGAACCGACGACGCTGGCTGTCGCGTCGATCGCCGCGGACGGCTCGGCCGGTTACTCGTTCTACGTCGAGGGAACGGCCGACCGGCTCTTCTCGGTGCCCGACCGGCTTCCGCCGGGCACGCGCGCGGTGTCGTTCGGCACGTGCTCGCTGGTCCTGGAGCCGGGCGCGAGCGCGTACGAGGAGCTGATGCGGTCGGCCTCGGCCCAGGGCGTGTTCACCGCGCTCGACCCGAACATCCGGGCCGGCCTCATCCCCGACCCGGACGCGTACCGGGCGCGTTTCAAGAACTGGCTCCCCTCGACCGGCCTGCTCAAGCTCTCCGAGGAGGACGCGCAGTGGCTGGGTGGCACCCCGCAGGAGTGGCTGGCCTCGGGTCCAGCGGCCGTCGTGATCACGCGCGGCGGCGACGGCCTGACGGTCTTCACGCGGGGCGGCGCGCGGTACGACGTACCGGGTGAGCGCATCGACGTCGTCGACACGATCGGCGCGGGCGACACCGTGAACGCGGCGCTGCTGCACGGTCTGGCGGCGTGGGACGCGCTGTCCGTGGAGGCGGTGGCAGGCCTCGCCGAGGACGCGTGGCACCGGCTGCTGCGGTTCGCCGCGCGCGCCGCCGCGGTCACCTGCTCACGGGCCGGTGCCGAGCCCCCCTACGCGTCCGAACTACCGCCCCTGTAGCGGCCGTTCACCTGCCCCGGTCAGCCGTGCACGTCCTGCCGGTCACGCGTCGACCGCGCGCAGCGCCCCGGGCGCCACCATCGCACGGGGCTCGATCGACACGGGCAACGCCGATCGTGACGCGCACGTCCGTCAAGCCGATCTGCTGGACGTGGAGCGCCGTCCGACCATGACGTACGTATCGAACGGGGTGTCGGGGAAGGACGACGACCGGCCCCTGGAGGGCGAGTTGACCATCGGGGGCGTGACGCGGCCGGTGGTGCTCGCCGTGGAGTTCGACGGGGTGGTGGACGTGCCGCTGGACGGGAGCCGGCATGCGGGGTTCGAGGCGACGGGCGAGATCGGCCGGAGCGACTTCGGCCTGGACTTCGGGGCCGGTCTTCTTGGTGATGTTGTCAAGATTCGGCTGGACATGCAGTGCGTCGAGCCGCAGGGCCAGGGTGGCTGACAGATGAACGCCCGGCGCCCCACGGGGAGTTCCCGTGGGGCGCCGGGCGTTCTCGCGCGGTCGCGGACCGCCCGCGCTCAGGCCTTGCGAGCCCGCGTGGACTTGGTCGCGGTCTTCTTCGCGGCCGGCTTCTTCGCCGCGGCCTTCGTGGCCGACTTCCCGACCGCCGTGGTCTTGGCCGTGGCCACCTTCTTCGCCGGGGCCTTCGCCGTCGCCGAGACGGTCTTCTTCGCGGCCGTGGCCTTCTTCGCCGCCACTGTCTTCCTCGTACGCGCCGCGGGTACCGTCGCGTCGCTGAACCGGTCGGCGCCGAGGATGTCGCGCAGGAACTTGCCGGTGTGGCTGGACGGTTCGCCCGCGACCTCTTCGGGGGTGCCCTCGGCGACGACGAGGCCACCGCCGTTACCGCCCTCGGGGCCCATGTCGACGACCCAGTCGGCGGTCTTGATGACGTCGAGGTTGTGCTCGATGACGATCACCGAGTTCCCCTTGTCGACAAGGCCCGACAGGACGGTGATGAGCTTGCTGATGTCCTCGAAGTGCAGACCGGTGGTCGGCTCGTCGAGGACGTAGACGGTGCGTCCCGTGGACCGCTTCTGCAGCTCGCTCGCCAGCTTCACGCGCTGGGCCTCGCCACCGGAGAGGGTCGGCGCGGACTGGCCGAGCCGGACGTAACCGAGGCCGACGTCGTTCAGCGTGCGCAGGTGGCGGGCGATGCCCGGGACCGCCTCGAAGAAGCCGAGCGCCTCCTCGATGGGCATGTCCAGGACCTCGGCGATGGACTTGCCCTTGTAGTGGACGTCCAGCGTCTCGCGGTTGTAGCGCGCTCCGTGGCAGACCTCGCACGGGACGTAGACGTCCGGCAGGAAGTTCATCTCGATCTTGATGGTGCCGTCGCCGGAGCAGTTCTCGCAGCGGCCGCCCTTGACGTTGAAGGAGAAGCGTCCCGGCAGATAGCCGCGGACCTTCGCCTCGGTGGTCTCGGCGAACAGCTTGCGGACGTGGTCGAAGACTCCGGTGTACGTCGCCGGGTTCGAGCGCGGCGTGCGGCCGATCGGCGACTGGTCGACGTGGACGACCTTGTCGACGAGGTCGTCGCCCTCCACGCGCGTGTGCCGCCCGGGAACGCTCCGCGCTCCGTTCAGCTCGCGGGCGAGGTGCGTGTACAGGATGTCGTTGACCAGGGTCGACTTGCCGGAACCGGAGACACCGGTGACGGCGGTCAGGACGCCGAGCGGGAACGACACGTCGATGTCGCGCAGGTTGTTCTCACGGGCGCCGTGCACGGTCAGCCTGCGCGTCGGGTCCACGGGGCGCCGGATGTCCGGCAGCGGGATGGACCTCTTGCCCGACAGGTACTGGCCGGTCATCGACTCGGCGTTGGCGAGCAGTTCCTTCAAGGGGCCGCTGTGGACGACCTTGCCGCCGTGTTCACCCGCGCCGGGGCCGATGTCGACGACCCAGTCGGCGACCTTGATGGTGTCTTCGTCGTGCTCGACGACGATGAGCGTGTTGCCCATGTCGCGCAGCCGTACGAGGGTCTCGATCAGGCGGTGGTTGTCGCGCTGGTGCAGGCCGATCGAGGGCTCGTCCAGGACGTAGAGCACGCCGACGAGGCCGGAGCCGATCTGCGTGGCGAGACGGATGCGCTGGGCCTCGCCGCCGGAGAGCGTCCCGGCCGCGCGGTTGAGCGAGAGGTAGTCGAGGCCGACGTCGACGAGGAAGCGCAGCCGCTCGTTGACCTCCTTGAGGACCCGCTCGGCGATCTTCTTGTCGCGCGCGTTGAGCTTCAGCTCGCCCAGGAAGTCCGCACAGTCGCTGATGGACATCGCGGAGACCTCGGCGATCGACTTCTCCATCACCGTGACGGCGAGCACGATCGGCTTGAGGCGCGTGCCCTCACAGGTGGGGCAGGGCACCTCGCGCATGTAGCCCTCGAAGCGCTCGCGGCTGGAGTCGCTCTCGGCCTCGCTGTGGCGCCGCTTGACGAACGGCACGGCACCTTCGAAGGGGGTCGTGTAGACCCGCTCGCGGCCGTACCGGTTGCGGTAGCGGACCTCGATCTGCGTCTTGTGGCCGTACAGGAGGGCCTTCTTGGCGCGCTGCGGCAGGCCCGCGAAGGGGATGTCGGTCCGGAATCCCAACGCGTCCGCGAGGGCGCCGATGAGGCGTCCGAAGTAGTCCTTGGTGTGCCCGTGCGACCAGGGGTGGATGGCGCCCTCGTCGAGGGACTTTTCCTCGTCCGGGATGATCAGCTCGGGGTCGACCTCCATGCGCGTGCCGATGCCGGTGCAGTCCGGGCAGGCGCCGAAGGGCGAGTTGAAGGAGAAGGAGCGGGGCTCCAGCTCCTCGAAGGACAGGTCGTCGTACGGGCAGTACAGGTGCTCCGAGTACATGCGCTCGCGCTCGGGGTCGTCCTCGGGGAGGTCGACGAAGTCGAGCACGACCATGCCGCCGGAGAGGCCGAGCGCGGTCTCCACGGAGTCGGTCAGGCGGCGCTTGGCGGATTCCTTCACCGTGAGGCGGTCGACGACCACCTCGATGGTGTGCTTCTCCTGCTTCTTCAGGGTGGGCGGTTCCGACAGCTGGATCGTCTGTCCGTCGACCCGGGCGCGGCTGTACCCCTTGGTCTGGAGGTCGGCGAAGAGGTCGACGAACTCGCCCTTGCGCTCGCGCACGAGCGGCGAGAGCACCTGGAAACGGCTGCCCTCGGGCAGGTCGAGGACCTTGTCGACGATGGCCTGCGGCGACTGGCGCGAGATGGGGCGGCCGCACTCGGGACAGTGCGGCTTGCCGATACGCGCGAAGAGCAGACGCAGGTAGTCGTAGACCTCGGTGATGGTGCCGACCGTGGAGCGCGGGTTGCGCGAGGTCGACTTCTGGTCGATCGAGACGGCCGGGGAGAGGCCCTCGATGAAGTCGACGTCCGGCTTGTCCATCTGGCCGAGGAACTGACGTGCGTACGAGGAGAGCGACTCGACGTACCGCCGCTGCCCCTCGGCGAAGATCGTGTCGAAGGCGAGCGACGACTTGCCGGACCCCGACAGACCCGTGAAGACGATGAGCGAGTCGCGCGGAAGGTCGAGCGAGACGTTACGGAGATTGTGCTCGCGCGCGCCACGGACGATGAGACGGTCGGCCACGCCGGTCCGCACCTTTCTTGAGAGAAGCAACAGGGGCGGGGCCCCTGTCTTTCGAGATTAGGGGGGCCACCGTCAGCGATGGACTGTTTTCCATGGTTGGTAACAAACCCGGACCATCAAGAATGCCCGATGCCGCCCTCGAGCTTATAGCACGTACATTCGATTTTGGGCCTCGGTCGGCCGCCTTCACCCGATCGAGTGGCGGCGCTATCGTCTGCGCCATGAGCGATCATGCGCGCGACCTGGCCTCTGTACGTGAAGCGACCGACCGGCTCCTCACCGCTGTCGGCACACTGGACAACGCGGCTGTGGCCGAGTCGTCACGGCTTCCCGGCTGGACCCGGGGCCACGTCCTCGCCCACCTCGCCCGAAACGCGGACGCCCTCGCGAACGTGCTCGCCGGCCGGCCCATGTACCCGAGCGCCGAGGCGCGCGACGCGGACATCGCGCGGGACGCGCCGCGCGACCTCCGCGAGCAGCTCGATGACCTGCGGGCCAGCGCCGCCGGATTCGAGGCCCGGGCCGAGCTGCCGGCCGACTGGGCGCGCACCGTCGAGCTGCGCAACGGCGTCAAGGACTCCGCCTCCCGGATCCCCTTCCGGCGCTGGGTCGAGGTCGACCTGCACCACGTCGACCTCGGGATCGGGTACGACCTGGAGGATCTGCCGGCGGAGTTCGTCGAGCGGGAGATCGACTTCCTGGCCGAGCGCTTCGCGGGGCACCCGGACATGCCGTCGACCGGCCTCAAGTCGGACGGCGGCCGGGTGTGGACGACGGGCGGCGGCGCCGGGACGGGTCCGGTCGGTGTCGCGGGCCCCGCCCCGGAGCTGCTCGGCTGGCTCTCCGGGCGGCGCGACGGCTCCGGGCTCACCGTCGAAGGCGGACGGCTGCCTGTCGTACCCCCGCTATAGGCTGAGTCCATGACGTACAGCGGAGCGGTGAAGGTCGGCGGCCCGGCGGATGTGCACGAGCTGCAGAACCTGATGATCTCCAAGGTCGCGGTCGGCGCGATGAACAACAACGCGTATCTGCTGCGCTGCCGCGCCACCGGTGAGCAGCTCCTCATCGACGCGGCCGCCGACGCGGAGACGCTGCTGACCCTGATCGGGGACGACGGCATCGCGTCCGTCGTCACGACGCATCAGCACGGGGACCACTGGCAGGCACTCGCCCGGATCGTGGAGGTCACGGGCCCGCGTACGTACGCGGGCCGTTACGACGCGGAGGGCATCCCGGTCCCCACGGACGTGCTCGTCGAGGACGGGGACACGATCACCGTGGGTCGGGTCTCGCTGACCGCCCGGCACCTGGTCGGCCACACGCCCGGCTCGATCGCCCTCATCTACGACGACCCGCACGGCCACCCCCATGTCTTCACCGGGGACTGCCTGTTCCCGGGCGGAGTGGGGAACACGTGGAAGGATCCGAAGGCCTTCGCGAGCCTGATCGACGACGTCGAGTCGAAGATCTTCGGCCGGCTCCCCGACGAGACATGGGTCTACCCCGGGCACGGGAACGACACGACGCTCGGCGCCGAGCGGCCGCATCTGCCGGAGTGGCGCGAGCGCGGCTGGTGAGTCAACGCCCGGCCGCGCCGGGCGTGTTCACTGCGCGAGTACGAGAGTCCGGCGGTACTAGACCGTGGCCACGCCGGGCTCGGCCAGGGCCGCCACCCGCTCCACCGCGAACGCGTATCCCTGGACCCCGCATCCGGCGATCACGCCGTCGGCCCTGAGGGACACGTAGGAGTGGTGCCTGAACTCCTCGCGCTGGTGGATGTTGGAGATGTGGACCTCGATGACGGGCAGGCCGTCGCACGCATTGAGGGCGTCCAGGATCGCCACCGACGTGTGGGAGTAGGCGGCCGGGTTGATCACGATGCCCACGTGGTTCTGGCGCGCCTCGTGGATCCAGTCCACCAGCTCGCCCTCGTGGTTGGACTGCCGGAAGTCGACGCTCCCGCCGTGCACGGCCGCGGCCTTGGCACACAGTGCCTCGACGTCCGCGAGGGTGTCGGACCCGTAGATCTCCGGCTGCCGGCGGCCGAGGAGGTTCAGGTTCGGACCGTTCAGGACCATGATCGGGGCGTTGGCGAGGGTGCGGGGCACAGGGGACCTCCGTGCGTCGGGCGGCTGCTCTCCCACGGTCTATCACGAGGCGTCACGGCGCTGCCCGGCCGTATCACCGTGACCGTCACGGCGTGACGGCGAGCTCCACGTACGCGGCGAACACCACGAGGTGAACTCCGCCCTGGAGCGGGGTGGCGCGGCCGGGGACGACGGTCAGTGTGCTCACCAGCATCGTCAGGACCAGCAGCACCATCTGCGTGGCGCCGAGTCCGAGGACGAGGGGCCCCGACAGCCAGAACGACGCGATGGCGACGGCCGGGATGGTGAGTCCGATGCTGGCCATCGCGGAGCCGAGCGCGAGGTTGAGGCTCGTCTGGACGCGGTCGCGGCGGGCCGCGCGCAGGGCCGCGATCGTCTCGGGCAGCAGGACGAGGAGCGCGATGATCACGCCGACGACAGAGTGCGGCATCCCGGCCGCTTCGACGCCCGTCTCGATGGTCGGGGACACGCCTTTGGCCAGGCCGACGACGGCGACGAGGGCGAGCCCGAGGAAACCGAGGCTGATCAGGGCGGTGCGGGTGGAGGGCGCGTGCGCGTGGTCGTCGCCGTCGATGATGTTGCCCTGCTTGGTGATCGGCAGGAAGTAGTCACGGTGTCGCACGGTCTGGGTCGCCACGAAGATCCCGTACAGGAGGAGCGCGGCGGAGGCCGCGAAGATCAGCTGCGACGTGGAGAACTCCGGGCCCGGCTTGCTCGTGGTGAACGTCGGCACGACCAGGCAGAGCGTGGCCAGGGTGGCGACCGTGGCGAGCGCGCCGCCGGTGCCCTCGGGCTGGAAGACGGCGACGCGGTGCCGGAACGCGGCGGCGAGCAGGCTCAGTCCGACGATGCCGTTGCAGGTGATCATGACGGCGGCGAAGACGGTGTCGCGGGCGAGCGTGGCGCCCTTCTCGCCACCGTCGACCATGAGGGTGACGATCAGCGCCACTTCGATGACGGTGACGGCGACGGCGAGCACGAGGGAGCCGAAGGGTTCGCCGACGCGGTGGGCCACCACTTCGGCGTGGTGGACGGCAGCGAGCACGGACGCGGCGAGCACGACGGAGACGACGGCCACGACGGCGCCCGGCAGCGAGCGGCCCCAGGTGAACACCAGCAGGACGACCGCGAGGACGGGGACGACGGCCGTCCATTGCGTGACCAGTCTCCGGAGCCCAGCGATCATGCCTTCGATGGTGCACCGACGGTGCGGGGGCCGCGACTTCGGAACGGGCGCCTGTGCGTGGGGCCGAACGAGGGAAGGAGCGCGCGGCCGGCAGCCGCGCGCTCCTTCTCTGTGCCGGGCCTTGTGCCGGGCTCTGTGCCGGGCGGGTCAGGCCTTGACGCTGTCCTTGCGCGCGCCGTCCGACGCGCCGCCCTCGTCGCCGTCGTCCCCGCCGTCGAGGGCCTGCTTCTGCGCCTGCTTCTTGGAGGCGATGAGGCTGGCGACGGTGGTGATCGCCAGGACGCCGCAGATGACGGCCAGGGAGACCGGGATGGAGATCTCCGGCACGTGCACCCCGGACTCGTGCAGCGCGTGCAGGACGAGCTTCACGCCGATGAAGCCGAGGATCACCGACAGGCCGTAGCTGAGGTAGACCAGCTTCCTGAGGAGTCCGCCAATGAGGAAGTACAGCTGTCGCAGACCCATCAGCGCGAACGCGTTGGCCGTGAAGACGATGTACGGGTCCTGGGTCAGGCCGAAGATCGCCGGGATCGAGTCCATCGCGAACAGCACGTCGGTCGTGCCGATCGCGAGCATGACGACCATGAGCGGCGTCAGGATCCGCTTGCCGTTGACCCGGATGAACAGCTTCGTGCCGTGGTACCGGTCGGCGACGCCGAACTTCTTCTCGATGGACTTGAGGAGGCGGTTCTCCTCGAACTCGTCTTCCTCGTCGTCCGACATCGCTTCCTGGATGAGCTTCCAGGCGGTGTAGATGAGGAACGCGCCGAAGATGTAGAAGACCCACGAGAAGTTGGCGATGACGGCGGCACCGGCCGCGATGAAGATGGCGCGCAGCACCAGGGCGATCAGCACACCGAACAGCAGGACGCGCTGCTGGAGCTGGGACGGCACCGAGAACTTCGCCATGATCAGGATGAAGACGAAGAGGTTGTCGACGCTCAGCGACTTCTCGGTGATGAAGCCGGCGAAGAACTCGCCGGAAGCCTGCGCGTTCCCCCAGATCAGCAGACCGACCCCGAAGAGGGCGGCCAGCACGATCCAGACGACCGTCCAGATTCCGGCTTCCTTGATCGATACGTCGTGGGGCTTGCGCCCGATGAAGAAGTCGACCGCGATCAGGGCGACCAGACCAAGAATGGTCAGCACCCAAAGGGTCATCGATACGTCCACTGCGCCTCCGGCGTCGTACGGCTACTGATCAGCGTCGTCGCTGCCGGAGGTCTCTTCCACCCGGGCGGCCTCAGCTCGCCCCGGGCCGGCGCCCCGGGACCGATGTCGGTCCGTATTGACGGGAACGCCGCGTTCGGGAGTACTCCCCTCCGCTCGTCGGAGCCTACGGGAAACACCCATGAAACGTAAAGGGTTCGGTAAAGATAAGTTCAAAAGCACTGTTCAGAGGCGTCAGATGCCCTGCTCTCGTCGCGCTCTGGCGACCTCTTCGAGGACCTGCTCCAGGATCCGGCTGCCGGGCGGGACATGCGGCGGCTCGTACGTCCACGCATGCCCCACCCACGGGTCGGCGAGGTGGTCGTCGGGCACCGGAGTGAGCCTCAGCAGCGCCCGCCAGAGCGGGTCGAGGACCGGTCCGTACTCGGCGGCGTCCTCGCGGTCGGCGACCATCAGGAGGTGGACGCCGACGGCGGGGCCCTCGTCGGCGAGGTAGCGCAGCCGGGTCACCGCGCGGTCGTCGAAGCCGTGCGGGAAGTCGTTGACGATCAGCAGCTGCTCGGCGGTGTCCAGGTCGGGCGGGAGCGCGTCGGCCGCTCCACCACGGACCGCCATCTGCACGAGGTCCACGCGCTGCGTGAGCCGGGCGAGCACATCGGAGACGCCGGCCACCCCGGCGGCCGGCGGCGCGGCGAGCACTCCGGCCCGCACGAGCGGGGCGAGCGCCCCCGCGGCCGATCCGGCCGGGTCGATGACATGCACGGCGAACTCGCCCGCCGGGTAGACCGCGAGGAGCCGCGCGGCGAGCTCGACGGCGCTCCGCAGGGCGCGGCGGCGCAGCTCGTCGGACTCGGTGAGCGCGTCCGCCCCGGAGCGGCCGCTGTCGATCCACATGCCGCGCTCCAGGGGGAGCCGCACGAGCATCGGGATGCGCAGGCCCACACCGCGGGACTCGGGCAGCTGGAGGTCGCCCAGGCGCAGGGCCATCGGGATCTCCATGGGGCTGCCGTACGCGTGCCAGACCGGGTTGTCCCAGCCCGCATAGGCCGGGGGCAGGGCGGGCTCGACGACGGCGGACTCGGCGGCCAGCTGGGCGAGGTCACGGTCGAGGACCTCCCTCGCCCGGTCGACGAGCTGTCCGTGCTTGGCCCGGGCGGCCTCGCGCGCGGCGTCCCCCTGGCCGCCGATCCGGCTGCGCGGGTCGGACAGGGCCTTGTCGAGCTCCTGCTCCATACGGGAGTCCGCGAAGTCGACGGCGCTGCGGTACGCGGCGACACAGCGGGCCAGGTCCTCGAACATGCCCCACACCTGGTTGTAGAGCCGCTCGTCCATGGACCAGCCGGTCGCGTCACCGGCGACGGGCACGGCGGGCTGCCCCCCCGGCTCTGCGGGGGGCGCGGTGGGCGCGGGGACGGGCGGTGCGGGGGCCTGCCGGCCGGGGTGCGTGTAGTTGACGGGGCCGGTCCGTCCTGAGGGGCGGGCCGGCTGGGGCTCGTGCGCAGGCCGGGGGGCCGGGGACGACTGGGGTTCGGCGGGTGACTGGGGCTGGGTGGAGCGGGGCGGGCCGTCGGACGGGTGCGTCCCCGGCGATGCGGCGTGGGAGGCCGCGCCCGCCGCGTCCGCCATGGCGCTCGCCCCTGATGCCGCCGTCCGGGGCGGAGGCGGCGCCACCGTCCGGGCGAGCCCCCGTGCCACCGCTTCGCCGATCTCGCCCGCGAGTGCCCTCGCGTCGGGAAGCCCCTGGTCGGTCAGGAGTGCGCCGAGGCCGCCCGCGTACCCCTGGCCCACCGCGCGTACCTTCCACGCGCCCTGGCGGCGGTACAGCTCCAGGGCCACGACGGCGGACTCGGCGTCGAGGTCGGTGATGGTGTAGCTGGCGACCTCGGAGCCGTCGAGTCCGGTGACGGCCACGAAGGGGGCCGCGACGGCGCCGAAGCGGTCGGGGTCGCCTGGCCCGGTGGGCAGCGCGAGCAGCACGCTGACGCGGTGGGCGGCCTCGGGCACGGCGTCCAGATCGACGGCGAGGCGGTGGTCGGCCGCCGCCTGCCGGGGGACCTCGAGTCCCGGCAGCGCGGGGGCGCCGGGGTGCGCGACCCAGTCTCGGCCGTGCACCCTGCCCTCGTCGTCGCTGAGCGTCGCGCCCGCCACGACCGGCGCTCCCGCCGACACACGGATCTCCAGACGGGTCTGGGTGAGGGGGTGGTTCTGCCCCCGGACCAGCTCGGCCGTCATCGCCTTCTCCCCCTCGTCCCGTCCGTCTGTTCCTGTGTTCCCGCTACCTCACAGGCCCGGCAGGATCGCCGGCATGAGGTCCTGGAACGTGCGGCCGTTGGCCGGCGAGCCCAGGGCGGTCATCTGCCAGCCGGCGCCCGCGCGGTGCACCTTCGCCATGATCTGGGCGGTGTACTGGCCGCCGCCGTCGAGCGTGTAGCGGGCCAGCTCCTGGCCGTTGGTCTCGTCGACCAGGCGGCAGAACGCGTTCTGCACCTCCTGGAAGGTCTGGCCGGTGAAGGAGTTCACCGTGAAGACGATCTGGTCGATGTGGACCGGGACGCGCTGGAGGTCGACGAGGATCGCCTCGTCGTCGCCGCCCTGGCCGGCGCCGCCGACCAGGTTGTCACCGGTGTGGCGCACGGAGCCGTCGTCGCTGACGAGGTGGCGGAAAAAGACGACGTCCACCGGCTGCTTGTCCGCGAACAGGACCGCCGAGGCGTCGAGGTCGATCTCCCGCGTGCGGGACCCGAAGAGGCCGCGGCGCGGGGCGGCCTGCCAGCCGAGTCCCATCCGGACGGCCGTCAGGGTGCCCCCGTCCTGCTTCTGCAGGCTGATCGCCTGGCCCTTGCTCAGGTTGACACCAGGACCCTTGGAAAAGTTGGCCGTCACGCGTCCGTCCCCTCTCGAACTGTGCTCTTCACCGCCCGTCCAGACGGTTGAGGGAACCCTATGCAGGGCCACTGACAACGCCGCACACAGGAAAGGACTTTGTGTCGGTGTTGCAACACACCGTGCGGCATGCCGGATCCGTCCGGCATGCCGTGGGGCGTGCGGTGCGCGGGGGGCGTCAGGCCAGCCCGGCCTCCTTCATCTGGCGCAGCTCCTTCTTCATCTCCGACACCTCGTCACGCAGCCGTGCGGCGATCTCGAACTGGAGATCCGCGGCGGCCGCCCGCATCCGGTCGGTCAACTCCTCGATCTGCTCGGCGAGTTCGGCCGCGGGGCGGTCGGTGGGGACCGCCTGTGCCGCCTTGCCCTTCGTGGCCTTGCCGCCGGTCTTCTTGGCCCCCGCCTTGGCGAGCGCGGGCACGGGCGCCTTGGCACCCTTGCCGTCCTTCGCGCCCTTGCGGTAGCCGGAGCCGAGGAGTTCCTCGGTGTCGACGTCCTCGCGCGCGATGGACGCGACGATGTCGTTGATCTTCTTGCGGAGCGGCTGGGGGTCGATCCCCTTCTCCTTGTTGTACGCGATCTGCTTCTCCCGGCGGCGGTTGGTCTCGTCGATGGCCTTCTCCATCGCCGGGGTGATCTTGTCCGCGTACATATGGACCTGGCCCGACACGTTGCGCGCGGCGCGGCCGATGGTCTGGATCAGGGAGGTGCCGGAGCGCAGGAAGCCCTCCTTGTCGGCGTCGAGGATCGCCACCAGGGAGACCTCGGGCAGGTCGAGGCCCTCACGGAGCAGGTTGATGCCGACGAGGACGTCGTACTCGCCCGCGCGCAGTTCGCGCAGCAGCTCGACGCGGCGCAGTGTGTCGACGTCGCTGTGCAGGTAGCGCACCTGGATGCCGAGCTCCAGGAAGTACTCGGTGAGGTCCTCAGCCATCTTCTTGGTGAGCGTGGTGACGAGGACGCGCTCGTCCTTCTCGGTGCGCTTGCGGATCTCGTGCACCAGGTCGTCGATCTGGCCCTCGGTGGGCTTGACCACGACCTCGGGGTCGATGAGGCCCGTGGGGCGGATGATCTGTTCCACGAAGCCGTCGCCCCGCGCGAGCTCGTACTTGCCCGGGGTGGCCGACAGGTACACGGTCTGGCCGATGCGCTCCTGGAACTCCTCCCACTTCAGGGGGCGGTTGTCCAGGGCGGACGGGAGCCGGAAGCCGTGGTCGACGAGGGTGCGCTTGCGGGAGGCGTCGCCCTCGTACATGGCGCCGATCTGCGGCACGGTGACATGCGACTCGTCGATGACGAGGAGGAAGTCGTCCGGGAAGTAGTCGAGCAGCGTGTTCGGCGGGGAGCCGGGCGAGCGGCCGTCGAAGTGCATCGAGTAGTTCTCCACGCCGGAGCAGGAGCCGATCTGACGGAGCATCTCGAGGTCGTACGTGGTGCGCATGCGCAGCCGCTGGGCCTCGAGCATCTTGCCCTGCTTCTCCAGCTCCGCGAGGCGCTCCCCGAGCTCCTTCTCGATGTCGTTCGCCGCGCGCTCCAGGCGCTCGGGGCCCGCCACGTAGTGCGTGGCCGGGAAGACGTACAGCGACTCGTCGTCGCTGATGACCTCGCCGGTGAGGGGGTGGAGGGTGGAGAGGGACTCGATCTCGTCGCCGAACATCTCGATGCGGACGGCGAGCTCCTCGTAGACCGGGAAGATCTCGATGGTGTCGCCGCGGACGCGGAAGGTGCCGCGGCTGAAGGCCACGTCGTTGCGGGTGTACTGGATGTCGACGAAGCGGCGCAGCAGCTCGTCCCGGTCGATCTCGTCGCCGACCTTGAGGGACACCATGCGGTCGACGTACTCCTGCGGCGTGCCCAGGCCGTAGATGCACGAGACGGAGGCGACCACGACGACGTCCCGCCGGGTGAGCAGCGAGTTCGTCGCGGAGTGGCGCAGGCGCTCCACCTCCTCGTTGATCGAGGAGTCCTTCTCGATGTAGGTGTCCGACTGCGGGACGTACGCCTCGGGCTGGTAGTAGTCGTAGTACGAGACGAAGTACTCGACCGCGTTGTTCGGCAGCAGCTCGCGGAACTCGTTGGCCAGCTGGGCGGCCAGCGTCTTGTTCGGCGCCATCACGAGGGTGGGGCGCTGAAGCTTCTCGATCATCCACGCCGTAGTGGCGGACTTACCTGTTCCGGTCGCACCGAGGAGGACGACATCCTTCTCACCTGCGGTGATGCGCCGCTCCAGGTCGGCGATGGCCGTCGGCTGGTCGCCGCTTGGCTGGTAGGGACTGACGACCTCGAAAGGCGCCACCGTGCGTTCGATCTTGGATACGGGCCGCATGGAATCCACCGTACGACCCCGCACTGACAACCGGGCCGGATCAGCCTGCCCGTCGCAGCGGGCGCACGGTCCGGCCCGCCCTGCTCGCGGCCTCGACGGCGTCCCGCCGGTCGGGCCTGCCCGTCATCATCATCGGGTCGAACACCACGACGACGCCGGCCAGGAGCAGGAAGCACAGGGGGCCGATCATGAGGGGCGCGAGGAGTTCGGCGGGGGTGTCACCGGCGGGGGTGCCGCCGCTTCCGTGCACGCGGACGTCGAGGGCGGCCATTCCGGTGTAGTGCATGCCGGTCACCGCGAGACCCATGACCAGGCTCGCGCCGACGCTCCAGGTGAACCCCCTGACCTGGACCGCGGCCCAGAGCGCGGCGGTGGCCGCGGCCATGGCGATCACTACGGAGACACCGACGGTGAAGGTGTTGTACTGAAGCGTCCCGTGCAGGCGCATACCGGCCATACCGAGGTAGTGCATCGACGCGACACCCAGTCCGGTGACCGTGCCACCGGTGAACAGGGCCGCTCCCGTCGCACCCCGGTATCCGACGATGAAGATCCCGACCCCGACCATGACGATGGCGACGCCCAGGCTCGCGAACGTCGTCAGTTTGTCGTAGTGGATCGGGGTGCCCTGCACGCGGAAGCCCATCATCGCGATGAAATGCATCGTCCAGATTCCGGACCCGATAGCCGCCGAGCCGAGCGCGAGCCAGCCGGGCCGCCAGGACTGGGTGACGAGCAGCGATCTGGTGGTGCAGCGCAGACCCAGCGCCCCGCCGAGGCAGGCCATGAAGAACGCCGCCAACGGCGTGACCAGTCCATAGCTGAATCCGTCGACCGTGTACTGCATCCGCCGCAGCCCTTCGCCCTGATGTTCCTGATGTTCCTGATGCGTTCTGTTTGCACCCCTGGCAGCGACTGCCGGAGCGACCGCGATTGGAGCAGAGATTAAGGCTCTCGCAGGAACGTCTGACCGATTTTCCGGCAAAGCCTCACGACACCCGCCCGCGGGGTGCACGTCCTCCCACCACTCCGTTCAGTGTGTGGCCATCCTTCACGTGTCTTCCGTTGGCAACCGACTGTCACTCTCGTCAAGTCCTTGATCCCTCGACGCGAGGAGTACACGTGTCCGCACGCGCAGCCACCGCGACCGCCGCCCTGGCGGGATTCGTAGGCGTCCTGGTCCTCCCCACCGCCGCCGAGGCGGCCCAGCAGCCCGGCGCACCCGTCGTCATCGCACACCGCGGCGCCTCCGGGTACGCGCCCGAGAACACCCTCCAGGCCATCGACAAGGCCGACAAGCTCGGCTTCGACTGGGTCGAGAACGACGTACAGCGCACCAAGGACGGCCGGCTCGTCGTCATCCACGACACGAATCTGGCACGTACCACGAACGTCGAGCAGGTGTTCCCCGGCCGTGCCCCGTACAACGTCCGCGACTTCACCGCCGCGGAGATCGCCAAGCTCGACGCCGGCCGCTGGAAGGGCGCCAAGTTCAAGGGTGCCCGCGTCCCGACCCTCACCCAGTACCTGGACCGGGTCGACCACAACCACCAGAAGCTCCTCATGGAGGTCAAGGACCCGGCACTCTACCCGGGCATCGAGACGGACATCCTGCGCGTGCTCGGCAAGGAGGGCTGGCTAGATCGCGATCACATCAGGAACCGCCTGGTGATCCAGAGCTTCAGCGCAGCCAGCGTACGGACCGTGCACCTGCTCCGCCCCGACATCACGACGGGATTCCTCGGTACCCCCGCCGTGAGCGACCTGCCCCGGTACGCCCGGTTCGCCGACCGGATCCATCCCGGCTACGGGACGATCTCGAGCCGGTACGTCGCCTCGGTGCACGCCCTCAAGGGCCCGCACGGCAAGCGCCTCCAGCTCTTCACCTGGACCGTGAACGACGCGGCGGCCGCGCGGCGCGTGGCCGGTCTCGGCGTGGACGGCATCATCAGCAACTCCCCGGATGTCGTGCGCAAGGCGGTGGGCGGCGGCCGGTAGAGCCGACGGCGGGCCGGGGGAGGCGAGGCCGGCGGACGGCGCGGAGCATTGTCAGTGGCCCCCCGTACGGTGGTCGGCATGAACGCCACTGGGCAGAAATCCACTGGGAACGCTGCCGCCGGGGAAGGGGCCGGGCTCACGGTCGTCTGGGCCGTCGTCGGCACGGACATCGGGCCGCTGCTCCTCGCCGCGACGGACGCCGGGCTGGTGAATGTCGCCTTCCACGCCTCCCCCGCCGTGCGGGACCGGGCGGTCGAGCGGCTCGGTTCCCGGCTCGGGACCGAGCCGGTGGAGGCCCCGGACTCGCCGCTCCTGGCCGAGCCCATACGTCAGCTGAAGGCCTACTTCGCCGGTGAGCGGCGGGACTTCGAGCTGCCGCTCGACTGGTCGCTGATCTCCGGGTTCAACCGGCAGGTCCTGCGCGAGCTGGCGGCCGGCGTCCCGTTCGGCACGGTCGTCGGCTACGGGGACCTGGCGGGCCGCGTCGGGCAGCCGGGGGCTGCGCAGGCGGTGGGTGTGGCCATGGGAGCCAATCCGCTGCCGGTCGTCGTGCCGTGCCACCGCGTCGTGGAGAGCGACGGCGGCATCGGCGGATTCGGCGGCGGCCTGGAGACGAAGCGACAGCTGCTCGCGCTGGAAGGGGTCCTTCCGCAGCCGCTGTTCTGAGACACGGGAAGCCGCTGTTCCGCGGCTCTGGAGCGACTGTTCCGCTGCACGGGAGCGGCTGTTCCGCTGCACGGGAGCGGCTGTTCCGAGGACACGAGAGCGGCACTGTTCCGAGGACACGAGAGCGGCACTGTTCCGAGGACACGAGAGCGGCACTGTTCCGAGGACACGAGAGCGGCACTGTTCCGCAGCACGGAAGCGGCACCGTTCCGAGGCAGCGCAAAAGCAGCCGTACCGCGGCATGGGAGCGACTGTTCCGCGGCACGGGAGCGACGCTGTTCCGAGGGCACGGGAGCAGCGCTGTTCCGAGGCGCGGAAGCAGCTGTACCGCGGCACGCGAGCGGCCGTTCCGAGGCACGGGAACCACCGTTTTCAGCCCTGGGTATCTGGCTGGCGCAGGGCATGCGCGGGGATGCCCTGTGTTCGCGGGTGGGTGCCGGCTGGCACACTGCGCCGGTGCTCATACCCGATTCCACCGCACGTCGTCGGCCCTCCGTCCCCGTGACGCCCGAGGACCTGGCCGGGCTGCGCCGCCGTGTCACCGCCGTGCTCGTCGCGAGCCAGATACTCGGCGGGCTCGGCGTCGCCACCGGCATCGCGCTCGCCGCCGTGCTCGCCAAGCAGGTCAGCGGGGACGAGGCGCTGTCCGGGCTCGCACCGACCGCGACGGTCGCCGGGACCGCCCTGCTGTCCGTTCCGCTCGCCGCCCTGATGACGGCGCGGGGGCGGCGGCCCGGGCTCGTCCTCGCGTATCTGATCGGCGCGCTGGGGGCCGGGGTCGTCGTACTGGCCGCGGCGGTGGGGAGCTTCCCGCTGCTGCTCGTCGGCATGGCCGGGTTCGGCGCCGCCTCGTCGGCCAATCTCCAGGCGCGGTTCGCCGCCGCCGATCTGGCCGAGCCGCAGCGCCGGGCGCGGGCGATCTCGAATGTCGTGTGGGCCACCACGATCGGCGCGGTGCTCGGGCCCAACATCGCGGCGCCCGCGGGCCGCAGCGTCGCCGGGCTCGGCATCCCCGCGGCGGCGGGGCCCTTCCTGTGGGCGGCCGGGGTCTTCCTCGTCTCGGCCGTCATGGTGCAGGTCCTGCTGCGTCCCGATCCGCTCCTGACCGCCCGCGCCCTGGCTCCCGAGGAGGAGAAGTCGGCCGGAGCGCGGTCGATCAGGGCCGGGTTCGCCGCGGTCGCCGCGTCGCCGCGTGCCCGGCTCGCCCTCGTGACCGTCGCCGTCTCGCACACCGCGATGGTGTCGATCATGTCGATGACGCCGGTCGACCTCGGCCACCACGGTGCGAGCATCGATCTCATCGGCCTGGTCATCAGCGGGCACATCGCGGGCATGTACGCGTTCTCGCCGGTGATGGGACGGCTGTCGGACCGGCTCGGGCGGCTCTCCGTGATCGGCCTCGCCGTGGGTCTGCTCGCCTGCGCGGCGCTGCTCGCGGGCACGGCGGGCGGCAACCACGGGCAGACCGCCGTGGGCCTGTTCGTCCTGGGGCTCGGCTGGTCCGCGGGCCTCGTCTCCGGTTCGGCCCTGCTGACGGACTCGGTGCCGCAGGCCGCGCGGGCCGCCGCACAGGGCCTGTCCGACCTGACCATGAACACGGCGGCCGGCGTCGGCGGCGCGGCCGCGGGCCTGGTCGTCGCGACGGCGAGCTACGCCTGGCTCAACCTGGCCGCGGCCTGCCTCCTGCTGCCGCTCGCCGCGCTCGCCCTCTTCAGCCGGCGGCCCGCGACGAGGTGACCAGGGCGGCGTGACCGCGGACGGTGACCGCGGTCGGCATGACACCGGTCAGGGCAGCGTGATGTGGTACGCCTTCCGCAGGGTCTCGTGCACGGTCCACGTCGTACGGTCGCCCTCGCGCAGTACCGCCGCGTCGCCGGGGCCCACCTCCAGGGTCGCTCCGCCCTCGACCTCGACCGTGGCGCGGCCGGAGACGACCACGAACAGCTCGTTCGCCTCGGTGTCCGTGACCACGCCCGGCGTGATCTGCCAGATGCCCCGCAGCTGCTTGCCGTCGGCGGACTCCCAGAGCACCTTGCCCGTGACGACGGGGTCGCCCGAGACGATCTGCTCCGGATCGAGGGGCTCCGGTTCGAGTGCAACGTCCGGAATGTGTACGGCAAAAGACGCAGTGGCCTGATCGTTCGTGGTCATGAACGGTCACTCTAGGCAGCGCGGACCCCTCTGTTCACTGGACGACCCGTACCTCGGTCACGGCCCGGACTGGACGGCTCGTCAAGGGGAAGAGACCTGGAGACAACGTCCCGGGCGCCGCGTGCCCGGGGTTCTAGGGAGTCGTGGGGACATGGAGATTTCCGGCGTCATCAGCGCGATCGTGATCGGCATCGTCATCGGCGTCCTGGGCCGGCTCGCCCTGCCGGGCCGTCAGCGCATCGGCATCCTGGCGACGGTCGTCGTCGGCATCGTGGCCGCGCTGCTCGGTTCGGCCATCGCCGCGGGCATCGGTGTCGCGGACACCAAGGGGATCGACTGGGTGGAGTGGCTGATCCAGATCGGCCTGGCCGCTCTGGGTGTGGCCCTGCTCGACCGTGGCCGGACGGGCGGCCGGTCACGCGGCCGCTCGTGGAGCCGTACGCGCCGCTGAACCTCAACGTCCGTACAGCCGACACCCGGACGAGCAGGGACCCGTATCAGGCGGCTCAGGCCTCTTCGTAGTAACGCGCTTCGAAGACGTTCCCGTCGGGGTCGCGGAAGTAGAAGCTGCGGACGGCCGGGCCGCGGGCGCCGTACGAGTGGCGGCCGTGGTCCGAGACCGGCACCTCGCGCTCCTCCAGACGGGCGCGCAGGCTGTCGTAGCCGCCCTCGGTCAGGGCGATGCACACATGGTTGACCGGGTGGCCGGCGCTCTTGTCGCCGCCCGGCACCATGTTCATACGGGGCGCCAGCGTCAGCGGCGCGAGGTCGAGAATGGTCTCCTCGTTGACCCGCACCGAGGGGAACGAAACCGCGCCCTCCTTGAACTCGGCCACCCTGAGAGGTTCGAGGCCGACCGCCTCTTCGTAGAAGTGCGCCGCGGCCACCGGGTCGCTGACCCAGAGGACGACATGGTCGAGGCGCGTCGTGTTGTCCGTCATGCGCTCAGATTTGTCCGTCATGCACTCAGGCTGCTCGGTCGGCCGTCGCGCCACAAGCGTTTACGGACGTGCCACAGGGTTTGGGCGTGCGCGCCGCTCGCCATGGATGAGGGGAGACCCGACAGGCAGGAGGCAGGCGCGTGGTGCTGGTGTCCGATGAGGTGCGGGAAGCGGTGGCCGCGGGCCGGCCGGTCGTGGCCCTGGAGTCGACGATCATCGCGCACGGGCTGCCGCGCCCGCGCAATCTGCGGGTGGCGCTCGAACTCGAAGAGCTGGTGCGCGCCGAGGGCGCGGTGCCCGCGACGATCGCCGTTCTGGACGGACGACCCCATGTCGGCCTGGACAAGGGCCAGTTGGAGCGGGTCGCGACGGAGGACGGCATCCGCAAGCTGAGCCACCGTGATCTGCCGCTCGCCGTGGCGACGGGGGCGAGCGGGGCGACGACCGTGTCGGCGACAGCGCTGCTCGCGGCGCGCGCGGGGGTACGGGTGTTCGCGACGGGTGGGCTCGGCGGCGTGCACCGGCGGTGGACCGAGACACAGGACGAGTCGGCGGACCTCGGGCTGCTCGCGCGGACGCGGATCACCGTGGTGTGCGCGGGCGTCAAGTCGATCCTGGACGTACCGGCGACGCTTCAGCGGCTGGAGACCCTGGGAGTGTCGGTGGCCGGATACGGGACCGGTCGCTTCCCGGGCTTCTACCTCTCCGACTCGGGCCGGCCCGTCGACTGGACGCTGGGCGATCCGGCCGAGGTGGCCGCGGTGATGCGGGCCCAGGACGCGCTGGGCGGGCCCGGAACCGCGCTGATCGTGGCGAACCCGGTGCCCGAGGCCGAGCAGCTCGATCCCGCGCTCCACGCGCGCGTGCTCGACGATGCGCTGCGCGCGTGCGACGCGGAGGGCATCACGGGGCAGGCGGTCACGCCGTTCCTCCTGGACTACCTGGTGCGGCACACGGACGGCGCCTCGCTGGAGGCCAACCTCGCGGCGGTACGCGGCAACGTACGGCTCGCGGCGCGCATCGCGGCGGCCTGGGCGCGGCCGTGAGCGGAACCCTCCTGGTCGTCGGGGACGTCGTCACGGACATCGTGGCCCGGCACGACGCCCCGCTCGCGGCGGGCACGGACACGGCTGCGGAGATCCGTACGCTGCCGGGTGGCGCGGGGGCGAACGTGGCGTGCTGGGCGGCCTACGCGAGCTGTTCTGATGTGGCGTTGCTCGGGCGGGTCGGCGCCGACTCGGTGGCCTGGCACGAGGAGGCGCTCACGCGCGCGGGGGTGCGTCCCCGGCTCGTCGTCGACCCGGAGGCGGCGACCGGCACGGTGATCTCACTGGTCGACACGGGCGCCGGCGCCGAGCGGACGTTCCTCACCGACAGCGGGGCCTCACTGCGCCTCTCCCCCGCCGACTGGTCCGCGGACCTGCTCGGTGGGGTCGCGTGGCTGCATCTGTCCGGGTATCTGTTCTTCTCCGCCGAGGGGCGCGCCCTGGTCGCGGCGGCGCTGGACTCGGCACGCGCGCGTGGGGTGCCGGTGAGTGTCGACCCCGCGTCGGCCGGCTTCCTCACCGGGCTGGGACCCGACCGGTTCCTGGCGCTCGCGGAGGGCGTGGAGGTCCTGCTCCCCAGCCGGGACGAGGCGGAGTTGCTGAGCGGCGCCGGGGACGCGCAGGACGCGGCGTCGAAGCTCAGCGGACGGTTCCCGCTGGTCGTCGTCACATCGGGCGTCGCGGGAGCGGTGGTGGCGCAGGGCGGGGCGGTACGCGCGCGTGTGCCGTCGGTGTCGGCGGTGGCGCGGGACTCCACCGGGGCGGGCGACGCGTTCACCGGCGCGTTCCTCGCCGCGTGGCTGCGGGGCGCAGGGCCACGGGAGGCGGCGACGGAGGGGTGCCGTGCGGGGGCACTGGCGGTGACACGGGTGGGCGGCCGACCTCCGCCGCGCCGAGAGCACCCCGGACCCGCGCTCCTCACGGGAGTAGACGCGGACCTGTCCGCTGAGAGCGACCCGGACCCGTAACCCCGCCGAGGGCAGAAGCCCTAGGCCCGCTTCCGTCCCCACGCCGAGATCAGTGGTGCCGTCGCCAGGTCCATCGTGCCGGTCGCGACGTCGGCCAGGTGGCGGTCGATCTCCTCGTCCGTGGCGTGGCCCGCGCGGACGAGGGATTCGCGGATCTGCTGGAACGTGGCCGTCTCGAGGGCCCCGCAGGCCTCGGACGTCAGCGGGAAGTACGCGTCGGCCTCCACCTGGTGCAGGCCGGCCTCCCGCAGCAGCCGCGGCAGCTTGCGGCCGTACGACAGGTCGGCGCCGCGCTCCGCGAGCAGCTCGCGGAAGCCGCGGCGCAGCCGGTTCGCCAGCTCCTCGGCGGGGCCGTGCTCATCGGGGCAGGCCAGCGGCTGGAGCGCGGGGTCGGCGTCCTCGACGAGCAGCCGTCCCCCGGGCCGCAGCGCGCGCAGCATCGACTGCAACGCCCGCTCCCTGTCGGGCACATGGACCAGGACGAGCCGGGCGTGGACCAGGTCGAATCCCTCGGTGGGCGGCTCGTCGGCGGCCACGTCGTGGCGGCGGACCTCGACGGGGGAACGGGCGGCGGACGTCTGCCACGAGGTGTCGATGTCGGTCGCGAGAACCTTCCCGGTGGGGCCGACCTTCTTGGCGAGCCAGGAGACCACGGAGGTGCCGCCCGCGCCGACCTCCCAGCAGCGCCACCCGGGGCCGATGCCGAGCCGTTCGATGTGCCGGAACGTCGTGGGGTCGAAGAGGGCCGAGAAGGCGTCGAAGCGCCGGCCCGCCTCTTGCTGCCGGTTGTCCAGGAGATAGCCCTCGGGTCGCGTCATGCCGCGATCATCCCAGTTGCCCGGTCCGGTGCCGGGAGGCGATTGTTCCGCGCGTTCGAAGGGGAGCGTTCCGTTCCCCCAGGGGCCATGGGCGTTGTCGCCGTGAGCTGGCAGACTGGCCCGCCGAGTCACCGAAACACGACGTCAAGCCGCGCGAGGAGCCCCGCATGTCGATGGCAGGCAACCTGCGGAAGGTCGGAGATCTCCGGAAGGTGTCCGACCTGCGCAAGGTCGGAGGCCTGAGAAGAGTGGCGCGCCTGGCGCGGCGGCACCCCCGCGTCGACCTCAGCCACCCCTCCCGCTCGCCGCTGGGTTCGGCGGTGGTCAAGTGCGTGACGTACCGGGACGGGGTCCGCGAGCAGGCCGGGCGTGATCTGGTGGACGCGGTCGACCGGGTCCGCAAGTCCGAGGACGGCTTCGTCTGGCTGGGGCTGCACGAGCCGACGGAGCTGGAGTTCGCGGACATCGCCGAGCTGTTCGACCTGCACCCGCTGGCGGTCGAGGACGCGGTGCACGCGCACCAGCGGCCGAAGGTCGAGCGGTACGGGCAGACGCTGTTCGCCGTGTTCAAGACCGTCTGTTACGTGGAGCACGCGGAGCTGACCGCGACCAGCGAGGTCGTCGACACCGGAGAGATCATGGTGTTCATCGGCCGCGAGTTCGTGATCACCGTGCGGCACGGGAGGCACGGCTCGCTCGGCCCGGTGCGCGAGGGCCTGGAGGCGGACCCGGGGCAGCTCGCCAAGGGCCCGGCCGCCGTGCTGCACGCGATCGCCGACCACGTGGTGGACGACTATCTCACCGTGATCGACGCCGTCCAGTCGGACATCGACCAGGTCGAGACGGATGTGTTCACCGAGGACGGGGCGCGCGCCGACCCGGGCCGGATCTACCAGCTCAAGCGCGAGCTGCTCGAGCTGAAGCGGGCCGTGGTGCCGCTCGCCCGGCCGATAGAGGAACTCGCGAGCCGCCCCTTCCAGGTGGTGGCGCCGGAGATACAGGCCTACTTCCGGGACGTCTCCGACCACCTGCTGAGGGCCGCCGAGCAGATCGCGTCCTTCGACGAGCTGCTCAACTCGATCCTGCAGGCCCATCTCGCCCAGGTGACGGTCGCCCAGAACGAGGACATGCGCAAGATCACGGCCTGGGCCGCGGTCGTCGCCGTGCCGACGATGGGCTGCGGCGTGTACGGAATGAACTTCGACCACATGCCGGAGCTGCACTGGCAGTTCGGTTACCCGCTGTTCCTGGGCGTGATCGCGAGCATCTGTTTCGTCCTGCACCGCGCCTTCCGGCGCAACGGGTGGCTCTGAGCCCGCGCGACGGACGGCGGGCCGTTCTACGCGGTGACAAGCCGTTCTGCGTGGTGGCAGCCCGTGATTGCGTGGTGGCGTGTGCCGCCTACATGGTGGCAGGCCGTACCACGTGGTGGCGGGCCGCTCCCCAGGGAAGCGGCCCGCCGGATCCTGCTCTCAAGGGTCACCTGCTGGCGTAGACGCTCTCGACCCAGGCCGACATCTGGTCGTCGGACAGGTGCGCCGCGAGGTCGGCCTCGCTGATCATGCCGACGAGGCGCTTGTCCTCGATGACGGGGAGCCGGCGGATCTGGTGGCCCTGCATCTCCTGGAGGACCTCGTCGACGTCGGCGCTCGAGTCGATCCAGCGGGGCGTCCCCTGCGCGAGGTCACCCGCGGTGATCTCGGAGGGGTCGTGGCCCATCGCCACGCAGCCGATCACGATGTCGCGGTCCGTGAGGATCCCGCAGAGGCGTTCGTTCTCGTCGCTGATGGGCAGCGCGCCCACGTTCAGCTGTCGCATGAGCTGGGCGGCGCGGTCCAGGGTCTCGTGAGCGGGGATCCACTGCGCACCGCGGTGCATGATGTCTCCGGCGGTGGTCATGGGGTACCTCCCGGTGCCGGTGGCCGGCGCAGCACGGTCGCGCCGCAGGTCCCGGCGCAATTCATTCTTCCCGCCCTGCCTTGGGCCCGCACCTGGGAGCGGGCCCGCACCGACACGTGAGCGCGCCCGTCACGAGGGCAGCCCGCCCCAGGCCGGATGCCGGGCGTCGTCGGCCCGTACGACCACGTCCGCCGTACCGGCCGGGTCCGTCTCGCTCTCGTAGCGCTCGAAGGCCGGCAGCGTCCACTGCTCGTCCTCGGGCGTACGCCGTCGCAGCGCGGCCGGCGACAGCTTCAGATGCACGGTCAGGTCGAAGGGGAACCAGTGCCCCATGAGCAGCGGTCCGTGCAACAACAGGACGCCGCCGGGCGGCAGTTCGACGTAGGCGCTGCGGGTCGCGCGATCGGCCGCCGGGTCCCACAGATCGGGCAGGACGCGTCCCGTGCCGCCGGGTTCGAGCGGCCCGAAGACCTCGCGCCACAGCGCGGCCGTGTCGAACCAGCCGCTGTAGTACGCCTCCACGTCCTCGCGCCCGTACTCGAAGCGCAGCGAGGCTGGCCGCAGGAATCCGCCCGTGTCCACGGCGAGCGAGGGGCGTCCGCGCACCCGCAGCGCCTCCCCGACCAGTGCGGCGAGGTCACCGGGCCGGGCGGCCGGCGGGCCGTCGACGGCGATACGGGGCCACGGACTCCCGTCGCCCGGCTTCAGGTCGAGCAGCCGCTCGGCGAGGGCGTCGCCGAGCCGTTCCCAGGTGATCGCTTCGAGTCGCACGCGCCTCATGATGCCTCGCGCCCAGGGCGGGATCCGAGGGGACCCGTACCGCCGCGACGCGTTCTCGCCCGCACGCGGGGGAAGGAACCGCGTATGACCGCCGAGGCCCGGCCCGACCGGGCTGCTCACCGCCGGACTCCCCCGCCGCACACCGGGCTCGGCGGGCCGGTCGTCGTGCAGCCGATGAAGCGCCGGCAGTGCGCGGAGTGCCACCGGGAACCGCTGGAGCTGCTGACCCTGGAGGACGGGGCGCCGCGGTGCCTCGACTGCGCCGACCTCGGGCATCTCGTGTATCTGCCGCGCGGCGACTGGGCGCTCACCCGCCGCGCCAGGGAAGGCAGTTCGCTGTCGGCGGTGGTCGTGCGCTTCCATCGGCGGCGCGGCCGTTACGAGCGCCAGGGCGTCCTCGTGGAGGAGGCGGCGCTGGCCCGCGCCGAGGAGCGGTGCCTCGCGGACGCGGACGCGCGGGCCAGGCGCCGGGCGCGGGACGCGGTGCGAAGGGCGGCGCAGGACGCGTCGTTCACGGCCGCGTTCGCCCGGGAGATCCTGCGGCTCTTCCCCGGCTGCCCGCCGGACCGGGCGGAGGCGATCGCGGCCCACGCGTCACTGCGCGGCAGCGGCCGGGTGGGGCGCAGCGCGGCGGGCCGCGCCCTGTCGCAGGCCGCGGTGACGGCGGCGGTGCGGGCGGCGGTGCGGCACACGGAGACCGCGTACGACGCGTTGCTGATGAGCGGAGTGGGGCGGGGCGAGGCCAGGCGGAGAATCGCGGTGCCGGTGGAGACCGTTCTGGCGGCGTGGCGCGCGCGGGGGTCGTGAGAAGGCGGGAGCCGTGAGGAGGGTGTACGCCGCACAGTGGCGGCCGTCCCCTCCGTGCGGCAGGATCTTGAGCGGACCGCGACGCCAACGGCATCGCCGGGAGGGGGAGTTGTGATGATCGAGGGACCGTATTTCGTGCTCACCGTCCTGGGCGCGCTCGCCTGCGGGGTGTCGGCGGGCGTCTTCATCGCGTTCTCGACCTTCGTGATGAAGGGGCTCGCGGCGCTGCCGCCCGCGCAGGGCATCGCGGCGATGCAGGCGATCAACGTGGCGGCGGTCGGTCCGGCGTTCATGGTGGTGTTCATGGGGGCCGCGGCACTGTGCGCGGTGCTCGCCGTCGTGACGTTCGTGCTCTGGCCGGAGCCGGGCACCGTGGAGCTGCTGCTCGGCAGCGCGCTCCAGCTCGTCGGCGTGTTCGGCGTGACCGTCGCCGCGAACGTCCCGCGCAACGACGCGCTCGCGAAGCTGGACCCCGAGGCGCCGGACAGCGCGGGAGCGTGGCGTGCGTACGTGTCCCAGTGGCTGATGTGGAACCACGTCAGGGGTGGTGCGTCGCTGGCCGCGGCGGCCTCGTTCATCCTCGCCCTGACCTGAGCCTTCGCGCCCTGCCGCGCCCCTGCACACCGGGGGAAACGGACGTATTGTGGCGAGAAGGACACGGCAAGGGAGACGGCCATGGCCGACCCCAAGGGCTTCCTCACCACCCCCCGGCAGGACTGGCCGCGCCGCCCTGTCGAGGAGCGGGTCCATGACTGGGCCGAGGTCTACGTCCCGGGGGCGCTCCTGCCGATCATCGAGGCGCAGGCCGACCGCTGCATGGACTGCGGCGTCCCGTTCTGTCACGAGGCGTGTCCGCTCGGGAACCTGATCCCGGAGTGGAACGAACTCGTGTCGCGGGACGACTGGCGGGCGGCGAGCGACCGGCTGCACGCCACGAACAACTTTCCCGAGTTCACCGGGCGCCTGTGCCCCGCCCCGTGCGAGGCGGGCTGTGTCCTGGCGATCAACCAGCCGGCCGTGACCATCAAGAACGTGGAGGTCGCCATCGCCGACCGCGCCTGGCAGGACGGCCTCGCCCCGCCCAGGCCGCCCGACCGGCTGTCCGGCGCCACGGTCGCCGTGGTCGGCTCCGGCCCGGCGGGGCTCGCGGCCGCCCAGCAGCTCACCCGCGCGGGGCACACGGTGGCGGTCTTCGAGCGGGACGACCGGCCGGGCGGCCTGATGCGCTACGGCATCCCCTCTTTCAAGATGGAGAAGCGCCATCTGGACCGCAGGCTCGCGCAGTTGAGGGAGGAGGGGGTGCGTTTTCGTACGTCGACGGAGGTCGGTCGCGACATCGGCGCGGCCGAGCTGCGGGCGCGCTACGACGCGGTGGTCCTCGCGGTCGGTGCCACGGCCTGGCGTGAACTGGACGTGCCGGGGCGGGAGTTGACCGGGATCGTGCAGGCGATGGAGTATCTGCCGCTGGCCAACCGCGTGTGCGAGGGCGACATCGCCACCTCCCCCCTGTCGGCCGCGGACAAGCACGTCGTGATCGTCGGCGGCGGCGACACCGGCGCCGACTGCCTGGGCACGGCGGTCCGCGAGGGCGCCGCGTCCGTCACGCAGCTGGACATCTACGGGCAGCCGGGCTCCGAGCGCGACGAGCTGGCCGAGCCCTGGCCGACGTATCCGAAGATCTACCGGCTGTCCGCCGCCCACGAGGAGGCCGGGGAGCTGCGGACCGCGCCCGCGGCGGACGCCGACGCGCGCCTGTTCGCGGCGTCGACGCTGCGTTTCGAGGGGGACGAGTGGGGCCGGGTGAGGGCGCTTCATCTCGTCGAGGTCGACGAGGCGCGGCGGCCCCGGGAGGGCACATCCCGGGAGCTGCCCGCCGATCTGGTGCTGCTCGCGCTCGGCTTCTCGGGGCCCGAGCGCGGCGCCGGCGGCCCGGTCGGCGAGCTCGGTCTGGCCGTGGAGGGCCGCGGAACGCTCGCCCGCGACGCGCGGTTCACGACCTCGGTGCCCGGCGTGTTCGCGGCCGGGGACGCGGCCCGCGGCCAGTCGCTCATCGTGTGGGCGATCGCCGAGGGCCGCTCGGCCGCGGCCGCGGTCGACCACTGGCTGACCGGCTCGACGCGGCTGCCCGCGCCGATCGGGCCGTACGACCGTCCGATGATGGCCTGAGCCCGCCGCCGGTCTGCGCCCGTCGCATCATTTGCGCTCGTCGGTGCCCGCGACCTTGCCGGTCGACAGGGCGATCCGGTTCCAGGTGTTGATCGTGAGGATCAGGGACAGGACGTGCGCCAGCTCCTGCTCGTCGAACTGGGCCGCGGCCTCCGCGTAGACGTCGTCGGACACGCCGCCGTCGGCGACGAGCGTGACGGCCTCGGTCAGTGCGAGTGCCGCGCGCTCCCGGGCACTGAAGAAGTGCCGGGCCTCGCGCCACACGGCCACCATGTGCAGCCGGTCCTCGCTCTCGCCGGCCTTGCGCGCGTCGTTGGTGTGCATGTGGAGGCAGTACGCGCAGTGGTTGAGGTGCGAGGCGCGGATCTGGATCAGCTCCACCAGGGACGGGTCGAGGCCCTCGCGGGCGGCGGCGTCGAAGCCGATCAGGGAGCGGAAGACCTTCGGCGCGGCCTTCGCGAAGTCGATGCGGCCGGCCGGGTGGGCGTGGGAGTGGGTGTTCGCCGTGGTGATCGTGTTCGTCGTCATGACCATGAATCTACGGGCTGGATAGACCTCTTGTAGGGTGCATCTCCATGACAGATTCATGGGTCAATTCCGCTGAGCGCGTCGGCGCCGACCTGCATCTGGACCTGTCCGGTGCGGGCAGCCGCAGGGCCGCTCTCATCGGGGCGCTGCGTGATGCCGTGCGCTCGGGACGGCTCGCTCCGGGCACCCGGCTGCCGCCCTACCGTTCGCTCGCCGCCGACCTGGGCGTCGCCCGCAACACGGTCGCCGACGCGTACGCGGAGCTCGTCGCCGAAGGCTGGCTGACCGCGCGTCAGGGGTCGGGGACGCGGGTCGCCGAGCGGGCGGGGCCGCCCACGTCCGCCCGCGTCCCGAAGAGGGGTCCGGCCCGCGCGCACGGGCCACGCCACGACCTCCGCCAGGGCACACCCGACGCGTCGTCCTTCCCGCGCGCGGAGTGGGCGGCCGCGTACCGGCGTGCGTTGCAGGCCGCGCCGAACGAGGCGTTCGGGCCGGGCGATCCGCAGGGCCGCGTCGAGCTGCGAGAGGCGCTCACGGAGTACCTGGCCCGCGCGCGCGGGGTACGGACGCAGCCGGACCGCATCGTGATCTGCTCCGGCTTCGCGCACGCCCTGCGGCTTCTGTTCGACGGCCGGGTGCTGCGCGGACCGCTCGCCGTGGAGTCGTACGGACTCGGCTTCCACCGCGAGATCCTGACGGCCGCCGGAGTACGGACGTTGCCCCTGAGACTCGACGAACACGGCGCGCGTGTCGGGGAGTTGGCGGCCGGAGCGAGCCGGGCGAGGGCCGCTCTGCTCACACCCGCGCACCAGTTCCCCACGGGCGGCCCGCTGCACGCCGAGCGGCGTTCGGCGGCCGTCGACTGGGCACGCGCGCGTGGCGGGCTGATCGTGGAGGACGACTACGACGGCGAGTTCCGCTACGACCGCAGGCCCGTCGGCGCGGTACAGGGCCTCGACCCCGAACGGGTGGTCTATGTCGGCTCGGTCAGCAAGAGCCTGTCACCGGCGCTGCGGCTCGGCTGGATGGTGCTGCCGCAGGGGCTGGTGTGGGATGTCGTCGCGGCGAAGGGCGAGCGGGAGGCATGGGCGAGCGTGCCGGACCAGCTGGCGCTCGCGGACTTCCTTCTCTCGGGGGCCTACGACCGGCACGTGCGGCGGATGCGGCAGCGCTATCGGGGGCGGCGCGACCGCCTGGTGGAGGCGCTCGCCGAGCGGGCGCCCGGAGTGGCGGTCACCGGGATCGCGGCGGGGCTGCACGCGGTGCTGCGGCTGCCCCCGGGAACCGAGCGGTCCGTGGTCAAGGCCGCCGCGTGGGGCGGTGTAGCCCTCGACGGCCTCTCCGAGTTCCGCCACCCGGAGGCGACGATGCCGCACACGGACGGCCTGGTGGTGGGCTACTCGACGCCGTCGGACCCCGCCTACGGCGCCGCGCTGGACGCTCTGTGCGGGGTGCTGCCACCGGACTGAGACCCCGACAGCGGCTGCCGTGGCCGCCGGGAAGACAGGTCCACGGCTCGCGCACCCCGTCCGCTCACGAGAGCAGGAAGTCCGCCGCCCCGGCCTTCGCGCCCTCGATGAACGCGGTGATCTCGCCCGGGGTGTAGATCAGGGCGGGGCCGTCCGGGTCGGCCGACTGACGCATCGCGACCCGGCCGTCGGCCAGCTTCATCGCTTCCACGCAGTTGCCCCCGTTGCCGCCGCTCCAGGGCTTGTGCCAGCCCTCGGTGCCGAGGTCGCGGGCGGGCATCCCGTTGTAGATGACCTCCCCGTCGATCCCTCGTATGCGGGCCTTGATCCGATCCATTCACAGCTCCTTGCGGAGATCCCGGAGGATGTCCTTTGTGCGATGTGCCGTCGCGGCATGTGCCGCCATGCGGTCCATGACCTCGAGGTGGGTGGCCACCTCGGGGCGCGCGTCGAGGTAGACCGCGCCGGTCAGGTACTCGCTGTAGACCATGTCCGGCAGTTCTGACATGGCAAATCGGAACAACACGAAGGGGCCGTACGTGCCGGGGTGCGGGCCGGCGGCGAACTCGGCGATCTGCAGCGTCACGTTGGCCAGCTCCGTGGCCTCGAGGAGCCGGTCGATCTGGCCGCGCATCACGTCGGGGCCGCCGACCGGGCGCCGCAGCGCGGTCTCGTCCATGACCATCCACAGGCGCGGGGCGTCCTCGCGGGTGATCAGCTCCTGGCGCTGCATCCGGAGCGCGACATGCCGCTCGACGACGTCGGGGTCCTCGGCGAGGGCGCGGCCGACGGCTCCGGAGCGCAGCACGCCACGCGCGTAGTCCTCGGTCTGCAGGAGCCCGGGAACGAAGTGGGGCTCGTACGACCGGATGAGGCTGGCGGCGCCTTCCAGGCTCACGTACATCGAGAACCAGCCGGGCAGGATGTCGTGGAACCGCTGCCACCAGCCGGGCTTGTTGGCCTCTTCGGCGAGCCTGACGAAGGCATCCGCCTCTTCGTCGGTGACGCCGTAGGACTTAAGGAGGAGCTGGAGGTACGGGATCTTCAGGCCGACCTCGGCCATCTCCATGCGGCGGACCGTGGCGGGGGCGACGCGCAGGACCTTCGCGGCCTCCTCGCGCTTGAGCCCGGCGCGTTCGCGCAGGTCCTGGAGGCGCCGGCCGAGGACGACCTGGCCAACGGTCGGAGCGGACCGCGGTTCGCTCACGCCCCCTACCTCCCCGTCGTCCCTGTGGTCCTGTTGCGGTCGCGCGCGTGGTCGCGCTCCCAGAGAGAAGCCGGACTGTCCCGGCGCCCGGCTATTCCGGGCAACTTCCCTTAAATCGTCGGCAATTTCGCCATGACGAGCGCCGTACGGCACACCGCCGTCAGCAGTGTGCCACGGCTCGGCACGCGAGCACACTGCACTCTGCACTTTTCAGAGTGGCTCTTGCCAAGTGTTCACGACGGGGAGATAGTGGCAAGCGTGACTCCGTCCGTGCCGTTAGGAACAGAAGTCGGCGAAGCTACGCTCGGTGACGAAACCGCAGCGCGCTCCGGCGCCGCGTCCCCGCGCCGCAGCAGCTTCGAACTGGCTCCCCACCCGGGTTCTGCCGCTCAGGCCCGGAAGCTGACGCGCGCCCACCTCAGCGGCTGGGCAGTGTGCGATGACACCTGCGACGCGGCTGCCCTGGTGATCTCCGAACTGGTCACGAACGCGATCGTCCACACGGCGAGCAGCCGCATAGTGTGCGAGCTCCACGACGGTGACGACCGGGTCCGGATAGCTGTGCGTGACGAGGGCTGGGCCCCCGGTGAGCCGCATCCCGCCCGCCGCATCGCCCCGGAGGAGGAGCACGGACGTGGCCTGCTGCTCGTGGCGGCGGTGAGCACCGCGTGGGGCGCGCAGGAAACCGGCCCCGGACTTCTGGTGTGGGCCGAGCTCGCACGCGACGCGGACAGCGCGCAGGACGCGAGCGCCACCCAAGGACACTCCCCCGTCGCCGGACCCCATGGGATACCCCGGCCGCACCACGGCGGTGAACCGCACACCGGTGGAGCACCTCACTCCCCCGACAGGGGACCGGGCACCGAAACGGGCCCCGCCTTCGACACGCAGCAGTTCGAGTCAGAGTTCGAGACGGGGTGCGGCACCGACTTCGGCCCGGCCGCCGGCCCCGGTACGGGAACGGGGGCGGGAGCCGGATGGGTGTGGTGACGACGCGCACGATGGATCTCGACTCGCTGGTCCGGTTCTCCCGGCAGCGGCAGATCCTGCGGACCACCCCGCTCAGACTCACCGTCCCCGACGGCATGACCGCCCCGCTCGGCTGCGACGCCGTCGCGGTCCCCGAGGCCTGCGGGCGCGCCATGGTCGCGCGGCTGCCGCGCATGGGGTGCGTGTACGCCGACGGTGACCGCTGGTGGTGGATCGTTCCCTCGGACTCGGACGTCGCCCTGGAGTGGCCGTCCCCGGCCCGTTACACGACTGGCGCGCTGGTGCCGGACGCGCGGCGCGCGCCCGGACTCATCCACCGTCCCGACGGCAGCGTCCCGTACACCCCGCCGATCCCGCTCTATCTCGCGCTGTGCCGGGTCACCGGTACGACGCCGGCATGGTCCCGCTCGATCGGCGCGGGCGCGGCCGACGCCGCCTGAACCGCAAGCTCCACCCGGATCAGCCCGCGACAGCCTCCGCGCGCGGCACGATCACCAGGAAGGCGTCCGTCGCGAGGTCCATGACGACCTCCGCGGGCTGACCCTCCAGACGCCGGTCGTGCGCGAACTCCTCGGCCGGCCATGACCCCCGCGGTCCCCCCGCGGGAAAGCGTTCAAGTACCACTCGTCCGTCGATCATCGTGCACTCCTGCCCCCGTCGTCGTACGTGCGCCGTCGCGCGTTCTTACGGAGAAGAACGCCCGTGAGGCGCCCGAGGGCTCGCAACGTGACGACACTGACACCGAGTTGAGACGCGCGGCGCCGCTGCGGCAGACCGGAGGACCGTCCCGGCGGTCCGGCTTGCCGCCGTGTCAGTCCGGATACTCGTCGTGATAGCGGACGCGCGCGCCGCCCGCCGGGGCACCGAGCGCCGACGCCCGCCCCGCCGGCTCCTCCCACTCCTCCTGCCGGCCGAGCGCGGTCAGGTCGAGCAGGCTCGTCATGGAGCCGATGCCGTCGAGGCCCCGGCCCGTCGTGGAGTACGTGTGGTAGACCCGGTCGCCGTCGCGCAGGAAGCAGCTGAGACCGGGCAGGTCGCGGGGCTCCTCGTCCGCCGCGAAGCCGAAGTCCTGGTTGAAGTCGCTCGTGGCCGCCGAGTACCAGGGCACCGTCCAACCCATGCGGGCCTTGAACGGCAGGAGTTTGGTGAACGGGGCGCGCGACACCGCCGCGAACTCCGTTCCCCTGGCGCGCAGATGAGAGAGGTGCCCGATCTGGTCGAGGAACGCGGAGCAGTTGGGGCAGCCCGCGTCCTGGTCCGGGCCGAACATGAAGTGGTAGACGATGAGCTGGGGGCGGCCCTCGAACAGGTCGAGGAGCTCCGACTTGCCGTCGGGTCCCTCGAACACGTACAGCTTCTCGATCTCCACCATGGGCAGTTCGCGGCGCTGCGTGTTGAGCGCGTCGCGGGCGCGGGTCGCCGCCTTCTCCCTGGCGAGCAGTTCTTGGCGCGCGCCGAGCCACTCCTCGCGGGTGACGATGTTCGGCAGCCCCATGGGTCCTCCTCGGGTCGGTACTCCTCAGGTGGTTGACCGGGGGTCTTCGCGGAACTCATCGCTCGGCGGCAGAAATCTTTCGCACTTCTTCCGGCGGATCCGTTGTGTTCGCTGAGCATGCACTGTTGTCCGCTGACGCCGACACCACCACAATGCACATGTCAAAACCGGTAGTTGTCGGTTTCAGCATTCAACGGGAGAGGACCCCCCACATGAACAAGCCTCTCGTCGGTGCGGTGTTCGGCCTGCTCCTCATAGGAGCAACAGCCGCGCCCGCCACGGCAGTCGGAGCCCAGCACGAGGCCAAGGCCAAGGCGGTCAGCTTCGCCGGGACGGTGGCGCTCAGCAACTGCTCCGGTTCGGTCGTCCGCGTGCCGGACTCGCAGCCCACGGACCCGGCCCTGGTCATGTCCAACGGCCACTGCCTCGAGAGCGGTTTCCCCGGCCCGGGCGAGGTCGTCGTCGACCAGCCGTCGTCCCGCACCTTCAGCCTGCTCAACTCCGCGGGCAGCAAGGTCGCGACGCTGCGCGCGGACAAGATCGCGTACGGCACGATGACGGACACGGACGTCTCGCTCTACCAACTCACCAGCACCTACCAGCAGATCGAGAGCTCGTACGGCATCAAGGCCCTCGAACTGTCGGCCTCGCACCCCACTGCGGGCACGGCCATCACGGTCGTCTCCGGCTACTGGAAGAAGACCTACAGCTGCAACATCGACGGCTTCGCGTACCGCCTCAAGGAGGGCGAGTGGACCTGGAAGGACTCGGTCCGCTACACCTCGACGTGCAACACGATCGGCGGCACCTCGGGCTCCCCCGTCGTCGACCAGGCGTCCGGCAAGGTCGTGGCGGTCAACAACACGGGCAACGAGGACGGCGCCCGCTGCACGGACAACAACCCGTGCGAGGTCGACGAGAACGGCACGGTCACGGTCCGCAAGGGCATCAACTACGCGCAGGAGACGTACGGGATCGTGCCGTGCGTCGGGATCGGCAACAAGATCGACCTCAGCGCGGCGGGCTGTGAGCTGCCGAAGCCGTAACTTCAGTAACTCGCCTCTCTAGGCGGCAAGTTCCGCGAGCAGCGCGTCGATCCGTTCGGCGTGCTGCTCCGGGACCCGGCCCGTGTCGTCGACATGCACGGCGCAGGACGTGGTCGTGTCGACGAGGGCTTCGAGGGTGACGGCTACGTCCTCCGTGCCGGCCGTGTGCCGGGCGACCGGGGGCAGTTCGGCGGCGGCGAGGTCGATCGCGGTGCGGGCCTCGGCGAGTGCGCGGTACGCCTCGCGGCGTAGCGTCCACCGTCCGGCGCGGTCGTCGGATGCGCTGAGCACATGGAGCACGTAGGCGTGCGCGGCCTCGCCGGCGATGGTCAGGCGCGTACGGACGGCACCGCCACCGCGGCCCGGTACGGGCAGCGGCAGGTGGCCCACGCAGAGCACGATCGCGCACGCGAGCAGCGTTTCCCCGATCCGGGCCAGGGCCATCTGCGGTTCTCCGCCCACCATCACGAGGGACAGCACGAAGACGGTCACGACGGCGGTCTGGGCGGCGAAGTGCCGTGTGGCCACGGGGATCAGTGCGCCGCCGAGCACCACGAGCGCGACGGGCCCCGCGGGGCCGGGCAGCAGCGCGGCGAGTCCCGCGAAGAGCGCCGCTCCGAACACCGTCCCGAACGCCCGGCACAGCACGCGCGAGGCGAGGGGGCCGAGGTCCGGCTTGACGAGAAAGACGGCGGTCACGGGCAGCCAGTACCAGTGGCTGTTGTGCAGGAGCTGCGCGACGGCGGCACCGGCCCCGAAGCAGAGTGCCACCCGGACCCCGTACTCGCGCCCGGCGGGGCCGACGGCTCTGCGCAGGGAGGTGACGGGTGCGCGGGGGCGGGTGTGCAGCGGCTTCGCACCGGCGCCGCGCCGGGTCCTCACACGTACCTTCCATCGAGCGCCTGCCGTCCGGTCGTGTTCCCGTACCGGACCGTCGAACGCCACGGCCGCGTGCAGCAGGGCCTCGTCCAGAGCGCGCAGGGCGGCGTCGGAACGGGCAGGAGCGGGCAACGGACCGCACGGGGTCGCGGAGCGGACGGCGTCCGCGAGGCGCCGCAGCCCCTCGGACGCGCGGGCCGGAAGAGGGCTGCCCGCCCAGGCGAGGGCCGTGGCCGCCTCGGCGAGCGGCAGGGCGGCGGCGTACTGCGCGTGCAGGCGGCGTTCGGCACAGGAACCGGCGTACCGGCGCAGGCGCGGCCCGGACAGGGCGTCCTGCGCGTGGTCGAGCGCGGCGGTCAGGGCGACGCGGTGCGCGGTGGCGCGGGGTGAGCCGGCCGCGTCGACGAGTGCGGCGACGGCCGCGTACACCTGGGTGACGGCGGCGCGTTCACCATCGATCCGGTACGCCCCACGCCCGCCGGGCGACGGCAGCACGGTGCGCAGGACGAGCAGCCAGCCGGCGCCCGCGAGGTACAGCAGCGCCCGCTGCCAGCCGGCCTCGGGCAGCGGCATCCCGACGCCGATCCCGACGGCGACGAGGAGTTGCGTTCCGCAGGCGGACGCGACGGGGCCGGCTGCGCTGACCGCGCCGCCCGCGAACCCGACCAACGCGAACACGCCGATCAGCGCGGCGGGACCGGCTTGCGCGCCCACCCAGGTGCCGACGACGAGTCCACCCGCGCCGGCCAGGGCGGGCGCCCCGATCCGGGGCACCGCCGCGCGGCGGCTGCCGGGCCGGTCGTTGATTCCCGCGAACATGGCGCCGAGTGCGGCGATCACCCCGGCGGAGGGACGGCCGGCGAGCAGCGCCGCGACGAGGAGCGGCCCGGCGGCGAGTGCGCCGCGCACGACGGCGCTCCATGGGACGGGGCCGCGCTGGACGCGCAGCGTGTGGCCGAGCCAAGGCGGGAGAGGGCGGAGAGTGGTGCGCACGGTGCTCCTGTCGGCGGGACCGGGGCGGGGGTGTGCCGTCGGACGACGTCGGCCTGGGCTTGTGCGTCAAGCGTAGGGGGCGTATTCGGAGGGAAAGGTACGTGCGCGTTTCCACGATGTGACGATGTGCGGGACGTCGTGCGGCACGTCTCGGACCGGGAACCCACCGCGTGTCTTCCGGGGGGCGCCGTGGCAGGATGGCGCGCCGTGAGCAGCGAGGACGGCTGGCCGGACGTGCCCGGCGACACGGCCCTGACGATCCGGATCCCGGAGGCGGACGCCTGCGTGCGGGCGCCGTTCCCGGCTCACATCACGGTGCTCTACCCCTTCCTACCCGCCAAGCGGATCACGCCGGAGGTCCACGCCGAGCTGGCGGCGCTGTTCGCGGACCGGGACCCGCTCGACCTGACGTTCGCCGAGTTCCGTCGCTACCCCGGTGTCCTCTATCTCCCGCCCGCTCCCGAGGCCCCCGTGCGCGCCCTGACACGGGCGGTGCGGGAGCGCTGGCCGGAGGCGGTGCCCTACCGAGGCGTGTTCGGGCCGGAGGGACTGGATCCCCACCTCACGCTGGCGAACGACGAGGGACCGGAAACGTACGAGACGGCGTACGACGCGCTGGAGCGGGAACTGCGACCGATGCTTCCGGTGACGGCGCGCGTCGGGTCGGTGCGCCTGATCGTGACGGACGGGCAGGTGTGGGAGGACATGGCCGTGTACGAGCTGGGGCGCTCGCCCGCGCAGCCTGCGTCCCTGATCACGCCCGCCCGGCCTGTACGGCCGGCTGCGCCCGATCAGGTCCTGCGCGCGAAGTCGACGGCGCTCTCCAGGAGGAGCTGAGTCCGGTCGACCACGTCGGTCAGGTCGCCCGACGCGCCCGCGAGCAGGCTGTGGACGCCCAACAGGCCCGCCCGCTCCAGGAGTCGCTTCTCGTTGGTGACCCACTCGCCGCGTGCGGCGAGTACGGCGTGGGCGGCCGACAGCGCGGCCACGGCGACCGCTCCGTGCACCTCGGCCCTGCCGCCCTGGGGCGCGTTGTTGGCCCTGGCGTACTGGAGCGTGCCCTGGGCGCGTCCCCACCACATCTCGGGGGCCGCCTTGCGCAGGGCCTCGGGGTAGCGGTCCGGGCAGGGCGCCGCACCCCGCAGCACCTGGTTGAGGGCGAGTTCGGCGACCACGAGGTAGGTCGGGATCCCGGCCAGATGGAACATCAGCGGCTCCCAGCGGACGCGCCCCCGCTCGGCCTCGGCCGACTCCCGCTCCACCACGTCGAGATCGCGGTAGTGGACGTCGACGCGCCGCCCGTCGACGGTCAGCCAGGCCCCGCCGTTGAAGACCCCGCCACCCCACCCGCCGATCCCGGAGACCTCCCCCTCCCACCCGACGCCCCGCAGGTCGTCCGGCTGGAAATCGCCCCGGTAGTAGATCGCGAAGTCCCAGTCGCTGTCCGGTCGTTGAGTGCCCTGGGCCCGCGACCCGCCGAGCGCGACGGCCCGCACACCGGGAAGCCCGGCGAGCCGGTCGGCGACGTGGTCGAGGAAGACGCGATCGGTCATGACTTCGTGCGCGGCAGGCATGGGGCCAGGCTATCGACGGTGCGTGAGGGCCGGCGACTCCATTACGGGGCGCCCGGGGCGCGCACTTGGGGGCGGACGCGTACATGACGGAGAATCGCTCCGTACCTGTACGCGTCATGTGCCCGCCCGGACAAGGAGTTCTGTGCCCGCCCGACCTACCCGACCCACCCGTTCCGTGATCGGTGCCGCCGGCGCCCGCCCCTGCACCCTCGTGGTGTGCAGGGGCTGCTGCTGCGGCAACACGGCGAAGTACCCCGGCTATGACCACGCGTGGCAGTTGGAGCGGCTGCGGGCCGCGGCCGCCTCGTCCGGCGGCGCGGTCGCGGTGCGGGTGACGGACTGTCTGGGCCCTTGCGACCAGGCGAACGTCATGGTGGTGCAGCCGTCGGGAGAGGGCCGGCGGCGGGGCGGACGCCCCGCATGGGTGGGCTGGTCGATGGGCGACGACGCGACGGACGAGATCCTGCGCTGGGCCGAGGCGGGCGGCCCCGGGATCGCCGCGGCCCCGGCCGCCCTGGAACTCCAGTTCATCGAGACCCCCGGCGAACGGACCCGCCGCCGCACGCGCCGCTGACGGCCGAAGGCCCGAAGGAACGCGCACCCGTCACGTCCACGCCGCCCCCGCCGCCACGAACCCGCAGATCAGCACGAACAGGATGGCCAGCAGCGGCCAGATGAAACGCAGGTACTTGTCTTGGCATGCTCCTCGGGCCGAAGCCCGAGGATTCTGGCCGTCCCTTACCCGGTGCTGTGCCGCTACGCGACACAGGCCGCAAGTGGGATTCCGTGGCTTCCTGCTTCTTCGCGCTGTGCCCCGCCACCGTGGTGTTGGGGTCTTACCGTCGCGAGGCGGTTCCGGCGCGGAAGCCGGCGGCGTACTCGCGGACGAACGCGCACATCGCGACGACGGTGCTGCGCAGCTCGGAGAACAGGACGCGCTCGTTGGGGGCGTGCAGGTTGCACATGCTGTCCTGGGCGCCGAAGAGGAGTACCTCGGCGCCGGGTGCGGCCTTCGCCAGGCCGTTGACCAGCGGGATCGAACCGCCGGTCGCGACGTAGGAGGCGTCCGTGCCCCAGGCCTCCTTGAGCGCGGTGAGCGCGGCGCGGTAGGCGGGGCCGCCGGTCGTGGCCTCGTAGCCGGGGCCCGTGTCGCCGGGGGTGACGGTGAGCCGGACACCGAAGGGCGTGAGGGAGCGCAGATGCTCGACGAGCCTGGCCTGCGCCTCCTTCGGGTCCTGACGGGGGTGGAAGCGCAGGTTGAGCTTGGCGCGGGCGTACGGCACCACGGCGGACGCCGCGTGTTCGACGGCGGGGGCGTCGAGGCCGATGACGGTGATCGCGGGGCCGCTCCACAGGCGCTCGCCGAGGGTGCCGCTGCCGATCAGCGGCACGCCGTCCTCGACGCCGGCGAGGGAGCGGAACTCGTCCTCGGTGTAGCTCGTGCCGGCCCACTTCTCGCGGCGCAGGCCTTCGACGGCGACGTCTCCGTGCACGTCGTGCAGGGTGGCGAGGGCCTTGAGCAGGACGAGCAGGGCGTCGGGGGCGGCGCCGCCGAACTCGCCGCTGTGGCGCGGTTCTTCGAGGGTGCGGACCTCGACGACGACCTCGGACGCGCCGCGCAGACCCGTGGTGAGGGTGGGGGTGCCGGGGCGGAGGTTGCCGAGATCGGCGATGACCATGGCGTCACAGGCGAACCGCTCGGGGTCGGTGGGCGGGTAGTCGTCGAAGGGGCTGCCGTACTCCTCCTGCCCCTCGAAGACGATCTTGACGCCGACGGGCGGGCGGCCCTTGAAGGCCCGCAGCATGCCCAGGTGCGCGATGACGTTCGACTTGTCGTCGGCGATGCCGCGCGCCCGCAGTCCGCCCTCGACGGGGGTCGGCTCGAAGGGCGGGGACTTCCAGAGCTTCTCGTCACCGGCGGGCTGGACGTCGTAGTGCGAGTAGAGCAGGACGGTCGGCGCGTCCGGCGTCGGTGGCGGGATCTCGCCCAAGATGACGGGGGCGGTGTCGGGCAGGTCGATCCGCTCGATGCGTTCGACACCGGCCTCCCCGAGCAGCCCGACCAGCAGGTCGTGCGCCTCCCTCACGGGTTCGGCCGGGAAGCCGGGGAAGGCGATGGACGGGATGGCGGCGAGCCGTTCCAGGTCGGCGCGGAGTCCGTCCATCAGACCGTCGACTTCGGCTTGCAGGTCCCTGGCGTCCATGGCGTCCACACCCCTCGATGTCCGATGACTACCTTTGAGATACATGGCAGTTTGTCCGGATTATTCGTCGGTGTGACGTGTGGCGTCCGGGTGACTCGCCGGATCGGGGCAATCCGGGACTAAGGTCGAGGCATGGCTTCGGATACTGCTTCGGATACCGCCTCGGACTCCGGTCCGGGTGCCGCACCGGATTCCGGTTCGGGTACTGGTTCGGACTCGGCCTCCAGCGCGGCGGCTGCCGCGCGGGCGGCCGGCCCCGGCGCCGGTGAGAGCGTGCGGATCGACAGCTGGATCTGGTCCGTGCGGCTGGCCAAGACGCGCTCGGCGGGCGCGACTGCGTGCCGGGGCGGGCACGTGAGGGTCAACGGTGAGCGGGTGAAGGCCGCCTACAACGTGCGCGTGGGCGACGAGGTGCGGGTCCGGCAGGCCGGCGGGCACGAACGGGTCGTGATCGTGAAGCGCCTGATCCGCAAGCGCGTGGGCGCCCCTGTGGCCGTCGAGTGCTACGTGGACAACAGCCCGCCGCCCCCGCCGCGCGCCGCCGTCGCCCCCGTGGCCGTCCGCGACCGCGGCGCGGGCCGCCCGACGAAGCGGGACCGCCGGGACATGGACCGGCTGCGCGCGACATTCGGCGCGGGCCCCGTACCCCCGGCGCAGGAGCACGCGGACGGACGCGAAAAAGGCTGACCCCGTACGTCGACGGGGTCAGCCTCCGGCCGCGCGGGTCACGCCCGGCGCTTGACGAGGCGGACCAGATCCGCGTTGCTCCGGCGACGTGTCCACGCGAGGAGCGCCAGCGGGACGATCAGGACGAGCGGCGTCGCCGCGTTCTCCCCGTCGAAGTAGGACATCTGCACGACGAACGCTCCGGCCATCAGCGCACTCAGCGCGAGCGGGGCGACCCCGGAGAGCACCGGCACCAACAGGGCGATTCCGCCCGTCAGTTCGAGGACGCCGATGATGTACATCGCCGCGCTCCCCCACCCCATGGTGTCGAACGCCTCGACCGCCGAGGGGTGCGCGATCAGTTTGGGCAGGGCGCTCGCGACACCGTAGAACAGCGCGAGCAGCACCGTGAGCGTGCGCAGCGCGACGCGGGCGGCGCGGGCCCTGCCGGCGGCCGGGGCGACGGAGGCGGCGGAAGCGGCGGTCGTGACGGGGGCGGTGGTCTCGGACATGAGGTGCTCCTCGGTGAGTCGGCGCCGGGCCTCGCTGTCCGGCTGTCACAGAGGTAGACGGCAGCACCCGAGGGAACTCATCGGTCGCCCGGTGCCTTTATGCAGGCACCGCCCGCACCCACACCTGGTCGTCCGTGAGATACCGGTCGACCTTCAACCCGGCCTGGGCGAGCGCCTCTTCGAACTGCTCTCGCGTCAGGGGCCGTGCCAGGAACGTGTGCGTCCAGGCCGCGTCGGGGAACTCGTACTCCGCACGCACCGAGTTCACCCCGTCCCCGACGGGCTCCGCGGACACGATGCGGACCGTGAAGCCGCTCGGGTCCACGCGCTCACGCGGCAGGTTCGTGTGGTAGTCCGGGCCCTCGCGCTGGATCAGTACGCATCCCCCGTCCGCGACATGGCGCCGGCACGTGTCGAGCAGCCCCTGCCGCACCGCCACGTCCCCGGCGTGCACGAGGAACGACGCGAGCAGCACCACGTCGAACGTCCCGCCCGCGTCCAGCGCCTCGACCGGCGAGCAGATCGTCCGCGCCCCGCGCACCCGCTCCAGCATCTCGGCGGACTCGTCCACGGCCGTGACCGTGAAGCCGCGCTCGATGAGGGGGTGCGTCATCCTGCCGACGCCACTGCCCAGTTCGAGAAGGGTCGCTCCCGCGGGCACGGCCGCGGCGATGATGTCGGGCTCATCCCCTACGGGCAGGCGCGCGTACAGATCGACCGCGCAGCCGTCCGGCGTGATGGCGCCGGGTCCCGTCCCTCCGTATCCCTCACGCATCTCAAGGCTCATGCCCCTTCAACGAGCTTCCCCTGGGCGGCAGTTCCCGACCAAGGCAGTGGGAACCAGCCGTGCCCTCCGTACCAGTGCCCGCCGCGCCGCAGGTGGTCGCCGACGGCCCGCTCGACGCTCGTGCGGCGCGGCAGTTCACCGATGGGGAGACGGGGGTCGCCGAAGACGAAGCCGACCGGGCCCTCGTCGTCCGGTTCCGTGTCCTCCCAGGACGTACGAAAGCGCTCCTGGAAGCGCACCAGGTTGGAGTCCTTCGGCAGATGGGCCTTCAGCTGGGCGTCGAGGAGCCAGGAGTGGCAGACGGCGGTTTCGTAGCGCTCCTCGGGGTAGCGCCGCGCGAAGAACTCCCTGGCCAGAGCGAGGGACCGGTCGCACGCGCGCGGGGACAGCGGGCCCCGGAAGTCGGGGATGTGGAGGTTCATGCACAGGTCGTCCGCCGTCACCGGCAGGCCCGCGGCGGCGGCCGCGCCGGCCGTGCGCCCGCCGAGCCGGGCCCGCTGGTACTGGAGCCGGCCGAGTTGGTAGAGCTCCCCATGGAAGTGCAGGCCGAGCCAGGCGACCGCGTGAATGCCGCAACTGCCGTACCGCCTGCGGTGGACGGCCATGTGACGCCCCAGGTCGGCGAGGGTGCGCCGCGAGACGTCGTCCGGAACCCCGAGACCGCGGTGGTACGCGCGCGTGGCGGGCAGCGCCGCCACGTAGACGTACACGGAGAAGCAGCGTTCGAGGAGGTCGCCGCCGTCGGGCGGAGACGGGAAGCGAGGGCTTCCGCCGACCGTGCCCATGTCCCGGGTGACGGCGTCCACGGCCCGCTCCAGGAGATCGCGCACTCGGGGATCGTCGGCCACGCGGGGGCGCAGCGCGACGAGTTCGTTGATGTCCTCGTGGGCGACCCCGAGGTCGAGGAGGATCTCGGGCAGGTCCTCCGCGTCGGGGATCGGGGCCTCCGCCCGCCCCTGTCCGTCGAGCGCCTCCACCCATCCCGCGAGCCGCTCGCCGCTCTTCCGCCCGTCCAGCACGCGTCCTCCCTCCGCCGGCCGAACCCTGGAGACCGAACTCCGCCGACCGGAAACCACCTCACCTTTTCAGGGAACGGTGCGCCGCGCGAGGGTGCGGACGCGCCCGACGTCTGCGCCCGTGAAGAGGCACCCTTGAGGGGGTACCTCTTCACGGGCGGAGGTGGTGACGATGCGTACGGGCAGTGAACCCGTGACTGCGCGCAGTGCCCTGCGCGCCCGGCTGTGGCTCAGCATCTGGGGCCTGGCCTGGGCGATCTTCGGTACGGTCGCGTTCATCCTCACGGACCGCCCGTGGTGGGCGCTCGCGTGCGGGGTGCTGTGGCTGATCGTGACCGTCGACCTGTTCGTGATCACCCGCCACATCCGGCAGGGCCCGCACTACCAGCCGGGCCGCGACGTACCTCCCTACAATCCCCCGGACCACAGGCCCTAGACCGCCCCGGAACGCCCCAGGGGACCGCCTCGTCCTACGGAGCGTCGTCGAAAGCGGCCGCGGCGACGTAGTCGGGCTGCGGATCGAGCGCCGCGGCGAGCCGGAAATGGCGCCTGGCCTGGTCCGGCCGTGCCGCGCGCTGATAGGTGCGGGCGAGCGCGAAGTGCGCGAACGCGTTGTCCGGCTCGCGCTCCAGGACGATGGTGAACTCCAGCTCGGCCGCCCGCAGTTGCGCCGCGGCGAAGAACGCGCGGGCACGCAGCAGCCGCGCCGCCGTGTTCTCGGGGTGGGCCGCGATGACCGGGTCGAGCAGTTTCACCGCACCTCGCGGGTCACGCGCCGCGAGCAGTTGCTCAGCGGCGCGGAAGTCGATGACGTGCGTCTCCGGGTTGGAGTGGGGCACAGCGGTCTCCCTCCTTCGTCATCCACGTCAACGGCGTGGACTGTCGGCCCTATTCCTCCCCCGGAACACCCTGACGTACGTACGTCCGACCGAGTCGGCGGCTCAGCGCCCGGTCACCGCGAGTACCGCGCCGAGCACCGCAAGCGCCACGCCCGCGGCCACGAACACCCAGTCGAGGACGGGCCGCTCGCCGCCGATGAGCACGGTCTCGCGCGGGTCGTCGACGTCGTACGCGATGCCGACCAGGCCGCCCGTCGGCAGCGGCAGCCGCCGGCTGGGCGGCGCGGGTGACGGCACCTCGACGACGAGACCGTCGTGCGTCTCGAACTGCAGCCGGGGCCGCTCGGAACCCGCCTGCGGGGGTTTCACGAGTGCCTGGGTGACGCGTCCGGCCTCGCTGATCCGCCGGGTCCGCCGCAGCCCGTACGCCCCGGCGAGGATCGCCACCAGGCCGCCGAGGAAGGTGAACGCCGCCAGTACGACCACACCCGTCCCCCTTCTAGGCCACGGCCGCCCGCTGCGCGAGGTCCGCCCAGACGGCGCCGACCCGCCGGTGCAGCTCGTCGAGCGGTACGTCGTTGTCGATCACGATGTCGGCGATCTCCAGGCGCTTGTCGCGGGTGGCCTGGGCGGCCATGCGGGCGCGCGCGTCCTCCTCGCTCATGCCGCGCAGGCGCACGAGACGGTCGAGCTGGGTCTCGGGGCTCGCGTCGACGACGACCACGACGTCGTACAGCGGCGCCAGGCCGTTCTCGGCGAGCAGCGGCACGTCGTGCACGACGACGGAGTCACCCGTGGCGGCGGCTTCGAGTTCGGCGGAGCGGGCGCCGACGAGCGGGTGCACGATCGAGTTGAGGACGGCGAGGCGGTCCGCGTCAGCGAAGACGATCGCGCCGAGTGCCGGCCGGTCCAGCGAGCCGTCCGGGGCGAGCACGTCGCTGCCGAACGCCTCGACGACCGCGGCGAGTCCGGGAGTTCCGGGCTCCACGACCTCCCGCGCGATCCGGTCCGCGTCGATCAGTACGGCCCCGTGCTCCACGAGCAGCCGGGACACCTCGCTCTTGCCGGCGCCGATTCCGCCGGTCAGGCCCACCTTCAGCATGCGGGCAGCTTAGGCGAGGGCCCCATCGCCGGCCACAACCCCTACGCGTCGCCCTCGCGTTCGGCCAGGAACTTCTCGAACTCGAGGCCGATCTCGTCGGCGGACGGAATGTCGGTCGGTTCGGCCAACATGTTCCCGCGGCTCTCGGCTCCCGCCGCCGCGTCGTACTGGTGCTCAAGTCCCTGGACGAGCGAGACGAGTTCCTCGTCGCCCTCCTGGATCTGCCGGTCGATCTCCGTCTGTGTGCGGTGCGCCTCCGTGCGCAGCCCGTGCGCCACCGAGGGCAGCACCAGGCCGGTCGCCGCCGTGATGGCTTCGAGGACGGTCAACGCGGCGTCGGGGTACGGCGAGCGCGCGATGTAGTGCGGAACGTGCGCGGCGACACCGAGTACGTCGTGTCCGGCCTCCATGAGGCGGTACTCCACGAGGGACTCCGCGCTGCCGGGGACCTGCGCCTCGTCGAAGGGGCTGCGGTGGCCGGGGACGAGGTCCGTCCGGTTGCCGTGCGGCGTGAGGCCGACGGGCCGTGTGTGCGGGACACCCATCGGGATTCCGTGGAAGTTGACCGCGAGGCGCACGCCGAGCCGTTCGACGATCTCCTTCACGGCGGCCGCGAAACGCTCCCACTCGACGTCGGGCTCGGGGCCGGAGAGCAGCAGGAAGGGCGCACCCGTGGCGTCCTGGACGAGCCTCACCTCGAGGGCGGGCACGTCGTAGTCCGTCCAGCGGTTGCGCCGGAAGGTGAGCAGCGGGCGGCGGGCCCGGTAGTCGACGAGCCGGTCGTGGTCGAACCGCGCCACGACCTGGTGCGGCAGCGAGTCGAGGACCCGGTCCACGATCTGGTCGCCGGTCTCGCCCGCGTCGATGTATCCGTCGAAGTGGTAGAGCATGACCAGTCCGGCCGACTCCTGGGCGAGCGCCATGTCCACCACGGCCAGGCCCTTCGGCTCCCATGCGTACAAACCCTGCGGATCAAGCACTGTGACCGCTCCTCCTCGTGTTCCTTACCCAGAACGCCTGTTGGGGCGCGGGCATTCCCTCTCCGCGCCCCTCCCGGGCGGCTTCTGACGGCCGAGTGCGCCCCCTGGTACAGACCTTGACGCAGTCATGCCACACCTCTACGTTCATATGCGCACCCACAGTTCACGTACAAGAACTTCTTTTGCACGAACCGACGGGAAGGCACCCCCCACATGCGCATGCGTTCCACACTCCTGCCCGCCCTGACCGCCTCCGCGCTCGTCGCCGGAGCCGCCACGGCCCTCGCGACGCCCGCCGCCGCACCCGCTGAGGTCATCGAGGTCTCCACCGCGGCCCAGCTCAAGTCGGCGCTCACGGCGGCCGCGCCCGGCGACACGATCCATCTCGCCGACGGCACGTACATGGGCAACTTCAAGACCTCTATCGCCGCGAGCTCCGGCTCGCGCATCACCCTGACCGGCTCCGCGAAGGCGGTCCTCACGGCGGGCGGCGGTTACGGCCTGCATCTGAACGGCGCCTCGTACTGGACGGTCCAGGGCATCACCGTCACCGGCGGCCAGAAGGGCGTCATGATCGACTCGGCGAAGGGGGTCGTCGTCGACACGGTCACCGTCCGCGGGCTCGACATGGAGGGCGTCCACTTCCGCAACTCCAGCACGGACGGGACGATCAAGAACTCGCGGATCTACGACACCGGCAACGACGGCCGCGGCATGGGCGAGGGCGTCTACGTCGGCACGGCCGGCGGAACCTCCGACAAGAGCGACCGCATCCAGATCACCGGCAACACGATCGGCCCGGACGTCGGCGGCGAGAACGTCGACATCAAGGAGGGCACAACGGGCGCGCGGATCGTCGGCAACACGTTCGACGGCAGCGGCCTGACCGGAGCCAACTTCGACGACTCGTGGGTCGACGTGAAGGGCAATGACGTCCTGGTCGAGAACAACAGGGGCAGCGCCACCACGAACAACGGCTACGAGACCCACACCCAGCAGTCCGGTTGGGGCTGCGGCACTGTTTTCCGCTCCAACACGTCGGACCTGCGCGGCGCGACCGGCGACAAGCAACTGGCGATCAACGTGACGAACGCCGGCGGAAGCTGCGAAACGACGGTGTACGCCGACAACACGGTGACGGGCGGCAAGGGCCTGACGAACGTACCGGTCACCGAGTAGGAGGCGTCGGCGGACACAGAGAAGCGGGCCCGCACCCCAAGGGTGCGAGCCCGCTCAACTACTTACCGAACCCCGGAGGGTTCAGATCAGCTCTGACCACCGGCCAGCTTCTCACGGAGCGCAGCGAGCGCCTCGTCCGAAGCGAGCGCGCCGGAGTTGTCGTCCGACTCCGAGGAGTACGAACCGCCGCCACCGGACGCAGCCGGGGCGCCGGCCGGAGCGGCAGCACCCTCGGCCTCGGCCTGGGCGTCGGCCTCGCGGGACTTGATGACCTGAGCCTGGTGCTGCTCGAAGCGCTGCTGCGCCTCGGCGTACTGGGTCTCCCAGGCCTCGCGCTGGGTCTCGTAGCCCTCGAGCCAGTCGTTGGTCTCGGGGTCGAAGCCCTCGGGGTAGATGTAGTTGCCCTGGTCGTCGTAAGACGCGGCCATGCCGTACAGGGTCGGGTCGAACTCGACCGTCGACGGGTCGGCACCGAAGGCCTCGTTGGCCTGCTTCAGCGAGAGGCTGATGCGGCGACGCTCGAGGTCGATGTCGATGACCTTGACGAAGATCTCGTCGTTGACCTGGACGACCTGCTCCGGGATCTCCACGTGGCGCTCGGCCAGCTCGGAGATGTGGACCAGACCCTCGATGCCCTCGTCCACGCGGACGAACGCGCCGAACGGAACCAGCTTCGTGACCTTGCCGGGGACGACCTGGCCGATCTGGTGCGTACGGGCGAACTGCTGCCACGGGTCTTCCTGCGTCGCCTTCAGCGACAGGGAGACACGCTCGCGGTCCATGTCGACGTCGAGAACCTCGACGGTGACTTCCTGGCCGACCTCGACAACCTCGGACGGGTGGTCGATGTGCTTCCAGGACAGCTCGGAGACGTGCACGAGACCGTCGACGCCACCCAGGTCCACGAAGGCACCGAAGTTGACGATCGAGGAAACGACGCCGGAGCGGACCTGACCCTTCTGGAGGGTCGTGAGGAACGTCTGGCGGACCTCGGACTGGGTCTGCTCGAGCCAGGCACGGCGGGACAGGACCACGTTGTTGCGGTTCTTGTCCAGCTCGATGATCTTGGCCTCGAGCTCCTTGCCCACGTAGGGCTGGAGGTCGCGGACGCGGCGCATCTCGACGAGGGAGGCCGGCAGGAAGCCGCGGAGGCCGATGTCGAGGATGAGACCACCCTTGACGACCTCGATGACGGTACCGGTGACGATGCCGTCTTCTTCCTTGATCTTCTCGATCGTGCCCCAGGCACGCTCGTACTGAGCGCGCTTCTTGGACAGGATCAGGCGGCCTTCCTTGTCCTCCTTCTGGAGAACCAGGGCCTCGATCTCGTCGCCGACCTTGACGACCTCGTTCGGGTCGACGTCGTGCTTGATCGAGAGCTCGCGGCTCGGGATGACGCCTTCGGTCTTGTAACCGATGTCGAGCAGGACCTCGTCCCGGTCGACCTTCACGATGACGCCGTCGACGATGTCGCCGTCGTTGAAGTACTTGATCGTCTCGTCGATCGCGGCGAGGAAGGCTTCCTCGTTACCGATGTCGTTGACCGCTACCTGCGGGGTGGTGGCGGTGGTCTCGGTGCTGCTCGTCATGTGGGTAAGGGCTCCGGTACGGACATTGAAGTCGTAGGTACTGCTACGCCGGGAGCCCGTGATCGCACTGCAGAAGACCGGACAGCTCAGGAAGCGCCACTCCCGGAGGGGGCACCTCGATAACCGAGGGGACATACATACAGATGCGAGCGCAGCCTGCTACGTCTGAGGAGCGCAGGCTCGCAGCGCAACTTGTAGCATACGGGGGCAGCCGGACAGGGTCAATGCGCGAAGGCGCACACCCGGGGCGGATCGCCGCATACCCGGCACAAAACCTGTCGCACGAGGCCACATGGGCCGCTCGGCACTCTGCCGCGACGGGTTGAACGGAAGAGTACGACTAGGGAGCCCATCATCCAAGAGCCCGAACCGTTCGAGCCCGAAGCCACCCGGCGCGACGCCGACGTCACAGAGAGTTCCCGTGCCAATCGTGGCTGGTGGGACAGGAACGCGGACGACTACCAGGTCGAGCACGGCACCTTCCTCGGGGACGACCGTTTCGTATGGGGACCCGAGGGCCTCGACGAGGTGGAGGCCGAGCTGCTCGGCCCGCCGGAGGACCTGAAGGACAAGGTGATTCTGGAAATCGGCTCGGGCGCGGCGCAGTGCTCGCGCTGGCTCGCCGCGCAGGGCGCGCACCCCGTCGCCCTCGACCTCTCCCACCGGCAGCTCCAGCACGCCCTGCGCATCGACGGCGGCGCGGTGCCGCTGGTGCAGGCGGACGCGGGCGCGCTGCCGTTCGCGGACGGCTCGTTCGACCTGGCCTGCTCGGCGTACGGCGCGCTCCCCTTTGTCGCCGATCCCGTGCGGGTGCTGCGGGACGTCCACCGGGTGCTGCGCCCCGGCGGCCGGTTCGTGTTCTCGGTGACGCATCCGATCCGCTGGGCGTTCCCGGACGAGCCGGGTCCGGAGGGCCTGTCCGTGGTGGCCTCCTACTTCGACCGCACCCCTTACGTGGAGCAGGACGACGAGGGACGCGCCGTATATGTGGAGCACCACAGGACGGTCGGTGACCGGGTGCGTGACATCGTGGCCGGCGGATTCCGCCTGGTGGACCTCGTCGAGCCGCAGTGGCCCGCGTGGAACACCCAGGAGTGGGGCGGCTGGTCCCCGCTGCGCGGCAACCTGATCCCGGGCACGGCGATCTTCGTCTGCGAGCGAAGCTAGACAGGGGCTCCCGGCCGAAATCCCCCACCCTTCGGCCGGGGGTGCCCCCAGGGAGACACTGAGCACGTGATCCGTGACGACGCTCTGGACCTGCCTGTACGCAGTGCGCTGCCCGGCCTGCGCGATGCCCTCGACGGGCCCGCGGCGCCGGGCAGCGCCGTTCTCGTGGCGCCGCCCGGGACCGGCAAGACGACCTTGGTGCCGCTGGTGCTCGCCGGGCTCGTCGGTGACGGGCCCGCCCGGCGGGTCGTCGTCGCCGAGCCGCGGCGGATCGCCGCGCGGGCCGCGGCGCGGCGGATGGCGTGGCTGCTGGGCGAGAAGGCCGGCGAGAGCGTCGGCTACACAGTGCGCGGTGAGCGGGTGATGGGGCGCCACGCGCGCGTGGAGGTCGTCACGACGGGTGTGCTCCTGCAACGGCTCCAGCGCGACCAGGAGCTGGCCGGCGTGGATGTCGTGATGCTCGACGAGGTCCACGAGCGGCATCTGGACGCGGACACCGTAGCGGCGTTCCTGTGCGACGTGCGCGACGCGCTGCGGCCCGAGCTTCGGCTGGTGGCGGCGTCGGCGACGACGGACGCGCAGGGGTGGGCGCGCCTCCTCGGCGGGGCGCCCGTGGTCGAGGCCGAGGGAATCTCGTATCCCGTGGAGACGGTGTGGGCGCCTCCCGCGCGTCCGGTGCGGCCGCCGCACGGGATGCGGGTGGACCCGGCGTTGCTGACGCACGTGGCGTCGGTGGTGCGGCGCGCGCTGCGGGAGCAGAGCGGGGATGTTCTGTGCTTCCTGCCGGGGGTCGGTGAGATCGCACGCGTGGCCGGGCAGTTGGGCGAGCCGGGTGACGTGGACGTGCTGCAGGTCCACGGGCGGGCGCCCGCCGCGGTCCAGGACGCGGTGCTCTCGGCGGGCGCGCGGCGGCGCGTGGTGCTCGCCACGTCCGTCGCCGAGTCGTCGCTGACGGTGCCGGGTGTGCGGGTCGTCGTGGACTCGGGCCTCGCGCGGGAGCCTCGGGTGGACCACGCGCGCGGGCTGAGCGCCCTGACGACCGTACGGGCCTCGCAGGCGGCGGGGCGGCAGCGGGCGGGGCGTGCCGGGCGCGAGGCTCCCGGAGTGGTGTACCGGTGCTGGACGGAGGCGGAGGACGGGCGGCTGGCGCGGTTCCCGGCGCCGGAGATCAAGGTGGCGGACCTGACGGCGTTCGCGTTGCAGGCGGCGTGCTGGGGCGATCCGGACGCCTCGGGCCTCGCGCTCCTGGACGCTCCGCCGGCCGGGGCGATGGCGGCGGCCCGGTCCGTCCTGACGGCGATCGGGGCGGTCGAGGCGGACTCGGGCCGGGCCACGGAGCGCGGCGCCCGCCTCGCGGGCCTCGGCCTGCATCCGCGCCTGGCCCGCGCCCTCCTGGACGCGACCCCTGCGGTGGGTGCGCGCCGCGCGGCCGAGGTGGTCGCCCTCCTGAGCGAGGAGCCGCCCCGCGACTACGGCGACGACCTGGCCGCCGCGTGGCGCACCGCGCGCCGGGGCGCCGACGCGTACGCCGCGCGCTGGAAGACGGAGGTGCGGCGGCTCACGGGGGCGGCCGGGCGGACCACGGCGCGCGAGGACGCTCCCGGGGACCTGTCCGAGGACCGGGTCGCCGGAATCGTCGCCGCGCTCGCCTTTCCGGAGCGGGTGGGGCGTGGGCGCGACGGCGAGTATCTGATGGTGTCCGGGACGCGGGCCGCGCTCGCGGACGGTTCACGGCTGCGGGGCGCGCCGTGGATCGCCGTCGCGGTCGCCGACCGGCCCGTGGGCGCCGGGCACGCGCGCGTGCGGCTCGCCGCGGTCGTGGACGAGGAGGTCGCGCTGCGGGCCGCCGCTCCGCTGCGTACCGAGGGGGACGAAGTGGCGTGGGCCGACGGGGAGTTGGTGGCGCGGCACGTCGAGCGTCTCGGCGCGGTGGAGCTCGCCGTGCGCCCTTTGAAGGAGGCCGCCCCCGCTCTCGTACGGGAGGCGTTGAAGGAGGGGCTGCGGCGGGAGGGGTTCGGGCTGCTGCGGTGGTCGCGGGAGGCCGGGGAGCTGCGGGAGCGGCTCGCGTTCCTGCACCGCACGCTGGGCGCGCCCTGGCCCGACGTGTCGGACGACGCGCTGCACGCGCGCGTGGACGAGTGGCTGGAGCCGGAGCTCGGCAAGGCGCGGCGCCGGTCCGATCTGGGCCGGATCGACGCGGGGCAGGCGCTGCGGCGGCTGCTTCCCTGGGCGAGCGGTGACGCGGCCCGCCTCGACGAGCTCGCCCCGGAGCGGCTGGAGGTACCGAGCGGGTCCAGGATCCGGATCGACTACGCGAACCCCGAACAGCCCGTGCTGGCCGTGAAGTTGCAGGAGATGTTCGGGCTGCACGAGTCACCGCGTGTGGCCGGTGTGCCGGTCCTGGTGCATCTGCTGTCGCCCGCGGGGCGTCCCGCGGCGGTGACGGCGGATCTGGCCTCCTTCTGGCGCGAGGGGTACCGGGCGGTGCGGGCCGAGCTGCGCGGCCGGTACCCGAAGCATCCGTGGCCGGAGGATCCGGCGGGCGCGGTCGCGACGCGGCACACGAGCGCGCGGCTCAGGCGCTGACGGGTTCCGGCTCGTGCTCCGGGGCGGCCTCGGGTTCGCCCGGACGGCGGCTGCGGGCCTCGAGCCACAGGGAGAGCGCGAGCAGGAGCAGGCCGAGGACCAGGAAGCCCCACGGCAGGTACGAGGTGAGCAGGACGACCAAGACGCGGTTGGACTTGACGAGGGCGACCGTCGACCTGATGTAGTCCTCGCGCATCTTCACGTGCCCGGCGAAGACCGTCACCTTGTCGCGGCCGCCCAGGAGCGTGCCGCCGCGGAGTTCGTTGTGCTGGATCTCCTCGCCGTAGACGGGGGCCCCGGTGACCGGCTCGACCCAGAACTTGCGGACCGTGGTGTACCAGCGGGTGGTGCCGGTCTTGGCGACGGACTCCGGTGTGATGCCCTTGACCGGCATCGTCTTGGGCAGGGGGACCTTCATCCACGGGATGGTCTGTTCGAAGTAGTAGACCTTCAGACCGCGGAACGTCTGGGTTCCCTTGTAGTGGATGGGCCGGGTGACGCGGGCCTGGGCGTCGTAGTACTCGTAGTCCCGCTTCTCGGTGAGGAAGGGCCACTTGAACTCGATGCCGTCGCGCCTGACCTTGTCGCCGTCGACGGTCTCGGCGTACTTGCCCGTGGGGTGGACGGGTGCCTGGCTGTGGGCGTCGAAGACGTAGCGCTCGGGGACCTGGGAGACCATCTTGCCGTCGGGGCCGACGATGTAGGAGAGCGAGTCCCAGACGACGACGTCGCGGCCCGCGCTCTTCTCGACCTGCTCGGAGGCCTCCACGTTGCCCTTGAGCGTCTGGACGACGGTGACCTTGGAAACCTTCTTCGACTGCATCGAGCCGTAGTCGAGGAGGGTCGGGTTCTTGGCCTCCAGGACGGCGTTCTGGTACTGGCCGGCCGGGATCTTCGCGAGGCGCGGGAACGCGTACCAGCGCATCAGCGGGGACATCGCCGTGCAGAACACGGCGAGGGCGAGCAGGATCAGGCTGGCCTTGCGGCGCATCGCGGCGGCCTCCTCGGCGGGTCAGGGGTGCTTGGGGACGGTGGTCAGCAGCGGTTCGGGCGAGGTCTCGCCGGGCGGGGAGCCGATCGCCGAGATCGTGATGACGAGGGCGAGCGCCACGGCCAGACCGGTCGCGGCGGCGATCAGGGCACGCATGCAGCCTCCCGGCGGATCACCGGATCCGGAATCTGATAGGTCGTCAGGGCTGGGGCACCGTAGCAACGCGGGGCCGAGATGAGAACACGTTGCACAACAGCGCCGCCCCCTCGGCCGGTGAACGGCGAGGGGGCGGCGCGGGTGCTGCTGATACGGCTTGTGCCGTACGGGAGTTACGTCGCCGAGGGCGAGGCGGACGGGGTTGCCGTGGCGCCGGCCGCGGTGACCTTCAGTTCGATGGTGAGGGTCGCGCCACCGGTGGTGCTGACGCGGAGCAGGAACGTGCCCGTGGCGTCGTCCGCGTAGATCCTCGGCAGCTGGAGGCGGCCGTCGCCGTCGGTCTTGAGGCCCTTGAGCGTGCGGATCGCCTTGCCGTCCGCGTCCTTGAAGTAGGGGCCCTTGTCGTTCTCGGTCGCGTCGTCCTTGGACTTGATCAGCGTGGCCGTGGTGGCGACCCCGTCGGCGGCGTCGCCCTTGTACGTGGCCCTGACCTGGACCGGGTCGGCGAACTGGCCGCCGGTCTCACAGGTCTGTTCCGTGTCGCCGACCCTGGTGAGGGCGTCGGCCTGGCGGGCGGAGACGGTCGCCGTGTAGTCGAGGCCGGGCAGCTTGCGGTCGACGACGGTGGCGCGGACGGTGAACTCGCCGGTGTCCTCGCCCGCCCGCAGCGGCGGCGCGGTGGCCTTGCCGGTGCTGTCGGTGACGACGGTGACGCTCTTGAACCCGCCGCTGAAGGTGAGGTCCGTGTCACCGACGACGGTGAGCTTCACCTTGACCGTACCGACACCCTTGCCCGCGGCGTTCTCCGTGCGGACGGCGACACGTTCGGCGAAGGCGTCACCGGCGGTCGCATCGAGCGTGCCCGTGCCGGCGTCCTCGATGCGCGCGACCGTCTCGGCGGGCGTGGGCGGTGTGGGACTCGTGGACCCTCCGCCGCCCGGCTTCGACGGGTCGGTGCCCGGGGAGCCGCCGGGCTTGGGCGACTTGGGCGGCTTGGAGGTACCCGGGGACGGGCTGGTCGTGCCCGGGCTGCTCGGCGACGGCGAAGGGCTGGAGCTGGGGCCGCCGTCGCTGCGGCCTCCGGGCTGGACACCCGTGCCGTCCGGGACCTCGTGGGTGCCCTTGCGGTAGAACTCGAGCCACCTCAGGACCGTGTCGAGGTACTCCTGCGAGTGGTTGTAACTCAGGATCGCCGCGTGCAGGCCGCCGCTCTGGGACAGGTCGCGGTCGCCGCGGCACAGGTAGTGGCCGGCGGCGAGGGCGGCGTCGTAGATGTTGTTGGGGTCCTTCTTGCCGTCGCCGTTGCCGTCGCGGCCTGACCACTCCCAGGTCGACGGGATGAACTGCATGGGGCCGACGGCCCGGTCGTGCGTCGTGTCGCCGTCGTAGGCGCCGTTGTCGGTGTCGGTGATCCTCGCGAAGCCGTTGCCGTCGAGGACCGGGCCGAGGATCGGCTTGAGCGTGGTGCCGTTCGCGTCGACGTTGCCGCCGCGGGCCTGGCCCGACTCGACCTTGCCGATCGCGGCGAGGAGCTGCCAGGGAAGATTGCAGCCCGGCTTCGTCGCGGCGAGCTCCGCCTCGGCCTTCTTGTACGCGTCGAGGACGGTGGCCGGGATGCCGGCCTCGTTCACGCCGGTACCCGTGCCGACCGGGCCGCCGGGACCCGTACTGGGCGGCGCGGTGGGGCTGTTGAGAGGCGGCAGATCGGTGTAGTAAGGGGAGTTGCCGGTCGCCGAGTCACCGGGTGAGGGCGTCGCGTCGGCGGTGGACTGTCTGCCGTTCTGCGTGTCGGTGAGGCCAGGCGCCTGGGACGCGGAAAGTGCCGCCACGGCGGCAGCCGCCACGGCGGTCGTCATCGCGGACCTGCGCAACCGCTTTCCGAATAGCGCCGCCATACCGTGAGCCCCTCCGATTGCCGACCGTTTACGGGTCAGTCCGCGCTCCCCGGCGTGGAGTGACCCAGGCGACACTACGACAACTTCCTGCGCCCAGGCACCTGTTCGTGCCCGTTTTTTGCCGGTTGGCCATGTACGCGTTACCGCGGTCGCCACGGGCCATACTGAGCGACACCGCGTACGCACCGCATCAGGAACCGTCCGAGGGGGACCACTTGCCGTTCACGATCAGCCACGCCGCGGCCGTGCTGCCGGCCGTCCGCCGCGACGGCACCGGGCGCGGCGCGCTGGTGCCCTCGCTGCTGGTGGCGGGCTCGTTCGCGCCCGACGTGACGTACTTCGCGGCGAGTGCGGTGCCGGGGGCGATGGAGTTCGGGGACTTCACCCACTCCTTCCCGGGCGTCTTCACGATCGACGTGGCCGTCGCCGCGGTGCTGGTCGGCCTGTGGCGCCTGCTGCGGGAACCGGTGATCGCGCTGCTGCCGGGACGGGTGCGGGGGCCGGTCCTCGTGGTGGCGCGGGGTGCGGGCACCGGACGCCCGGCCGGCTCTTTCGCGTGGGAGCGGCGCCCGGTGGCCGCGGTGTGGTGGTGGTACGTGTCCGCCGTCCTGGGCGCGACGACGCACGTGGTGTGGGACGCGTTCACGCATCTCGACCGGTGGGGCATGCGGGTCTTCCCGGTCCTCGGCGAGAAGATCGCCGGCTCCCCTCTCTACTGGTACGCGCAGTACGGGGGTTCGGCGGTCGCGCTCGTCGTGATCGCCCTCTTCGTGGTGTCGGCGGTGCGCCGTGTCCCCTCGGCGGCCGCCGCCGACGCCCGCGCCGCGCTGCCTCAGCTCTCCGTGAGTGAGCGGTGGGCGGCGGCGCTCGTGATCGGCGGGTGCGTGGCGGTGGCCGCGGGGGTGCGGACTGTGCGCTGGTGGGCGTACTGGGGATCTGTCGCCAAGCCGTGGGAGATCATCCCGACCCTGTGCTTCGGCGGGGGCGCGGGCCTCGTACTCGGTCTGGTCGTGTACGCGCTTCTCGTGCGGGGGCGTCGAGGTCCGGCCGGTCGCGGGGTGGCACCGACGCCGGTGAGACAGGAACGGTGACGCGACAACGGTGAACGCGGTAAGGGGCGGAGCCCACTGGCTCCGCCCCTTATCTGACTACGGCCGGCTGAACTACGGCCTGCCTGAACGACAGCCGAACCACGGCCCGGCCCGCACCACGGCGCGCCGCAGGCTAGTGCGCCGCGGACTCCCAGTCCGGGCCCACGCCCACCGACACGTCCAGCGGCGCCCGCAGATGCACGGCCCCCGCCATCTCGCGCCGGACCAGCTCCTCCGCCGCCGCGGCCTCGCCCGGGGCGATCTCCAGGACGATTTCGTCATGGACCTGGAGCAGCAGCCGCGACTTGAGCTTCGCGTCCCTGAGCGCCTTGTCCACGTTCAGCATGGCGATCTTGACGATGTCGGCGGCCGTGCCCTGGATGGGCGCGTTGAGCGCCATGCGCTCGGCCATCTCACGGCGCTGGCGGTTGTCGCTGTTGAGGTCCGGCAGATACCTGCGGCGGCCGAGCATCGTCTCGGTGTAGCCCGTGGCGCGGGCCTCGTCGACGACGCGGCGCAGATAGTCGCGCACGCCGCCGAACCGCTCGAAGTACGTGTCCATGAGGACCCGCGCCTCGCCCGGCTCGATGTTCAGCTGCCCGGACAGGCCGAACGCCGACAGTCCGTAGGCCAGCCCGTACGACATCGCCTTGATCTTGCGGCGCATCTCCGCGTCGACGGCGGACCGCTCGACGCCGAAGACCTGCGCGCCGACCGTGGTGTGCAGGTCCTCGCCGGAGGTGAACGCCTCGATGAGGCCCTCGTCCTCGGAGAGGTGCGCCATGACGCGCAGCTCGATCTGGCTGTAGTCCGCGGTCATGAGCGACTCGAAGCCCTCACCGACGACGAAGCCGCGGCGGATGGCGCGGCCCTCGTCGGTGCGGACCGGGATGTTCTGCAGGTTCGGGTCGGTCGAGGAGAGCCGGCCCGTCGCGGCGACGGTCTGGTTGAACGTCGTGTGGATGCGGCCGTCGGCGGCGATCGTCTTGATGAGGCCCTCGACGGTGACGCGCAGCTTGGCCTGCTCGCGGTGGCGCAGCATGATCACGGGGAGTTCGTGGTCGGTCTGCGTGGCCAGCCAGGCGAGCGCGTCCGCGTCCGTCGTGTACCCGGTCTTCGTCTTCTTCGTCTTGGGGAGGTCGAGCTCGCCGAAGAAGACTTCCTGGAGCTGCTTGGGCGAGCCGAGGTTGAACTCGTGGCCCACGGAGGCGTGCGCCTCCTTCACGGCCTGCTGCACGGCGCCCGCGAACATCTGCTCCATGGCCTCCAGGTGGGCACGGTCGGCGGCGATGCCGTGCCGCTCCATGCGCGCGAGGAGCGTGGACGTGGGCAGCTCGACGCCCTTGAGGAGGTCGGCCGCGCCGACTTCCCGGAGCTTCCCGACGAAGGCCTCGCCGAGGTCGAGGATGGCGCGGGCGTGCACCATGAGGGCGTCGGCCTCGGCCTGGTCGTCGTCCTCCGTGCCGAAGGCGAGCTGTCCGTCGGCCGCCGCCGGGGCGAGCTCACGGCCCAGGTACTCCAGGGTCAGCGCGTCGAGCGCGAAGGAGCGGCGGCCGGGCTTGACCAGGTAGGCGGCGAGCGCCGTGTCCATGGTGACGCCGTCCACGGTCCAGCCGTGCTCGGCGAAGACCCGCATGACGTTCTTCGCGTTGTGCAGGACCTTGGGCTTCGCGGCGTCGGCGAGCCATGTCGCGAACGCGTTCTCGTCGGCCTCGTCGAGCTGGGCGGGGTCGAACCAGGCGGCCGCTCCCCCGGCGGCGGCGAGCGCCACCTCGGTGACGGATCCCGCACCGAGCGCCCAGGTGTCGACCGTGGCGAGGCCCAGGGCGGCGTCGCCGTGCTCGGCGAGCCACGGGGCCACCTCGCCCGCGCCGAGCACCGAGCCGTCGACCTCGACGCCGGGCTCGGCGGGCGTCTGCTCGGCCTCCTCGGCGCCCGGGTCGACGGCGAGGAGCCGCTCGCGCAGCGACGGGTTACGGATCTCCAGGGTGTCGAGGACCATCGCGACGGCCGTGCGGTCGTACGCGGCGCGCTCCAGGTCTTCGACCGTCTTGGGGAGCTCGACGTCGCGCACCATCTCGGTGAGCCGGCGGTTCAGCTTGACGGCTTCGATGTGGTCGCGGAAATTCTGCCCGGCCTTGCCCTTGACCTCTTCGGCACGCTCCACGAGCTCGGCGAACGAACCGAACTGGTTGATCCACTTCGCGGCGGTCTTCTCGCCGACGCCGGGGATGCCCGGCAGGTTGTCCGACGGGTCGCCGCGCAGGGCCGCGAAGTCGGGGTACTGGGCCGGGGTGAGCCCGTACTTCTCCTCGACCTTCTCCGGCGTGAACCGCGTCAGCTCGGAGACGCCCTTCGTCGGGTAGAGCACCGTGACATGGTCGCTGACCAGCTGGAAGGAGTCCCGGTCGCCGGTGACGACCAGGACGTCGAACCCGGCGGCCTCGGCCTGGGTGGCGAGCGTGGCGATGATGTCGTCCGCCTCGAACCCGTCGACCGCGAAGCGCGGGGTGCGCATCGCGTCGAGAAGCTCGCCGATCAGCTCGACCTGCCCCTTGAACTCGTCCGGGGTCTTCGAACGATTCGCCTTGTACTCCGTGAACTCCTCGGAGCGCCACGTCTTGCGCGAGACGTCGAACGCCACCGCGAAGTGCGTGGGCGCCTCGTCGCGCAGCGTGTTCGCCAGCATCGACGCGAAGCCGTAGATCGCGTTCGTCGGCTGTCCGGTCGCGGTCGTGAAGTTCTCCGCGGGCAGCGCGAAGAACGCGCGGTACGCCAGCGAATGCCCGTCCATGAGCATCAGCCGCGGCCGGCTGCCTGAGGTCTTCTTCTCGGTCTTCTTCGCTGCTGTCTCTGCCACGCCCCCGATCCTGCCACGCCCCACTGACAGTCCGGTCCGCCACGGTCCTTGGACGAGGGCTGTCAGTCGTGCGTGCGAGGATCGGCGACGTACCTCACACGTGTGCTCGAAGGGGAACAGACGATGGCAACGAAGCCGCCCACAGGAGATCCGGTCCAGGACGCGCCGCAGGTGGACGCGCCGCTGCGCGCCGCCGCCGGACTGCCCGCCGTCGCCCATTCCCTCAAGATCGCCCAGCAGCAGATGGGCGTGCGCCGCACCGCGCTCACCCTTCTCCGCGTCAATCAGAAAGACGGCTTCGACTGCCCGGGCTGCGCCTGGCCCGAGCCCGACCACCGGCACAAGGCGGAGTTCTGCGAGAACGGCGCGAAGGCGGTCGCCGAGGAGGCCACCCTGCGCCGGGTCACGCCCGACTTCTTCGCCGCGCACCCGGTCGCCGACCTCGCGACCCGCTCCGGGTACTGGCTGGGCCAGCAGGGCCGCCTCACGCACCCCATGTATCTGGCGGACGGCGCCGAGCGCTACGAGCCGGTGTCCTGGGAGCGCGCCTTCGACATCATCGCCGAGGAGCTGGCCGCCCTGGCCTCCCCCGACGAGGCCGTGTTCTACACCTCGGGCCGCACGAGCAACGAGGCGGCGTTCCTCTACCAGCTGTTCGCCCGCGAGTTCGGCACGAACAACCTGCCCGACTGCTCGAACATGTGCCATGAGTCGTCCGGTTCCGCGCTCACGGAGACCATCGGCATCGGCAAGGGCAGCGTCTCCCTGGAGGACCTCTACAAGTCCGACCTGATCATCGTGGCCGGGCAGAACCCGGGAACGAACCACCCGCGCATGCTCTCCGCCCTGGAGAAGGCGAAGGCGAACGGCGCGAAGATCATCACGATCAACCCGCTGCCCGAGGCCGGACTCGAACGCTTCAAGAACCCGCAGACCCCGCAGGGCATGCTCAAGGGCGCCACCCTGACCGACCTGTTCCTCCAGATCCGCCTCGGCGGGGACCAGGCCCTCTTCCGCCTCCTGAACAAGCTGATCCTGGAGACGGAAGGCGCCGTCGACGACGCCTTCATAGAGGAGCACACCCACGGCTACGAGGAGTTCACCGAGGCCGCCCGCGCCGCCGACTGGGACGCGACGCTGACGGCGACGGGACTGGAGCGCGCCGAGATCGAGGAAGCCCTCGCCCTGGTGCTCGCCTCCGAGCGCACCGTCGTGTGCTGGGCGATGGGTCTCACCCAGCACAAGCACTCGGTGCCCACGATCCGCGAGGTCGTCAACTTCCTGCTCCTGCGCGGGAACATCGGCCGCCCCGGCGCGGGCGTGTGCCCGGTGCGCGGCCACTCCAACGTGCAGGGCGACCGCACCATGGGCGTCTTCGAACGCCCCGCGCCCGCCTTCCTGGACGCCCTGGAGAAGGAGTTCGGCTTCGCACCGCCCCGCGAGCACGGCTTCGACGTCGTACGGGCCATCGAGGCACTGCGCGACGGCGCGGCGAAGGTGTTCTTCGCGATGGGCGGCAACTTCGTGGCGGCCTCCCCCGACACCCACGTCACCGAGGCCGCGATGCGCCGCGCCGCCCTGACGGTGCACGTGTCGACGAAGCTCAACCGCTCCCACGCGGTCACCGGCGCGCGCGCCCTGATCCTGCCGACTCTCGGCCGCACCGAGCGGGACCTCCAGGGCAGCGGTGAGCAGTTCGTGACGGTCGAGGACTCCATGAGCATGGTCCACGCCTCTCGCGGCCGCCTCACGCCCGCGAGCAAGCACCTCCTGTCGGAGCCGGCGATCGTGGCCCGCCTCGCACGCCGCGTCCTGGGCGAGGCGTCACGCACGCCCTGGGAGGAGTTCGAGAAGGACTACGCCACGGTCCGCGACCGCATCGCGAAGGTCATTCCGGGTTTCGAGGACTTCAACGCGCGTGTGAGCGGTTCGGCCGGCTTCACGCTGCCGCACGGCCCGCGCGACGAGCGGCGTTTCCCCACCACCACCGGCAAGGCGAACTTCACGGCCGCGCCCGTCGAGTACCCGAAGCTCCCCGAGGGCCGGCTGCTGCTGCAGACCCTGCGCTCGCACGACCAGTACAACACCACGATCTACGGCCTCGACGACCGCTACCGCGGCATCAGGAACGGCCGCCGGGTCGTCCTCGTCAGCCCTCACGACTCCCAGGCCCTGGGCCTCGCGGACGGCTCCTACGTCGACCTGGTCAGCGAGTGGACGGACGGCGTGGAGCGCCGCGCCCCCGGCTTCCGCGTCGTCCACTACCCGACGGCCCGGGGCTGCGCGGCCGCGTACTACCCGGAGACCAACGTCCTGATCCCGCTGGACGCCACCGCTGACACCAGCAACACCCCCACCAGCAAGTCCGTCGTCGTCCGCCTGGAACAATCGGCGACCGACTGAGCGTTCGCTCAGGCAGCCGACCAGGCAGAACAGCAGCACGAACACCGACAGACGACGAACGGAGCCGGGCACCATGGGCGAGCACAGCAGCGTGAAGTTCCCGCAAGAGATCATCGACGAGTACGCGGCGCTCGGCGTCGACCTGCCCGCCCTGTTCTCCGCAGGGGACCTCGGCACCCGCATGGGCGTCCAGATCAAGGAAGCGTCCCCCGAGCGCGTCGTCGGCACCATGCCCGTCGAGGGCAACACCCAGCCCTACGGCCTCCTGCACGGCGGCGCCTCCGCGGTCCTCGCCGAGACCCTCGGCTCCGTCGGCTCGATGCTCCACGGCGGCAGCTCCAAGATCGCCGTCGGCGTCGACCTGAACTGCACGCACCACCGCGGCGCCCGCTCCGGCCTCGTCACCGGCGTCGCCACCCCCGTACACCGCGGCCGCTCCACGGCCACGTACGAGATCGTGATCACCGACGAGCAGGACCGGCGGGTCTGCTCGGCCCGCCTGACGTGCCTCCTCAAGGACATGCCCAAGAGCTGAGACCTCTCCCGTCCGCCGCAGGGCTCCCGTCGCGGGGCCGGCCCACGACGGGCCGCTGATCCGCCACAGGGCTCGTCCGTGACAGGGCTGGTCCGATTCCGACCGGGCCGGCCCGTCACAGGGCGCCACAACGATCACGCACCTTCACGCCGCTGTTCCCGGCGCGGACCGGCCACCGCAGCCGCGCCGGGCAGCGCAGACGTTGATCAGGGGACGGAAGCCGGACTGTGCGGCACACCGCCGCCGACGCGAGTTCGGCCCACGCGAAGGCGTCCCCCCAGCCGCCGCAGCTCAGGCGCCCGCCCGGACCGGCCCACGACTCAACTGACCGCCGACACGCGTCGGTTGACCCCACCCACATGGGCGGAACCGTCTCCTCCGCACCGGCGTGGAGCATGGCCGGTATCGGACCCGTCGAGCCGCCCCCTCCGGCGACGGCACCCCGCACGCCCCCGCCCGCACCGACACCCTGTGGGCCTGTTCCCTCAACTCCCTCCGCCTCCACGAGGGTTGGGAAGCCCTTCCGCCACGCCTGCACCGCACCCTGCAAGCCCTGCCCGCCGCCGCAGCCATCACGGGCACCCACGCGCACACAGCCCTCACCACCACCCCGGTGACACCCGCCCACTGGCCCGCCAGGCCACCTTCCTCCACTCCGAAGGAAGCGGCCCGTCGGGCCCGCGCCACCCGCGCGCCGCCACCTTCCGCTGCACCGTCTCCCTACGCGACACCCATCCCGTGATCATCCGTCAAGTGCGCACCCGACTGGCGGAATTGAGTACACACGCCACCTCCGCGCTGCCACTGACAGTGAAGGGCGGCACCCCGAAACCCCTCACTGTGCTCATCTCCGTACACAAGTGCGCCGCCCTGCCGCCCGGCCTCACGCTGCCGCACCTCGACCTCGGCCTACGGAACCGTCAGGCACAGCAGCAGCACAGCTACCTCTTCGGCGGCGCCTGCCCCCGCGATCTCGCCACCTCACCGCACGCCGCCTGCGGACCGCACCAAGGGGGCATGGGCCGCCCCGCGGACCGCGAACGGATCTCACACGGAAGTAACAATCAGTTACCTCTGCCGCAACAGAGCAATGCGGAGCGCGAGCCACCGCTCCCCGAAGCGCCCGGCATCGGCCTCCCCGACGGCACACTCCCGCCCGTAAGGATCAAGATCACCCCAAGTTCCGTAGCGGAACAGCATGTTCTCTACATGCGAGCGCCGACGCCTTCCGGCCAGAAGTCCCAATCGCCCCCACTGCACCCACCGACGAGCACCGCGTCATAACAAGAGCGTCACATCCTTCCCTCCTCAGCTCCCCACCCCACCCACCTGCGCTTATAGTCACGGCCAGTCACCGCGCCGCCGGGCGCGTCTGCTGCACGGCCCTGTACCACCCCAGTACGGCCCGGCGAGACACACGGCCCCCAACCACGGGGGCCGCGCCAGGGAGAGGATTGATCGTGCGACACCGTTCCTTGCTCATCATGACCACCGTGCTCACCACCGGAGCACTCACGCTCACCGCCTGCGGATCGCGCGACGACAACAAGGGCAGCGACAGCAGCAAGAAGACCACCGTCGTCATCGGCGTCGACGCCCCGCTCACCGGCCAGAACTCCGCCACCGGCCTCGGCATCCAGGGCGGCGTGCAGATCGCCGTGAACGACGCCAACAAGAACAACACCGTTCCCGGCGTGACCTTCAAGGTCCAGGCGCTCGACGACAAGGCGATCCCGGCCCAGGGCCAGTCCAACGCCACCCAGCTCGTCCAGAACGAGAAGGTCCTCGGCGTCGTCGGCCCGCTGAACTCCGGTGTCGCCACCCAGATGCAGCAGGTCTTCGCCACCGCCAACCTGGTCGAGATCTCTCCGTCCAACACGGCCCCCGAGCTCACCCAGGGCAAGAACTGGCAGACCTCCAAGTCCCGCCCGTTCAAGACCTACTTCCGCACCGCCACCACCGACGCCCTGCAGGGCGGCTTCGCGGCCGACTACGCCTACAGCACGCTGAAGAAGCGCAAGGTGTTCGTCGTCGACGACAAGCAGACCTACGGTGCCGGCCTCGCCAAGCTCTTCAAGGCCGGCTTCACCAAGGCCGGCGGCAAGGTCACGGGCGAGGACCACGTCAACACCGGCGACACGGACTTCTCCGCCCTCGTCACCAAGATCAAGAACTCCAAGGCCGACCTCGTCTACTACGGCGGCCAGTACGACGAGTCCGAGAAGCTCACCAAGCAGCTCAAGGACGGCGGAGCCAAGGTCCCGCTGTTCGGCGGTGACGGCATGTTCAGCGACACCTACATCCAGACCGCCGGCAAGACCTCCGAAGGCGACCTCGCCACCTCGGTCGGCCAGCCCGTCGACTCCCTGCCCTCCGCCGCCGACTTCATCAAGAAGTACAAGGCCTCCGGCCTCAAGGGCGACTACGGCACGTACGGCGGCTACTCCTACGACGCCGCCACCGCCATCATCAAGGCGATCGGCAACGTCGTGAAGGACGGCAAGGTCCCCTCCGACGCCCGCACCAAGATCGTCGGCGAGGTCCAGAAGACCAAGTTCGACGGCATCGCCGGCCCCGTCTCCTTCGACGAGTACGGCGACACCACGAACAAGCAGCTCACCGTCTACCAGGTCGTCGACGGCAAGTGGAAGGCCGTCAAGAGCGGCACGTTCAACGGCTGATCCGCACCACCCCGGGCCACCAGGCGGTTCGGTCACCGAGGGCCACGGCCCCACCGAACCGCCGACCCGGTCGAAACCACCGGGACACGCCCCCAGCACCACCCCTGGGCCGCGCGGCCATGACCACCCGTCACCGCGCGGCCCGCTTCATACGCCCTGCTCAACCTCTCCCCACCACATGGAGGCCATGCGGTGAACACCCTGCCGCAGCAGCTGGCCAACGGGCTGTTCCTCGGCTCGATGTACGGGCTGATCGCCATCGGCTACACGATGGTGTACGGCATCGTCCAGCTCATCAACTTCGCCCACGGCGAGATCTTCATGACCGGCGGCTTCGGCGCACTCACGGTCTACCTCTACGTTCTACCCAACGGCACATCCATGTGGATAGCCCTCCCCGCGATGCTGATAGGCGGCGGAATCGTCTCCGTCCTCATCGCCATCGGGGCCGAACGCTTCGCCTACCGACCACTGCGCGGAGCACCACGCCTCGCCCCGCTGATCACCGCCATCGGTCTGTCGCTCGCGCTCCAGCAGGTCGTCTTCAACTGGTACCCGAACGCCAAGAACGACCTCAAGTTCCCCCAACTGCCCTTCGGACCCGTCCACATCGGCTCCATCAGCATCCAGAGCGGCAGCGTCTTCGTCATCATCGCCGCCCCCCTCTGCATGGCGGCCCTCGCCCTGTTCGTCAGCCTCTCCCGCACCGGCCGCGCCATGCAGGCCACCGCGCAGGACCCTGACACCGCGCAGCTCATGGGCATCGACACCAACCGCATCATCGTCATCGCCTTCGCCATCGGCGGCTTCTTCGCCGCCGTCGCAGCCGTCTCGTACGGCCTGCGCTACGGCACGGTCAAGTACGACATGGGCTTCCAGATGGGCCTCAAGGCCTTCACCGCGGCCGTCCTCGGCGGCATCGGCAACATCTACGGCGCCATGATCGGCGGCCTGGTCCTCGGCCTCGCCGAAACCATGGCCACCAGCTACATCGACGGCATCCCCGGCATGCAGCAGCTCGGCGGCGGCGGCTGGTCCTCCGTCTGGGCCTTCGTACTCCTCATCCTCGTACTGCTGTTCAGGCCACAAGGCCTCATCGGCGAACGCGTCGCGGACAGGGCGTGAGCACCATGGCAACCACAGACACCACCACCCCTGCCCGCGGTCTCATCGCGCTCCCCCAGACCACGGCCCGCATCCTCATCGCCGTCGGCGCCGTCGCCACCATCGCCAGCGCCTTCATGTCCTGGACCTACACGTCCGACTTCCCCGGGGACCTCACCTACTACGGCTCCCCGGCCGGACTCCAGATCCTCGACCTCGTCGCCGGCGCCCTCACCCTCCTCTTCGCCCTGACCCTCTTCGACGTCCGCGGCCTCGGCTGGCTCAACCCGGCACGCGCCACCCAGCCCGTGCTCCTCGCCACCGCTGCCGCGTTCGCCGTCAGCTGGTTCAGCGCCATCGCGATCGCCGTCGACCTCAAGGGCCTCGTCGCACTCGACCCCGGCGCCTACATCGCCGCCGTCGGCTCCGCCATCGCCCTGGCCGGCGCCCTCGCGCTCCCCAAGCCCGGTGACACCTTCAAAGACTTCGTCACCAAGCCCGGACGCATCCCCCCGGCCGCCCAGCTCCCCGCCTGGGGCGAACGCCTCGTCATCACCGGCGCCACCGCCCTCGCGCTGATCGTCTTCGCCTACGGCGTCGGCGTCGACCCCGACGCGAGCGAAACGTTCCTGGGCTACATCTTCCTCGTCGTCCTCGGCACCTGGTCCCTGTTCAGCGCAGGACTGTTCGACCGCTTCGCGCAGCTCAACGCCGGCCACAAGGGATTCGCCACCTCCATGGCCTTCCTCGCGGCAGCGCTCTTCCCCTTCGTCGAGAACAACGAGCACAACTCCAACCTCGGCGTGAACATCCTCGTCGTCGCCACCGTCGCCCTCGGCCTCAACATCGTCGTCGGCCTCACCGGCCTCCTCGACCTCGGATACGTCGCCTTCCTCGGCGTCGGCGCCTACGCGGCCGCCCTCGTCTCCGGCTCCGAGTTCTCCCGCTTCACCGGCGTCCAGTTCCCCTTCTGGGCCGCCATGCTCACCGGCATGCTCGCGTCGCTCGTCTTCGGCGTCCTCATCGGCGCCCCCACCCTGCGCCTGCGCGGCGACTACCTCGCCATCGTGACCCTGGGCTTCGGAGAGATCTTCCGCATCACCGTCAATAACCTCGACGGCACCTCCGGCCCCAACCTCACCAACGGCCCCAACGGCATCTCCATGATCCCGGACCTCAACATCTTCGGGTTCAACTTCGGAAGCACCCACGACGTCGGCGGAATCACCCTCGGCCGCTTCGCGAACTACTTCCTGCTGATGCTGCTCATCACCGCGATCGTCGTCCTCGTCTTCAACCGCGCCGCGGACTCCCGCATCGGCCGCTCCTGGATCGCCATCCGCGAGGACGAGACCGCCGCCACCGCCATGGGCATCAACGGCTTCCGCGTCAAGCTCATCGCCTTCGCCCTCGGCGCCTCCCTCGCCGGCCTCGCCGGAACGGTCAGCGCCCACGTCGGCTACAGCGTCAACCCGGCCCCGTACCAGTTCGCCGGCTCCGTGCCCCCGAACTCCGCGTTCCTCCTCGCCGCCGTCGTCCTCGGCGGCATGGGCACCGTCAACGGACCGATCCTCGGCGCCACCCTCCTCTACATGCTCCCCGAGAAGCTCAGCTTCCTGAAGGAGTACCAGCTCCTCGCCTTCGGCGTCGCACTCGTCCTCCTCATGCGCTTCCGCCCCGAAGGCATCATCGCCAACCGCCGCCGCCAACTCGAGTTCCACGAGAGCGACGACACCGTCCACATCCCCGAACAGGGCCTGCCCGACTCCACCGTCGGCGTCACCAAGGCAGGGGCGTAACCACCATGACCACCACCACAGCCCTCAGCCCCGTCCTCGAAGCCACCGGCGTCACCATGCGCTTCGGCGGCCTCACCGCCGTACGCAACGTCGACCTCACCGTCAACGCCGGAGAGATCGTCGGCCTCATCGGCCCCAACGGCGCGGGCAAGACCACCTTCTTCAACTGCCTCACCGGCCTCTACGTCCCCACCGAGGGCAAAGTCGCCTACAAAGGCACCGTGCTGCCCCCCAAGCCGCACCTCGTCACCAGCGCCGGCATCGCCCGCACCTTCCAGAACATCCGGCTCTTCGCCAACATGACCGTCCTGGAAAACGTCCTCGTCGGCCGCCACACCCGCACCAAGGAAGGCCTCTGGTCCGCCCTCCTCCGCGGCCCCGGCTTCCGCAAGGCAGAAGCGACCTCCCGCGAACACGCCATGGAACTGCTGGAGTTCATCGGCCTCGCCCACAAGGCAGACCACCTCTCCCGCAACCTCCCCTACGGCGAACAGCGCAAGCTCGAAATCGCCCGCGCCATGGCCAGCGAGCCCGGCCTGCTCCTCCTCGACGAGCCCACCGCCGGGATGAACCCGCAGGAGACCCGCGCCACCGAAGACCTCGTCTTCGCCATCCGCGACCGCGGCATCGCCGTCCTCGTCATCGAGCACGACATGCGCTTCATCTTCAACCTCAGCGACCGCGTCGCCTGCCTCGTCCAAGGCGAAAAGCTCGTCGAAGGCACCTCCGAAGTCGTCCAGGGCGACGAACGCGTCATCGCCGCCTACCTCGGCGAACCCTTCGAAGGCGCCCCCGAAGACACCGCCGCAGCCGCAGTCGAAGCCGCGGAAGCACACGCAACGGAAGGAGACGACCAGTGAGCGCGCTCCTCGAAGTAGAAGACCTCAAGGTCGCCTACGGCAAGATCGAAGCCGTCAAGGGAATCTCCTTCAGCGTCCAACAAGGCGAAGTCGTCACCCTCATCGGCACCAACGGCGCCGGCAAGACGACCACCCTGCGCACCCTGTCCGGACTCCTCAAGCCCCTCAGCGGCAAAATCACCTTCGACGGGAAACCCCTCACCGGCGTCCCCGCACACAAGATCGTCGCCATGGGCCTCGCCCACTCCCCCGAAGGCCGACGCATCTTCCCCCGGCTCTCCATCGCCGAGAACCTCCAGCTCGGAGCGTTCCTCCGCAAGGACACCGCCGGCATCGAAAAAGACATCCAGCGCGCCTACGACCTCTTCCCCATCCTCGGCGAACGCCGAAAGCAAGCCGCGGGAACCCTCTCGGGCGGCGAACAGCAAATGCTCGCCATGGGCCGCGCCCTCATGTCCCAGCCCAAACTGCTCATGCTCGACGAACCCTCCATGGGCCTCTCCCCGATCATGATGCAGAAGATCATGGCGACCATCGTCGAACTCAAGTCCCAGGGCACGACCATCCTCCTGGTCGAACAGAACGCCCAGGCCGCGCTCTCCCTCGCCGACCACGGCCACGTCATGGAAGTCGGCTCCGTCGTCCTCTCCGGCACGGGCCAGGACCTCCTCCACGACGAATCCGTCCGCAAGGCCTACCTCGGCGAAGACTGAGCCCGCCCGCACATACGGCTGAGGCCCGTACCCCCGAAGGGGTACGGGCCTCAGCCACGACCGACGCGGGCGGAACTCAGCCCTTCGCCGCCTTCTTCTCCTCGGCGTCCTGAATAACCGCCTCAGCCACCTGCTGCATCGAAAGACGACGATCCATCGACGTCTTCTGAATCCAACGGAACGCCGCCGGCTCCGTCAGGCCGTACTCCGTCTGCAACACCGACTTCGCCCGGTCCACCAGCTTCCGCGTCTCCAGCCGCAGAGTCAGGTCCGCGACCTCGTTCTCCAGCGTCTTCAGCTCCTGGAACCGCGACACCGCCATCTCGATGGCAGGAACGACATCGCTCTTGCTGAACGGCTTCACCAGATACGCCATCGCACCCGCGTCCCGCGCCCGCTCCACCAGATCGCGCTGCGAGAACGCCGTCAGCATCAGCACCGGAGCGATCGACTCCTCCGCGATCTTCTCCGCCGCCGAGATGCCGTCCATCTTCGGCATCTTCACATCCAGGATCACCAGATCGGGCTTGTGCTCACGCGCCAGCTCGACCGCCTGCTCACCGTCACCGGCCTCACCGACGACGGAGTAGCCCTCTTCCTCGAGCATCTCTTTGAGGTCGAGACGGATCAGAGCCTCGTCCTCGGCGATGACGACACGGGTCGTCAGCGGCGGGACGTGCGACTTGTCGTCGTCGGGCGCGTCTACGGGCTGGGGCGACTCGGGGGCGGTCACGATAGCTCCTAGTTCAGGGCAGGGGTACTGCTCCCAAGAGCGTACCTAGCTGCGGTAAGGTGGTGGCACAGCGGGTGACCGCTGACCTTCGTTTCGAAGGGGCCCCGGTAGCCCAGCGGTAGAGGCCATGGATTCAAAACCCATACAGCGTCGGTTCGAATCCGACTCGGGGCACTTTTCCTTGGATTGCAAGGTTGCCACATAAGGCGGATGTACACGTTCTCGTGAACATCCGCTTTTTGCTGCGTGTCGTAACGATCAGCCGCACAGAGTGGCGCATGTACGACATGGGTACACGCAAGCGAGCACTGGCTCTGGTCGCCCAGGGACACAGCCTGAACTCGGCGAGCAAGGAGACCGGGGTCTCCCGGGCCGCAATCCGCTCCTGGCAGGTCGACGTCGAACCGCGCAAGCGCTCGGGTCTTCCCTGTCCCAGATGCGGCGACGCCCGAGGGTTGCCAGAGGACCAAGCGGCGTACTCCTACCTGTTGGGCCTCTATCTGGGCGATGGCTGCATCAACGAACACCGACGGGGCGTCCACTTCCTCCGCATCGTCATGGACAATGCCTGGCCTGGTCTTATCGACGCCTGCGAAGCGGCCATGCGATCGGTACGCCCGGACAACAGTGTGTGTCGCGTCAAGAAGCTGGGCTGCATAGCAGTCACCACCACCAGCAAACACTGGCCCTGCCTCTTCCCTCAGCACGGCCCCGGCAAGAAGCACGACCGGAATATCGTGCTGGAATCCTGGCAGCAGGAGATCGTCGGCGCTCATCCGTGGGAGTTGATCCGAGGACTCATCCACTCCGATGGATGCCGGATCATCAACTGGACCGAGAAGGTCATCGCCGGCGAGCTCAAGCGCTACGAGTATCCCCGGTACTTCTTCACCAACCTGTCGGGCGACATCATCACGCTCTTCACCGACACCCTGGACACAGTGGGCGTCGAGTGGCGACGGGCGAACCATCGCAACATCTCCATCGCCCGCAAAGCCTCGGTCGCCCTCATGGACACCCATGTAGGCCCCAAATACTGACCTGACCCTGGTCCCTACTTCGGGCTGTCGTCCTCGCCGATGTGGTGGACGCGGACCAGATTGGTGGAGCCGGAGACTCCGGGCGGGGAGCCGGCCGTGATGACGACGATGTCGCCCTTGCGGCAGCGGCCGTACTGGAGGAGGAGCTCGTCGACCTGGTCGACCATCGCGTCGGTGGAGTCGACGTGGGGGCCGAGGAAGGTCTCCACGCCCCAGGTGAGGTTGAGCTGGGAGCGGGTGGACGGGGTCGGGGTGAAGGCCAGGAGCGGGATGGGTGAGCGGTAGCGGGAGAGGCGGCGGACCGTGTCGCCGGACTGGGTGAAGGCCACCAGGAACTTCGCACCGAGGAAGTCGCCCATTTCGGCTGCGGCGCGGGCGACGGCTCCGCCTTGGGTGCGGGGTTTGTTGCGGTCGGTGAGGGGCGGGAGCCCCTTGGCGAGGATGTCTTCCTCGGCCGCTTCGATGATGCGGCCCATGGTGCGGACCGTTTCGACGGGGTATTTGCCGACGCTGGTCTCGCCGGAGAGCATGACGGCGTCGGTGCCGTCGATGACGGCGTTGGCGACGTCGCTCGCCTCGGCGCGGGTGGGCCGCGAGTTGTCGATCATCGAGTCGAGCATCTGGGTCGCGACGATGACCGGTTTGGCGTTGCGCTTGGCGAGTTTGATGGCGCGCTTTTGGACGATGGGGACTTGTTCGAGGGGCATTTCGACGCCGAGGTCGCCGCGGGCGACCATGATTCCGTCGAAGGCGGCGACGATGTCGTCGATGTTGTCGACGGCCTGGGGCTTTTCGACCTTGGCGATGACGGGGAGGCGGCGGTCTTCCTCTTCCATGATGCGGTGGACGTCTTCGATGTCGCGTCCGCTGCGGACGAAGGAGAGGGCGATGACGTCGGCGCCGGTGCGCAGGGCCCAGCGGAGGTCTTCCTGGTCCTTGTCGCTGAGTGCGGGGACGGAGACGGCTACGCCGGGGAGGTTGAGGCCTTTGTGGTCGGAGACCATGCCGCCTTCGATGACGACGGTGTGGACGCGGGGGCCTTCGACGCCGGTGACTTCGAGGGTGACTTTTCCGTCGTCAACGAGGATGCGTTCGCCGGTGGTGACGTCGGCGGCGAGGCCGTCGTAGGTGGTTCCGCAGGTCTGGCGGTCGCCTTGGATGTCGGGTTCGACGGTGATGGTGAATTCGTCGCCGCGTTCAAGGAGTACGGGGCCTTCGCGGAAGCGTCCGAGTCTGATCTTCGGGCCTTGAAGGTCGGCGAGGATTCCGACGCTGCGGCCGGTTTCGTCGGAGGCCTTTCGGACGTGGTGGTAGCGCTCCTCGTGTTCGGCGTAGGTGCCGTGGCTGAGGTTGAAGCGGGCTACGTCCATTCCGGCTTCGACGAGTGCCTTGATCTGCTCGTACGAGTCGGTGGCGGGGCCCAGGGTGCAGACGATCTTTGCTCGGCGCATGCTTCGAGCCTAGGGCTTACCGGCGGGTAGGGAATTGGTTGTGCGTGACTACCCAACCACCTTTGCGTGAAGGGTTATTGACAAGTGTTGAATTGTGCATGGGGGTGCTCCGATGAGCATGTATTTCGGTTCGGTTGTTCGGACGGCGGGGTTATTCCAGCTCGGGTGGGTGCATGGTGAATCGGGCGTTGACGTTGGCGTAGACGGTTTGGCGCTGGGGTTCGAGGTCGAGGGGTGCGGGGGTGTCGTCGGGGGCGCCGGAGTAGGCGGCCATGCGCATGTGGGGTGCGCCGGGGACGGGTCCGTAGCGGTCGGGGTCCTCGGCTCCGGTGTCGGCGAGTTCGATGAGGGCGGCGAGGCGGGTGCCGAGGGCTTCGGCGTATTCGCGGGCGCGTTGGACAGCTTCGTGGACTGCTTGTTGGCGGGCGGTGCGGTGGACGGGTGAGTCGGGGCGCAGGGACCACCAGGGGCCGTCGACGCGGGTGAGGTCCTGGTCGGCGAGGCGGGTGGTGAGTTCGCCGAGTGCGGTGAAGTCGGTGAGTTCGGCGGTGATGAGGACGCGGCCGTGGTAGGCGCGGATGCGTTCGGTGCGGCCGTGGCGGGTGAGTTCGGGGGTGACGGAGAAGGCGCCGGTCTCGATCTTTTCGATGGCTTCTCCGTAGCTTTTGATGAGGTCGAGGGTGGCGGTGTTGCGGCGGGTGAGGTCGGTGAGGGCTTCGCGGCGGTCGGTGCCGCGGGCGCTGAGGGTGATGCCGATGCGGGCGAGGTCGGGGTCGGTTTCGATGCGGGCTTCGCCGCGGACGGCGATGCGGGGGGCTTGGGGGGTGCCGTAGGGGGTGGGGGCGGGTTGTCCTTCGGGGGTCGTTTCGTCGGGGGTCATGGGGTCACTTTGGCAGCAGCGCATCGGACAGTCATCGGATTGAAACCTCGTGGGTCTGTTGCGTGTTGGGTTGAGGGGCCAGAATCTACGCGCGTTGCAACTGTCGATGAGTGGTGCCGGAGGGGATCTGAGATGCCGTTGAATCGCCGGAAGTTTCTGGGCAAGTCCGCTGCTACGGGTGCGGCCGTGGCGTTGACCGGGGCGGTGTCGGCGCCGGCCGCGCAGGCGCACGGGGGGCGGCCGAAGGGGCACAAGCGTTACTCGTTCACCGTCATGGGGACGACGGACCTGCATGGTCATGTCTTCAACTGGGACTATTTCAAGGACGCGGAGTACTCGGATCCGGCGGGTAACGCGATGGGTCTGTCGCGGATCTCGACGCTGGTGGAGGAGATCCGTGCGGAGCGGGGCCGGCACAACACGCTGCTGATCGACGCGGGTGACACGATCCAGGGGACGCCGCTGACGTACTACTTCGCGAAGGTGGATCCGATCACCGCGAAGGGTGGTCCGGTGCATCCGATGGCTCAGGCGATGAATTCGATCGGCTATGACGCGGTGGCGCTGGGGAACCACGAGTTCAACTACGGGATCGAGACGCTGCGTAAATTCGAGTCGCAGTGTGACTTCCCGCTGCTGGGTGCGAACGCGGTGGATGCGAAGACGGAGAAGCCCGCGTTCCCGCCGTACTTCATGAAGCGGCTACGCACGCCGCACGGCAGGGACGTGAAGGTGGCGGTGCTCGGGCTGACGAATCCGGGGATCGCGATCTGGGACAAGGCTTATGTGCAGGGCAAGTTGAAGTTCCCCGGGCTTGAGGAGCAGGCCGCGAAGTGGGTTCCGAAGCTGCGGTCGATGGGTGCGGACGTGGTGATCGTGTCGGCGCACTCGGGGGCTTCGGGTACGTCGTCGTACGGGGATCAGGTTCCGTACGTGGAGAACGCGGCGGCGAATGTGGCGCGGCTGGTGCCGGGTATCGACGCGATTCTCGTGGGGCACGCGCATGTGGAGATTCCCCAGCAGCTGGTGACGAACGAGAAGACGGGCAAGGCGGTCGTGCTGTCGGAGCCGTTGTGCTTCGCGGAGCGGCTGACGCTGTTCGACTTCGATCTGGTGTGGGAGAAGGGGCGTTGGTCGGTCGAGTCCGTCAAGGCGTCGCTGCGTGACTCCAGGACGGTCGCGGACGATCCGAAGATCACGAAGCTGCTGCGGGACGAGCATGCCGCGGTGGTGACGTACGTGAATCAGGTCGTGGGCCGGGCGACGGTGGAGCTGACGACGGTCGACGCGCGGTACAAGGACGCGCCGATCATCGACCTGATCAACACGGTGCAGGCGGATGTGGTGAAGAAGGCGCTGGCGTCGACGGAGTACGCGTCGCTGCCGGTCCTTTCGCAGGCTTCGCCGTTCTCGCGTACGTCGTCGATCCCGGCGGGCGAGGTGACGATCCGGGATCTGTCGGGTCTGTACGTGTACGACAACACGCTGGTCGCGAAGTTGATGACGGGGGCGCAGGTGCGGGCGTACCTGGAGTTCTCTGCGGAGTACTTCGTACAGACGGCGGCGGGTGCGGTCGTGGACGTGGACAAGCTGACGAACGCGAACAACCGGCCGGACTACAACTACGACTATGTGTCGGGGCTTTCGTACGACATCGACGTCGCGCAGGCGGCGGGTTCGCGGATCAAGAACCTGACGTATCAGGGTGCGGCGCTGGACGACGCGCAGAAGTTCGTGTTCGCGGTGAACAACTACCGGGCGAACGGTGGTGGGGCGTTCCCGCATGTGGCGTCGGCGCAGGAGCTGTGGTCGGAGTCGACGGAGATCCGTACGCGGATCGCCGAGTGGGTGACCGCGAAGGGCACCCTGGACCCGGCGGAGTTCGCTTCGGTGGACTGGCGGCTGACGCGGGACGGTACGCCGGTGTTCTAGTTCTTGAGCTCGATGAGATGAGATGTGCCGCGTTCTCCGGACTGGGTCCGGGGGGCGCGGTTTTCGTCGGTGGTGAGGCCGAAGGTGGTGAAGGCGGTGCGCTGCGGTAGGGGGTAGGGGTCCTTGCCCGTGAGGGTGTTGAGGATGGTGGCGCTGCGCCAGGCGGCGAGGCCGAGGTCGGGGGCGCCGACTCCGTGGCTGTGGCGTTCGGCGTTCTGTACGTAGACGTTGCTGCCGGTGTCGGTGACGGTGGGGTCGAGGACGAGGCGGAACTGTTCGTCGATGCGGGGGCGTTCGGCGTTGTCGCGGCGCAGGTGGGGGGCCAGGCCGGTGAGGATCTGGTCGAGGGGGCGCTCGCGGTAGCCGGTGGCGAGGACGACGGCGTCGGTGGTGAGGCGGGAGCGGGTGTTCTGCCGTCGGTGTTCGAGGTGGAGTTCGACTCTGGTGGTGGCGACGCGGCCGGCGGTGCGGACGAGGACGCCGGGGGTGAGGGTGGCGTCGGGCCAGCCTCCGTGGAGGGTGCGCTGGTAGAGCTCGTCGTGGATGGCGGCGATGGTTTCGGCGTCGATGCCTTTGTGGAGCTGCCATTGGGCGGGGACGAGTCCGTCGCGTACGTCTTCGGGGAGGTGGTGGAAGTAGCGGGTGTAGTCGGGGGTGAAGTGTTCGAGGCCGAGCTTGGAGTACTCCATGGGGGCGAAGGCTTCGCTGCGGGCGAGCCAGTGGAGTTTTTCCCGGCCTTGGGGGCGGTTCTTGAGGAGGTCGAGGAAGATCTCGGCACCGGACTGGCCTGATCCGATGACGGTGATGTGGTCGGCGGCGAGGAGTTCTTCGCGGTGGGTGAGGTAGTCGGCGGAGTGGATGACGGGGACGGTGGGGGCTTCGGCGAGGGGGCGCAGGGGTTCGGGGATGTAGGGGGCGGTGCCGACGCCGAGTACGACGTTCTTGGTGTAGGTGCGGCCTAGTGCTTCGGCTTCGCCTTCGGTGTCGAGTTGGCTGAAGTCGACTTCGAAGAGGCGGTGTTCGGGGTTCCAGCGGACGGCTTCGACCTGGTGGCCGAAGTGGAGTCCGGGGAGGTTTTCGCTGACCCAGCGGCAGTAGGCGTCGTATTCGGCGCGCTGGATGTGGAAGCGCTCGGCGAAGTAGAAGGGGAAGAGGCGTTCGCGGGTTTTGAGGTAGTTGAGGAACGTCCAGTGGCTTGCGGGGTCGGCGAGGGTGACGAGGTCGGCGAGGAAGGGGACTTGGAGGGTGGCGCCGTCGATGAGGAGGCCGGGGTGCCAGTGGAAGGCGGGGCGTTGTTCGTAGAAGGCGGTGTCGAGTTCGGTGAGGGGGTGGGCGAGAGCGGCGAGGGAGAGGTTGAAGGGGCCGATGCCGATGCCGACGAGGTCGCGGGGTGCTTCGGGTCGCGGGGGCCTGGGGGTGGGCGCGGTGGTCATCGGGATGTGTTTCCTTCCACCAGTTTCAGCAGCTGGGCCAGGTCGCCCGGCTGGGTGTGCGGGTTGAGCAGGGTGGCTTTGAGCCAGAGCCGGCCGTCCATGCGGGCGCGGCCGAGCACGGCGCGGCCTTGGGTGAGGAGGGTGCGGCGGATGTGGGCGGTGCACTCGTCGGATGCGCTGTGGGGGCGGAAGAGGACGGTGCTGAGGGTGGGGGTGTCGTAGAGCTCGAAGTCGGGGTGGGCTTGCAGGGTGGCGGCGAACTCCTCTGCCTGGTCGCAGACTTGGTCGACGAGGGCGCCGAGTCCGGTGCGGCCCAGGGCTTTGAGGGTGACGGCGATTTTGAGGATGTCGGGGCGTCGGGTGGTGCGCAGGGAGCGGTCGAGGAGGTCGGGCAGGCCGGCTTCGGTGTCGTCGTCGGCGTTGAGGTAGTCGGCGTGGTGGGTGAGGGGGGTGAGGTCGGCGGGGTCGCGTACGGCGAGGAGGCCGGCGGCGACGGGTTGCCAGCCGAGTTTGTGGAGGTCGAGGGTGACGGTGGCGGCGCGGTCGAGGCCGGTGAGCTGTGCGCGGCGGGTGGGGCTGAACAGGAGCCCGGCGCCGTAGGCCGCGTCGATGTGGAGGCGGGCACCGTGGTGTTCGCAGACGTCGGCGATCTCCGTGAGGGGGTCGATGAGGCCCGCGTCGGTCGTTCCGGCGGTGGCGGTGACGAGTTTGGGTCCGGGCAGGTCGGTGAGGGCTTCGTCGAGCGCCGCGGGGTCGAGGGTGCCGGAGGGCGCGGGCACGGTGACGGGGTCGGGCAGGCCGAGGAGCCAGGCGGCGCGGGGCAGGGAGTGGTGGGCGTTGGCGCCGGTGATGAGCTGGAGGGGGCCCTGTGAGGCGTGGCTCTCGCGGGCGAGGAGGACGGCGAGCTGGTTGGCTTCGGTGCCGCCGGTGGTGACCAGTGCCTGGGGGTGGCCGGGCCGGCCGGTCCTGTCTGACCGACCGGGCCTGCCGGGGTGGTCTGTGTCGCCGTAGACCTCGTGGGCGAGTGCGTCGGTGACGAGGGTTTCGAGGGCGGATGCGGCGGGGGCCTGGTCCCAGGAGTCCATGGAGGGGTTGAGGGCGGACACGGCGAGGTCGGCGGCGGTCGCGAGGGCGAGGGGCGGGCAGTGGAGGTGGGCCGCGCACAGGGGGTCGGCGGGGTCGGCGGCGCCTTCGGCGAGGGCCTGTACGAGGGTGCGCAGCGCGGTGTCGGGGCCGCTGCCGTGGTCGGGCAGGGGGTCGCCGGTGAGCTCGCGCAGGCGGGTGGTGACGGTGTGGGGGCCGCCGGCGGGGAGGGGGCCGCCTCGGGCGGTGGCTCCGTCGTGGAGTGCGTCGAGGACGGTGTCGAGCAACGGCCGCAGGGCTTGGGGGCCTTGGGGGCCTCCGGCGAGGGGCGGCGGGTTGCTCATGGCGGTGTCCTTCGGGTGCGCGGGGCGGGGCCTCCAGCCTGTCTGCGGTGGCGGTGGCGTGCCCGGTCATCACAACGATCGGAACCCGAAAGTGGTACTGCGGTACGGGGATTGGGTGGGGGCGGGGCGGTTGGTGGTACGGGGTCCGGTGCGGCCGGACCCCGTACGTGCCGGGTCCTAGGACGCGGCGGTGGCTGTCCTGATCTTCAAGGCGCGGGCGAGGTCGTCGAGCTGGTCGGCGAGGCGGCGGCGCAGGGCGGGGATGGGGTCGTCGTCCGCGATGCAGCTTTCGCCGAGGGTGAGGGTGTGGGTGTCGATGGCGTGGGCGGGGAAGGCGTGGCGTCCGGCGGCGTCGGCGATGGCGGGGCCGCGGCGGTGGGCGACGGCCACGGCGTCGGGGAAGTAGCGGGCCACGTAGGGGTGCAGGAGGTCGTTCTGTTCGGGCTGCCAGAAGCCCTGGGCGGTGGCGGTGAAGAGGTAGTTGGAGAGCTCGTCGGTGGTGAACATGGCGTCCCAGGCGGCGCGTTTGGCCTCGGGGTCGGGCAGGGCGGCGCGGCAGTGAGCGGCGCCCTGCCGGCCGGTGGCGCTGGGGTCCTGGGTGAGTTCGGCCTCGATGACCGCGTCGTCGACGGCGCCGAGTACGCAGAGGCGGCCGAGGATGCGCCAGCGCAGTTCGGGGTCGAGTTCGGGGCCGCCGGGGACGCTGCCGCTGTCGTACCAGTCGCGGATGGTGTCGGCGTGTGCGGCGCTGTCGATGAGGGTGCGCACGGCGGTGAGGCGCAGGCCCGGGTCGCTGCCGTCCTCGGTGCGGCGGATGAGGTCGGTGCACAGGTCGGTGAGGAGGGCGAGGGCGTCGGGGCGTTCGGTGGGGGTGGTGTAGTGGTCGGCGATCTGGGTGCGGGCGAAGGCGAGGACGCCCTGGACGTTGGCGAGTTCGCGTTCGCCGGGGAGGTGGGCGCGGGCGGCTTCGAGGTAGGTGAGGGGTTCGAGTTCGCCGTCGCGGACCATGTCGCGCAGGCAGTTCCACAGGACGGCGCGGGTGAGGGGGTCGGGGACGCGGGAGAGGCCGCGCAGGGCGGCTTCCTCGGAGTGGGGGTCGAGGCGGATCTTGGCGTAGGTGAGGTCCTGGTCGTTGGGGACGACGAGGGCGGGGCGGGGGCCGGGGAGGCTGTGTTCGCCGTCGGCGGGAAGGTCGACTTCGCTCAGTTCGCGGCGGACGAGGGTGGCGCCGTCGATGAGGTCGCGGTCGTAGATGCCGACGGTGATGCGGTGGGGGCGGCTGCCGTCGCGGGTGAGGGTGAGTGCCGTCTGTCCGGGGTGTTCGGTGACGGTGGCGGTGAGGGTGTCGACGCCGGTGGTGCGCAGCCAGGTGTCGGCCCAGGCGTGGACGTCGCGGTCGGTGTGGTGGGCGAGGGAGGCGATGAAGTCGGCGAGGGTGGCGTTGGCGAACTTGTGGCGCCGGAAGTGGGTGTTGATGCCGGCGAGGAAGTCCTTCTCGCCGAGCCAGGCGACGAGTTGGCGCAGTGCGGAGGCGCCCTTGGCGTAGGAGATGCCGTCGAAGTTGAGCAGGGCGGACGCCGTGTCGGGGACGGCGTCGGCGTCGGGGGCGACGGGGTGGGTGGAGGGGCGCTGGTCGGCGTCGTATCCCCAGGCTTTGCGGGCCACTCCGAAGTCGACCCAGGTGCCGGTGAAGCGGGTTGCTTCGGTGAGGGTCTGGTAGCCCATGTATTCGGCGAAGGACTCGTTGAGCCAGATGTCGTCCCACCATCGGAGGGTGACGAGGTCGCCGAACCACATGTGGGCCATTTCGTGGGCGATGACCATGGCGCGGGTCTGGCGTTCGGTGTCGGTGACGGCGGAGCGGTGGATGAACTCGTCGCGGAAGGTGACGAGTCCGGGGTTCTCCATGGCGCCGGCGTTGAATTCGGGGACGAACGCCTGGTCGTAGGAGTCGAAGGGGTAGGGCTCCTCGAACTTCTCGTGGTAGCGGTCGTAGCAGGCGCGGGTGATGTCGAGGATTTCCTCGGCGTCCGCGTCGAGGTAGGGGGCGAGGGAGCGGCGGCAGTGGATGCCGAAGGGCAGTCCGCGGTGTTCGGTGCGCACGGAGTGCCAGGGGCCCGCGGCGACGGCGACGAGGTAGGTGGACAGGAGGGGGGTGGTGGCGGCCCGCCATGTGCCGTCGCCGAGGTCTTCGGTGACGCCGTTGGCGAGGACGGTCCAGCCGTCGGGGGCGGTGACGGTGAGGTCGAAGACGGCCTTGAGGTCGGGCTGGTCGAAGGCGGCGAAGACGCGCTGGACGTCTTCCATGAACAGCTGCGTGTAGGTGTACGTCTCGCCGTCGGTGGGGTCGGTAAAGCGGTGCATGCCTTCGCCGGTGTGCGAGTAGGCCATGGCGGCTTCGACGCGCAGTTCGTGGGGGCCGGGGGTGAGGCCGGTGAGGGGGAGCCGGTTGTCGTCGAGTGCGGCGGGGTCCAGGGGGTGTCCGTCGAGGGTGACGGATCGCAGGGCGGCGGGCCTGACCTCGACGAAGGTGTCTCCGGCCGTGCGGGTGGTGAAACCGATGACGGTGGTGGAGTCGAAGGTGTCGGCTCCGCGGGTGAGATCGAGGTCGATCGTGTACCGCTGGACGTCGATGAGCTGAGCTCGGGTCTGCGCTTCGTCGCGCGTCAGTACGGACATGGGGACATGCTGCCGCACGCCTCCGGCGGGGGACAGGTGGCCCGGGGGCGTCCTCCGACAGGACCTTGCCCGGCGTCGGCGTCACCGTCTCGGGGCTCTGCCCCGGGCCCCGCTCCTCAATCGCCGGAGGGGCTTGAGCTGGCGGCGATCTGCTCGTGGTGGCGGATCACTTCGCTGATGATGAAGTTGAGGAGCTTCTCGGCGAATGCGGGGTCGAGTTTGGCGCTCTCGGCGAGCTGGCGCAGGCGGGTGATCTGGCTGGCTTCGCGGGCGGGGTCGGCCGGGGGCAGGGCGTGTTCGGCCTTGAGGTGGCCGACCTGCTGGGTGCATTTGAAGCGTTCGGCGAGCATGTGGACGACGGCGGCGTCGATGTTGTCGATGCTGTCGCGCAGGCGGGCGAGTTCGGCGCGGACGGCGGGGTCCACGGCGTCGCGGGCGTTGCTGTTGGTCATGGGAGGAAACCCTACGTGGCGCGGGGGCGCTCGATCGTGGCGCCCGGGGAGCGCAGCATCGGGGGGTCGTCGGGGTCGGGGACGGTGTTCGACCAGCCGCCGGGGACGGTGCGGCCCTGTTGTTCGCGGAAGCGGACGGGTGCGGTGCCGACACGGCGGGTGAACAGGCGGGAGAAGTAGGCGGGGTCGTCGTAGCCGACGCGGCGGGCGACGGCGGCGACGGGGAGTTCGGTGGCGGCGAGGAGTTCTTTCGCGCGGCCGAGGCGGATGCCGAGGAGGTAGTCCTTGGGGCTGCATCCCGCGCCGCGGCGGACGGCGGTGCGCAGTTCGGCGGGGGTCATGCCGTGGCGGGCGGCGTGTTCGGCGACGGACAGGGGCTGGAAGGCGTCGCGGGCGAGGGACTGGAGGACGGGGTCGCCGTCGGGGGCCATGTCGGCGCGGGCGCGGCGCAGGGCGACGAGGAGTTCATGGACGGCGGCGGCGGTCTCGACCTCGAGGAGGGGGTTGCCGCGGCGGGCGGCGCGGGCGATGCGGCCGACGGCGGTGCGGGCGTGGGCGGCGTCGGAGAGGGGGACGACGGGGCGGTCGGGTTCTATGTAGCCGAGTTCGGTGTAGGTGGTGGCGGCGGGGCCGGTGAAGTCGACGAAGCATTCGTCCCAGCCGGTGTCGGGGTCGGGCCCGTAGTGGTGGGGGACGCCGGGGGTGACCCAGAGGAGGGCGGGGGCGGTGACGGTGGTGCGGCGGCCGTCGGGGGTCTGGTACCAGCCGCGTCCGGCGGTGATGACGACGGCGACGTGGTGGTCGAGGGTGCGGGGGCCGACGGTGGGCAGGGCGCCGTACTGGAGGCCGACGCCGAGGCAGACGAGGCCGAGGCGGTGGTGGGCCGGGCTGGGGGTGAAATACCGCATCCAGGTGTGGTACATCCGCTTGTGTCCCTTCCTGGGCGGGTGTGGTGCCGGTGGTGCGCGCGTTGCGTCCAAACAGGGCTGATCTTTGTCCATGGACCCTGCCGCCCGCCAGAGGTGATCGTGGCGGGCAGTAAGAGCCTGTCTTCGCGCTGCGGGCGGATCAGGGCGCCCCGCGCCCGCCCGGAGTGCGAAAACAGGCTCTCGGTGAACGAGAGGGACATGATGGCCGGGTTCAGAGTGGGCGAGGACGACTTCGAGGTCGACGGGCGGCCGGTGCGGCTCCTGTCGGGGGCGCTGCACTACTTCCGGGTGCACGAGGAGCAGTGGGGGCACCGTCTCGCGATGCTGCGGGCGATGGGCCTGAACTGTGTGGAGACGTACGTCCCGTGGAATCTGCACGAGCCGCGCCCCGGCGAGCTGCGCGACGTCGGGGCTCTGGGCCGGTTCCTGGACGCGGTGCGCGAGGCGGGGCTGTGGGCGATCGTGCGTCCGGGGCCCTACATCTGCGCCGAGTGGGAGAACGGCGGGCTGCCGCACTGGCTGACGGGGCCGCTGGGCTCGCGGGCGCGGACCAGGGACGGGGAGTTCCTTGCGGCGGTGGAGCGCTGGTTCGCGGCGCTGCTCCCCCAGGTCGTGGAGCGGCAGCACGACCGGGGCGGCCCGGTGATCATGGTGCAGGTGGAGAACGAGTACGGCTCGTACGGCTCGGACCAGGTGTATCTGGCCCGTCTCGCGGACGGTCTGCGCGGGCTCGGGGTGACCGCGCCGCTGTTCACGTCGGACGGTCCGGACGACCACATGCTGACGGGCGGCTCGGTGCCCGGTGTCCTCGCGACGGCGAATTTCGGGTCGAACGCGCGGAAGGGTTTCGAGACGCTGCGCCGGCACCGGCCCAAGGGCCCGCTGATGTGCATGGAGTTCTGGTGCGGCTGGTTCGACCACTGGGGCGCGGACCATGTCGTGCGGGACGCGGAGGAGGCGGCCGCGGCTCTGCGGGAGATCCTGGAGTGCGGGGCGTCGGTCAATCTGTACATGGCGCACGGCGGGACGAGTTTCGGGGGCTGGGCGGGGGCGAACCGGGCGGGGCAGTTGCACGACGGGCGGCTCCAGCCCGATGTGACGTCGTACGACTACGACGCGCCGGTCGACGAGCACGGGCGGCCGACGGAGAAGTTCTGGCGCTTCCGTGAGGTGTTCGCCGAGTACGCGGACGGGCCGCTGCCGGACGTCCCCGAGCAGCCGGCGGCGCTGGCCGGCGCGGTGACGGCGGAGCTGACGTCGTACGTGCCGCTGGACGCGGTCCTGGACGGGCTCGGTTCGGCGGAGGGCGAGTACGCGGTGCCGCCGACCTTCGAGGAGCTCGATGTGGACCGGGGTCTGGTCCGCTACAGCGTGGACGTGCCGGGGCCGCGCAGGCCGTATCCGCTGCGGGCGGCGGGGCTGCGCGATCGTGCCGTGGTGTACGTGGACGGGGTGCGGGCCGGGGTGCTCACGGAGGACGAGCCGGTCCTGGCGGAGCCTGTCGCGGGGCCCGCCCGTATCGAGCTGTGGGTGGAGTCGCTCGGCCGGGTCAACTACGGGCCGCGCACGGGTGAGCCGAAGGGCGTCACGGGCGGGGTGCTGCACGAGCGGCAGTACCTGCACGGGGTGCGGGCGCGGGCGCTGCGTCTGGACGCGTTCGACGACGCGGACGCCGTGCGGGGCCTTGCGCCGGTGGACGGTCCCGCGGGGGGCGCGGGCCTGTACCGCGGCGCGTTCGAGGTGAGCGGCGCGGGGGACGCGGAGCTCGAACTGCCGGGCTGGACGCGGGGGTTCGTGTGGGTGAACGGTTTCAACCTGGGCCGTTACTGGTCGGTGGGGCCGCAGCACTCGCTGTACGTTCCGGGTCCCGTGCTGCGCGAGGGCCGCAACGAGGTGTGGGTGCTCGAGACGGAGGCGGCGGGTGAGCCGCGTGTGACGTTGTCGTAGGCGCTGCCGGGCAGACGTACGGGGCCGGTTCCGGATCACGGAACCGGCCCCTCTCTACGCGCGACGGGTGCGGGCCGCTCTCCGTGGGAGCCGGCGGGCACGGTCCTCGCTGCGCTCATGGTGGGGCGCGGTGATCACGATGCTGCGGTCGGGGCCTGCGGGCCCATGGACAAAGAGGGGAGAGGTCTTGGACTAATCGCGCCCGGTGGGCCTGTCGGATCCCGCCGTACAGTGGAGTTCCGGTGTCCGGGCGGTGGTGCCCGGCGGCCCCAGGGGGTGCGGGCGTGGCGAACGGCGGACCGGTGGAGCACGGCTTTCCACATCTGGAGACGGTGCGGGCGGCGGTGACGGCGCTGTACAAGAGGCTTTCGTACGACACCGTGCACACATTCGAGACGAGCGTCGCCCCGGTCGACGTGGCGTTCTGCGATCAGGACGACCTGTATCTGGGGGCGCAGCGGGTGGCGCGTGAGCTGGTGCGGCACTACCGGCTGCCGGATGCGCGGATGATCGTCAGTTTCCGCGAGATGACGCATGCGGCGAGTGTCGAGCTGGCGGCGGGTCCGGAGTACTTCATCGAGCTGAACGACCGGTTCCGTACGCACCGGCGGGACATCGGGGCCGCTCTCGCCCACGAGGTCATGCACGTCTATCTGCACCGGCTCGGTCTCGCGTTTCCTGGGACGCGGGACAACGAGATCCTCACGGACACGGCCACCACCTATCTGGGGGCGGGCTGGCTGCTGCTCGACGCGTACCGGGAGGACGCGGCGTCGTCGCAGAAGCTCGGCTATCTCACGCCCGAGGAGTTCGGCTACGTGCTGGCCAAGCGGTCGCTCGCGTTCGGTGAGGCGCCGGAGACGTGGTTCACCAGTGCGCAGGCCTACACCGCGTACACGAAGGGGCTGGCGCGGGCGCGGGCCGACGAGCAGCGGCCGCCTCTGACGGCGGCCGGGTGGGCGGGGCGGCGGCGGTACGCGAAGGACCGGCGTGAGGCGCGGGAGAGCGGGGCGGGCGCGGGGGCGCCGGGCGGTGCGTACGCGTTCTCGACGCAGGGGTCCGCGCTGCGGGTGACGTTTCCGTGTCCGACGTGTCATCAGCGGATCGGGGTGCCGGTGCGGGGCCGGGTGCGGGCGCGGTGCGCACTGTGCCACACCGTGATGGACTGCGACACATAGGCTCAAAGCGCTTTGCTTTCACCCCGGGTGAGGGGCGATGGTCGACCTATGGACGAAGAGCAGAAGGCAGGCGCGGGTGGCCTGTTCGACGCGGTGTACGGCGGTGACGAGGACGCGGTGGTGCGGGCCCTGCGGGCGGGCGCCGCGGCGGACGAGCCGGACGACGAGGGCCGTACGGCGCTCTATCTGGCGTCGGTGAGCGACGAACCGGGCATCGTACGGCTGCTGTTGTCGGCCGGGGCGGACCCGGACCGGCTGAGCGGTGGCACGGATCTGCCGTTGTGCGGGGCGGCGTGCGGCGGGCACACGGAGGTGGTGCGGGCGCTGCTCGCGGCGGGCGCGCGGGTCGATCTGCGCGAGGAGTTCGGGTTCACGGCGATGGCGTGGGCGCTCCAGCGCGGGCAGGAGCAGGTGGTGCGGGCGCTGCTCGACGGCGGCGCGGATCCTCGGTTGCCGGGTCCCGGTGGCGGTCTTCCGCTGGTCGCGGCGGCCCGGCGCGGGTCCACGGGGTGTGTGCGTGCGTTGCTCGAACACGGCGCGCAGGGGCGGACCGAGGCGCTGGCGGAGGCGCTGGCCTGGTGCGGTGCGGATGTGGCGGCGGTGCTGCGTGCGGGACTTGAGCGGCCCGGGAGCGAGGCGGTGACGCAGCGCTTCGTGGAGGACGGCGGGGTGACCGTGGTCGTGGAGCTGCTCGACGAGAAGGGGCGGCCGCGGTCGGGCAACGACCTGCAGACGGGGCACGCGGCGATCGCGACGCTCCTGGAGGCGGACCTGGGTGTCGTCACACCGGCCGCCGAGCTGGCGGAGCGTGCCCTGCGGCGCGGTGACCCGGACGACGACGACTGGACCGAGGCGGTGGCCGTGCTCCGGGCGCGTGGCGACGAGGAGACGTTCCTCGCGGCGGCCGCGTGGTGTGCGAGCGGTGAGGCGCTGCGGCGGGCCTTCGGGGCGGACGTGCTCGGGCAGTTGGGGCCGCGGGGCCGGTACACGGCCAGGTCGCTCCCGCTGCTGTGTGCCCTGGCCCGCACGGCCCGCGACACCGCCGGTCTGCGCTCGGCCGTCGTCGCGCTCGGCCGTCTCGGGGATCCGGCGGCGCTGCCGGAGATCCTGCTGCACGCGCGGCGTCCGGAGCCGCAGGTGCGCCGCGCGGTGGCGGTGGCCCTGACGGGTCTGGTGCCGGCCGGTCACGGCGAGGGCGTCGCGGCGCTGGTCGCGCTGACCCGCGACGTGGACGGCGATGTGCGCAACTGGGCCGCGGCGGCGCTCGCCGCGGCCCCTGCGGACACGTCGGAGGTGCGCGACGCGCTGGCCGCGCTCCTCGGCGACCCGGTCCCGGACGCCGCGGCGGAGGCGGCCCGCGGCCTGGCGCTGCGCCACGATCCGCGGGCCGTCGAGGCGCTCGCGCGGATCCTCGCCTGCCAGGCGCCCGGCGGGTACGCGCACGACACGGCGCGGGACGCGATCCGCCATGTCCCCGACGCGCGGGTCAGGGCCCGTCTGGAGTGGACCGTCCCGCGATGTCGTTGACGGCGGCCCAGCTGAACGCCATGGCGGGACCGATCGTGGCGCCGGGTCCCGGGTACGTCTCCCCCATGACGGCCGCCGAGCAGTTCCCGGAGGCGTAGAGCCCGGCGACGGAGGTGCCGTCCTCGCGCAGGACGCGGGCGTCGCCGTCCGTGACGAGGCCGCCCTTGGTGCCGATGTCGCCGGGGTGGACGGGGACGGCGTAGAAGGGTCCCTTGTCGAGGGGGGCGAGGTTGGGGTTCTGCAGGGTCGGGTCGCCGTAGTAGCGGTCGTAGACGCTGTCGCCGCGCGCGAAGTCCTCGTCCTTCCCGGTGGCGGCGAAGCCGTTGAACCTCCTTATCGCAGAGGGGAGTCGGGGTGCCTCGATGATCCGGGCCAGCTCCTCCACGGTGGCGGCCTCCTTCAGGAAGCCGCTCTCGCGCCACCGCTTCGGGAAGGCCTGGCCGGGGAAGAGGCCCGCGAAGATGTAGCGGGCCTTGGAGCGGGCGTCGAGGATCAGCCAGGACGGGACGGTCGTCGCGTCGGGGCGGTCGGCGGCGTACATGCGGTCCACGAACTCGTGGTACGGCGCCGCCTCGTTGGCGTACCGCTCCCCCGCCGCGTTCACGATCACCATGCCGGGGATGCCCCGGTCGGCGACGAGGAAGAACGGCTTCTCGCCCGGCGGGCACACGGAGGGGGCGCCCCACACCTTGTCGAGGAGGTCGGTGGCGGCGCCGAGTTCCTCGCCCAGGCGCAGGGCGTCGCCGACCTGGCCCTCGGAGGAGTGGGTCCAGGCGGTGGACGTGGGCTGCGGCAGGTACTTGTCGCGCAGTGCCTGGTCGTGGGAGAAGCCGCCGGAGGCGAGGACGACGCCGCCGCGGGCCCGTACGACATGTTCGGTCCCGTCGCGCAGGACGCGGACGCCGGTGACGCGGCCGCCCTCGACGACGAGGCCGGTCAGCGGCGCCGACAGCCACAGGTCGCCGCCGAGCCGTTCCAGGGAGAGCCGCATCCTGGCGATGAGCGCCTCGCCGAGCGAGAGCAGCTTGCGCCCGCGCAGCGCCGCGCCCACGGCCCGCGCCCCCACCCGCAGCGACCTGCGCCTGCCGGCCCAGGTGCGGGCGACCATGTTGAGGAAGCGGAAGTCGTACGACGTCATGGTCAGCCCGTACGTGGGCAGCCCCGCCCGGCGCAGGTCCCGGGCGAGCGGGCCGAGTTCCTTGAGGTCGACGACGCAGGGCTCGGCCGAGCGGCCCTGTGCCATGCCGCCGAGCGCCTCCGGGAAGTAGTCGGAGTAGCCGGGTGTGTACATGAAGCGGACGGCGGTGCGGTCGTGGAACTCGCGCACCATGCGCGGCCCGTGCCGCAGGTAGGCGTCCTTGCGGTCGCCCGGCACGCGGTCGCCGACGGTCGCGTCGAGGTAGGCACGGGCCTTCTCGTACGTGTCGCCGAGGCCGGCCGCGTCGAGGTGGAAGTTGCCCGGTACCCAGATCGCGCCGCCGGACAGGGCGGTGGAGCCGCCGTAGTGGTCGGTCTTCTCGACGATCAGGGCGGTCAGGCCGCGCAGGCGGGCGGTGATCGCGGCGGCGAACCCGGCGGCGCCGGACCCGACGACCACCACGTCGTAGCCGATCTCGGCGTCACTCATGCGAACTCCCCGGTGGCGTAGGCGCTGCGGAAGTAGAGGAGGGGTCTGCCGTCGTCGCGTGCGGTCAGGCCGAGGACGCGGGCGGTGACGATCCAGTGGTCACCGGCCTCGTGGACGGCGTAGAGCTCGCAGTCGACGGTGGCGAGGGCGCCGGCAACGCGGACCGCGCCGCCGCCGGCCGGCTCCCACCGCACGTCGCGGAACTTGTCGGGCCCGCTGCGGCCGACGGCGGCGCACACGGCGCGCTGGTCGTCGGCGAGGATCGAGACGCCGAACCGGCCGGCGCGCCGCACCTTGGGCCAGCTCGTCGACGACCTGGCGACGCACAGCAGCACGAGGGGCGGTTCGAGGGAGAGCGAGGCGAAGGACTGACAGGCGAGGCCCACCGGTTCGCCCGTGTCCTCGTCGAGGGCGGCGACGACCGTGACGCCGGACACGAAGTGGCCCAGGACGTCGCGGAACGCGTCCGGGGTCAGCCGTTCCACCGGTGGCCCCAGAAGCTGTCGGAGGTGATCTCCTTCGTCACCCAGGTCGCTTTGTCGACGATGAGACCGTCCCAGCCGTACTCGACCTGGAAGCCGCCGGGGGCCTGCGCGTAGAACGACACCATGTGGTCGTTGGAGTGCCGGCCGAGGGTGGAGGCGATCGGGATGCCCGCCGCGTTCATGCGGTCCAGGCAGAAGCCGACGTCGTCGAGGCGCTCCAGCTCGACCATGAAGTGCACGATGCCGGGCGGGAGTTCACCCGGGTACAGGCCGAGGCTGTGATGGCGGGCGTTGGGGCTGAGGAAGTTCATCCAGTAGAAGTCCTGGCCCGGCTTCCCCGTGGGCACGGCGACGGGCGGCAGCTTCATGCGGTCGCGGAGCTGGAAGCCGAGGAGGTTCTCGTAGAAGTCGAGGGTGGCTTCCATGTCGGGGGCCGGCATGACGACGTGGCCGAGGCCGAGGTGGTCGCCGGTGACGAAGCGGTTGCCGTAGGGCGCGGCGAGCGGCGTGTGGTCCTGGGCCTGACCCCAGTAGATCTCCAGGGGGTTGCCGGCCGGGTCCTCGCAGTGGATGAGGCCCTGTACGCGGCGGTCGGCGAGAGTGGCGTCGTCGGCGTGCTTGACGGCGACTCCGGCCGCTTCGAGTTCGGCGGCGGCCTCGGCGAGCGCTCGCGCGTTCGCGACCTCGAAACCGGCCGACAGAAGGCGGTCGTGTTCGCCCGCCACGAAGGACAGACGGCGGATACGGTCGTCGATCCGGGCGTGCAGGACGGTGTCCGTGGAGTCGGCGCCCTCGGTCATCCCGAGGATGTCGATGACGTAGGTGCGCCACTCGGCGAGCTTCGCGGTCTCGATGCGGAGGAAGCCCAGAGAGCGGATGTCCATGGCTGCGGGCCTTTCGGTGGCTGGTGACAAGTGGCGGGCGAACGGCGGCTGGTCAACAAGTGGCCGGTGACCAGCGGCTGGTGGCTGGTGGCTGGTGACTAGTGACGGAAGAAGTCGATGGCGAGACGGTTGAACTCGTCGAACCGCTCGGTCTGCGCCCAGTGGCCGCAGTGCGGGAAGACGTGCAGCCGCGCGTCCGGGATGGTCTTGAGGGCTACCAGGGCGCCGTCGAGCGGGTTGACGCGGTCCTCACGGCCCCAGGTGAGGAGCGTGGGAGCGGTGATGCGGTGGGCCTCGCGCCACAGCATCGTGTCGGCGGGCCATTTGGCGAAGGACGCGGCCATGCGGTCGTTGCCGAGTTTGGCCTCGGGGTCGGTGGCCTGCGCGTAGCGCTCCTCGACGAACGCGTCGGTGACGATCGACGCGTCGTACGCGAGGGTGGTGAGGAAGTCGCGCATCATGGCGCGGGTCGGCTCGCCAGAGCCGTTGAACGCGAAGAGCTTCTTGATGCCTTCGGTCGGGTCGGGCGCGAACAGGTTGACGGAGATGCCGCCCGGCCCCATCAGAAGGAGCTTGCCGACCTTGTCCGGGTGGTCGAGGGCCATCCGGGTCGCGGTGCCTCCACCGAGGGAGTTGCCGACGAAGTGGGCCTGAGGGATGGCCAGTTCGTCCATGAGGGCGGCGACGGCGTCGGCGGCGCAGGAGAAGAAGTCCTTGGTGAGCTCGGGCTTGTCGGAGGCGCCGTAGCAGGGCTGGTCGATCAGGAGGGTACGGAAGTGCTCCGCGAACACGGGCAGGTTGCGGCCGAAGTTGGACCAGCCGGAGGCGCCGGGGCCACCGCCGTGCAGCATGATCACGACGGGGACGTCCGGGGCGTCGGGGCCCGCCTCGTGGTAGTGGAGGGTCAGACCCGCGGCTTTCCCCGTCCGCGAAGTCCCTTCGTACGTAAGAGAGTTCGTCGCTTCGACAGAGGTGCTCACAGCATCGTGTCCTGGATGTCGAGGCCGAGGGCGCTCTGGCCGGAGAGGAGGAGGGCGCGCTCGGGATCGTTGGCGGCGTGGCCGCGGCCGGTGTGGACGTCGCGCCAGGCGCGCTGCACCGGGTTGGGGCCGGTGCGCATGGCGCCGCCGCCCGCGTTCTCCATGAGCAGGTCGACGGCGGCGACGGCGCGCTCGGTGGCGAGGACCTGGTCGCGGCGGGCACGGGCGCGCAGCGGCATGGGGAGTTCCTCGCCGCGCTCCGCGCAGGCGTACAACTCGGCGATGTTGCGCTGGAGCTGAAGGCCCGCGGCGTCGATGTCGGAGGCGGCGCGGGCGATGCGGACCTGCGCGAAGGGGTCCTCGGCGACCTGCTCTCCATAGGAGACGCGGAAGCGCTTGCGGGTGGCCTCGATGTACGCGTCGAGGGCGCCCTCGGCGATGCCGACGACGGGGGTGGAGATGGTGGTGGTGAAGACGGCGGCGTACGGGAGGCGGTAGAGCGGCTCCGGGTTGACCGCGTGGCCCGGCACGTTCAGGGCCGTGACGGGGCCGAAGCTGAGGGCGCGGTGCTCGGGCACGAACACGTCGTCGCACACGACGTTGTTGGAGCCGGTGCCGCGCAGGCCGACGGTGTCCCACACGTCGTCGATGCGGTACTCGGCGCGCGGCACGAGGAACGTCCGCATGTCGACGGGCCGGCCGTCCGCGTCCATGACGAGGCCGCCGAGCAGTGCCCAGTCCGCGTGGTCGCAGCCGGAGGAGAAGCTCCAGGAGCCGCTGATGCGGAAGCCGCCGTCGACGGGTGTGACCTTGCCGGTCGGGGCGTACGAGGAGCAGATCCGGGTCGACGGGTCGGTGCCCCACACCTCCTCCTGGGCGCGCGGGTCGTAGAGCGCGACGTGCCAGGGGTGGACGCCGACGACGGACGCGACCCAGCCGGTGGAGCCGCAGGCTCGGGCGATCTCACGGACGGCGGCGTAGAAGACGGCCGGGTCGGCGGCGAATCCGCCGTGGGCCCGGGGCTGGAGGAGCCGGAAGAAGCCGGTCTGCTCCAGATCCTTGATCGACGTGTCGGGCACCTTGCGCAGCGCCTCCGCCTCGGCGGCGCGCTCGCGCAGCGCCGGCGCGAGGGCGCGGACCGCTTCGAGTACGGCGGCTGCGGTGGCCGGGGATTCGCTCATGCGGGGGCCCTCTCCTGGGTGCGGGTTCGAGTGGCTGGACCGTACGCCCGCCTCCCGCGGGCCGAGAACGGGTGGTTCCCGCTGAGCGGGAACCTCGGCGGGTTCCCCTGCTGTCGCCTGTGGGCTGCGTGGATGGCGCGCGCCGTTCACCGGCCTGTCATGCGAGGCGACCGTAATGAGAGGGTCGGCCTGTCCCTTCGGCTTCTGGAGCACTGTGAACACCCCTCGCGCCCACGCCGGCGCGCCCACCCGCGCGCTGCCCGTCGAACCCTCCGCCCTCCAGGCGGTGCTCTTCGACATGGACGGCACGCTCGTCGACACCGAGGACATGTGGCTCGAGGTCGTCGAGGCCGTGTCCGAGCGGCACGGCCGCCCAATGGACGAGGAGGGCCGCGCCGCCGCGCTCGGACGCTCGGTCGAGGACACGGCGGACCTGCTGTACGAGTCCCTGGGCGTGCCCCGCGAGGATCTCGCGGACGAACTGGGCCGGGGCTTCACCGCCCGGATCGCCGAGGGCGCGCCGCCGCGGCCCGGCGCCCTCGGGCTGCTGGCCGCACTGCGCGCGGCCGGGGTCCCGACAGCCCTGGTGTCGGCGTCGCCGCGCGCGGTGGTGCGCCGGATCGCCGGGTCCCTGGACGGGCACGTCTTCGACGCGGTGTACGGGGCCGAGGACACGCCGCGCACCAAGCCGGCGCCCGACCCGTATCTCGCGGCGGCCGCGGCGCTCGGCGTGGAGCCCGCGCGGTGCGTCGCGGTGGAGGACACCCCGACGGGGGTGGCGTCGGCGGAGGCGGCAGGGTGCGCGGTCCTCGCGGTCCCGTCGGTGCGGCCGATCGCCCCGGCCCCGGGCCGCACGGTCGTCGCCGATCTCACGGGGGCGGATGTGGTGCTGCTGCGGTCCCTCGTGGCAGCACCGGCGTGACGACCACGGACGTGCAGCAGCGGGCGGCGTGACGACGGCAGGCGTGCAGCAGCGAGCGGCGTGACGGCGAAAGGTATTCCGAACCGAAATACATAGCTCCCGGCTCTTCCCCTGGGCCGAGGGCGCATGGCAAGGTCGGCGCGAGGTCGTCAACGCGCCCGCAATGTCGCGGATGCGCCCTGTTGTCCTGGGGGTTCAGCCATGCCCGAGCAGACCGGGATCGTCGGGGGCGCCGCGCCCTCGCTCCTGGAGAAGGCCGCGAAGGTGCTCGGCGCCTTCGACGGCGCACAGCCGCGTCTCTCCCTCACGGAGGTGATCCGGCGCTCCGGGATCCCCCGGTCCTCCGCCCACCGCATCCTCGACCAGTTGGTACGGCTCGGCTGGCTCGACCGGGAGGGCCGGGACTACCGGATGGGCATGGGGATGCTCGAACTGGGCGCGCTCGCCGCCCACCACAACCGGCTGCGCCGGACGGCGCTCCCCCGGCTGCACGCGCTGCACGAGTCGACCGGGCACCTGGTCCACCTGTACGTCCTCGACGGCGCCGAAGTGGTCTGCCTGGAGCGGATCGGCGGCCTGCACGACACGTCGGTGCCCTCGCGGGTCGGCGGCCGCATGCCCGCGTACTGCACGGCCGCGGGCAAGGCGGTCCTCGCGTTCAGCGACCCGGCCACCGTCGAGGGCGTCCTCGCGCACGGGCTGCGCCCCCGCACGCCGCGCACCCTCACACATCCGACCGCGCTGCGCTCCGCGCTCGCCGCGGCCCGCGACCGGGGCGTCGCCTTCGACCACGAGGAGAGCCACCGCGACGTCGTCTGCGTCGCGGCCCCGCTGCGCGGCGCGGGCCGGGCCGTCGCCGCGATCTCCCTGTCCGGCAAGGGGCTGACGGCCCAGCGCGACCTGGAACGCCTCGCGCCCGCCGTGCTCGCCTGCGCCCGCACGGTCTGGCGCGACCTGTACGGGCCCGGCCGCGCGACCCGCTCCGCGCCACCGCCGAGCTGCGCGCCGGGCGTCTCCGAGCAGGCCATGGACAACATGATGGGGTGGCTGCGGACGAGTGAGTGGATGTAGCGGGCGGGTCTGCATCCGAGCGGACCGACCCGCACATCCGCGCGGGCCGGGCGCCTCAGCGGCAGACCCGGCCCGCGCACCTCAGGAGTACGTGACCCCCACCGCGTCCGACACCGGCAGCGCCTGGCACGCGAGGACGTACCCCTCGTCGAGGTCCCGCTGGTCGAGGATCTCGTTGCGCGCCATCGTGACCTCCCCCTTGGTGACCCGGCAGCAGCACGCGCTGCACGCGCCCTCGCGGCACGAGAAGGGGGCGTCGACGCCGGCGGCGAGCAGGGCGTCGAGCAGCGGCGTCCCGGCGGGCCATGCCACCTCCCGCTCCTCGCCGTCGAGTTCCACGTGGAGCCGGTGGTCGTCGGCGTCCGGCTCGGCTCCACCCCGGAGCCCGGCCCGGTCCTCCCGCCCGGCGAACACGTCGTCGCCGAGCGAGAAGTACCGCTCCCTGCGCACGGACCGGCCGCCCACCGCCCGTAGCGCCTGCTCGGCCGCGTCCATCAGGGGCGCGGGCCCGCACAGATAGGCGTCGCGGCCCGCGTACGGGGCGAGGGGTGCGCGCAGGGCGGCGGCCGTGGGCAGGCCCTGGAGGGTTTCCAGCCAGTGCACGACGGTGAGCCGGCCCGCGAACTCGACTCCCAGGAGGCGGAGTTCCTCGCGGAAGATGACCGACTCCTCGTCGCGGTTCGCGTACAGGAGGGCGACCCGGCCGCGGCCCGCTGCGAGCGCCGACTTGGCGATGGAGACGACGGGCGTGATGCCGCTGCCGCCCGCCACGAGCAGCACGTCCCCGTCGAGGCCGGGCGGCGTGAACGTCCCCGCGGGCGGCAGGACCTCCAGCTCGTCGCCGGGCGCGACGCTGTCGCAGATCCAGCCCGACCCGACTCCCCCGGCCACTCTCTTCACGGTGACCTTCATGGGCTCGCCGGTGTGCGGGGAGCTGGCCAGCGAGTAGCAGCGGGCCCCACCACCGGGCAGCCGTACCGTCATGAACTGGCCTGGCCTGTAAGGAAGTTGTGCGTCCAGGACGAGGGAGACCGCGTCGGCCGTCTCACGTATCACCTCGGCGACCCGGACCTTCACGCTAGGCATCCGCGACCTCCAGGAGCCCGCTCGCGACCGCCACGTCGATGCTCGCCCGCAGCGGCGCGCAGCCCCGTACCCGCGCGCTCAGTTCACCGGCCGCGACGCGCTCCGCGATGATCGGGCAGACCGCGGCCGCCTCCTCGGTCCACTGGATCTGCGTGTGGGCGGCGCTGAACTTCTCGCACAGGACCTGGTTTCCGCAGACCCCGCACTGCACGGGCCGCATCAGCCGGCCTCCCGTCGCGCGAGGTTCTCCTCGACCTCCGCGCGCCAGGCGGCGGTCGCGCGCTCGGTGTCGATCTCGAACTCGAAGCGCCGCACCATCTCGTCCTTGACGTCGCCGGCGTCCACATAGAACTGCTCGTACCAGCGGCGCAGTTGGTAGACGGGGCCGTCCTCCTCGGTGAGGAGCGGGTTGTCGGTGCGGGTCTTGTTCCGCCAGATCTCGACGTCCTGCTCGAAGCCGACCGCGAGGCCCTCGGAAGTGAGCCGGGCGGCGTCGGCGGCCTGCTCGTCACTCATGCCGGGCAGCTTCCTGACGATCGCGCCGTACATGAGCATGAAGCTGTTCTCGTCGATCGGGTAATGGCAGTTGATGAGGACGGACTCCATCTCGACACCGCCCCCGACATCGCTCCACAGCTTGTCGATCATGTACGAGGGGCCGAAGTACGAGGCGTCGGAGCGCAGGCCGCCACCGGTGGACAGCGTGCCGAGCTCGACGTCGCCGCGCGGCGTGGACTCCATGTACTGGGTGGCGACATGGCCGTCGAAGATGTTCTTGAAGTAGTTCGGGAACGCGTAGTGGACGTAGAAGAAGTGCGCCATGTCGACGACGTTGTCCACGATCTCGCGGCAGTTGGAGTTCTCGACGCGCAGCGCGCTCCAGGACCAGTCGGACCACTCGGGGCTTCCGAAGCCCTCGATCTGCGGGATGGTGACGCCGGGCGGGGGCTCGTTGCCCTCGGGATCGTGCCACACGTAGAGCTGCCCGTTGCGTTCGAGGGTGGTCCAGGCGCGGGTCCTGGCGCGCGGCGGGACGCGGCGCGCGTACGGGATGCCGGCGCAGCGCCCGTCGCCCGCCCAGCGCCAGTCGTGGAACGGGCAGGCGACGGCGTCGCCCTTGACGGTGCCGTGGGCGAGATTGCCGCCCATGTGGGGGCAGTACGCGTTGAGGACGTGCAGGCTGCCGGCACCTCCCGCCGCGGGCTCCCCCCGGAAGACGACGAGCTTCGTGCCGAACGCCTCGACCTCGTGCGGGCCGCCGTCACGGAAGGCGGCGGCCAGGCCCAGGCAGTGCCAGCCGCGGGCGTAGCGGGCCGGCGGCGCGGCGGCCTCGATGACGCGGACCTCTTGCTGCTGTGCGGTCATGTCGCGTGTCCTGCCCTTCAGTCGCGTGCCGCGAGTTCGACGGCTATGTCGATGAGCTGGTCCTCCTGGCCACCGACGAGGCGGCGTTCCCCGGCGCGCAGCAGGATCTCGGCGCCGGAGACGCCGTAGCGCTCCGCCTGCCGATAGGCGTGCTTGAGGAAGCTGGAGTAGACGCCGGCGTGCCCCATCAGGAGGGACATCCGGTCGAGCAGGCACTCGTCGTCCATGACGGGCCGCACGACGTCCTCGGCCGCGTCGATGATCTTCAGTACGTCGATGCCGGTGCGCAGGCCCATCTTGTGGCAGACGGCGGCGAACGCCTCGACAGGCGTGTTGCCCGCGCCCGCGCCGAGCCGTCGCGTCGAACCGTCGATCTGCAGCGCTCCGGCGCGCACGGCGGCCACGGAATTGCCGACACCCAGGCCGAGGTTCTCGTGACCGTGGAAGCCGACCTGCGCGTCGTCGCCCAGTTCGGCGACGAGCGCGGACACCCGGTCGGTGACGTCGTCCATCACCAGGGCGCCGGCCGAGTCGACGACGTACACGCACTGGCAGCCGGCGTCGGCCATGATCCTGGCCTGGGCGGCGAGCCGCTCCGGTGTCGTGGAGTGCGCCATCATCAGGAACCCGACGGTCTCCAGGCCCATCTCCCGTGCCAGGCCGAAGTGCTGGACGGAGATGTCGGCCTCCGTGCAGTGCGTCGCGATGCGGCACACGCTCGCGCCGTTCGCGTGCGCGGCCCTGATGTCGTCCTTCACACCAAGGCCCGGCAGCATCAGGAACGCGATGCGCGCCTGGCGCGCCGTGTCGACGGCGGCCTTGATGAGCTCCTGCTCGGGCGTCTTCGAGAACCCGTAGTTGAAGGACGAGCCGCCCAGGCCGTCGCCGTGCGTGACCTCGATGACGGGGACGCCCGCGCCGTCGAGGGCGCCGACGATGCGGCGCACGTCGTCGGCGGTGAACTGGTGCCGCTTCGCGTGCGAACCGTCGCGCAGCGAGGAGTCGGTGACGCGGATGTCCAGCGTCTCGGAGTACGGCTTCACTTGCGGATCTCCTTCGCGAGCTCCTCGCCGACCTTCGTCGCGGCGGCGGTCATGATGTCGAGGTTTCCTGCGTACGGCGGCAGGAAGTCGCCCGCGCCCTCCACCTCCAGGAAGATCGCGACGCGCGCCATCCCGCCGTTCATGGGTGTCGGGTCGTCGAACTGCGGTTCCGTGCGCAGCCGGTAGCCGGGTACGTACGTCGCCACGCTCTCGGCGATCTCCTTCACGGAGAGGGTGATCGCGTCCCGGTCGGCGTCCTCGGGGATGGCGCAGAAGACGGTGTCGCGCATGATGACGGGCGGCTCCGCCGGGTTGAGGATGATGATCGCCTTGCCGCGCGCGGCGCCGCCGATCTCCTCGATGCCGCGGGACGTCGTACGGGTGAACTCGTCGATGTTCGCGCGGGTGCCGGGCCCCGCGGACACCGAGGCGACGGAGGCCACGATCTCCGCGTACGCGACGGGCACGACGCGTGAGACCGCGTACACCATGGGGATGGTGGCCTGGCCGCCGCAGGTGATCATGTTGATGTTGGGCGCGTCGAGGTGCGCGGTGAGGTTCGCGGGCGGGACCACGGCGGGGCCGACGGCGGCCGGGGTCAGGTCGATGGCCCTGATGCCGAGTTCGGCGTAGCGCGGGGCGTTGGCGCGGTGGACGTAGGCGCTCGTCGCCTCGAAGACGAGGTCGGGCAGCTCGTCCTGGGCGAGCAGGGGCCCGACGCCCTCGTGGCTCGCCTCGACCCCCAGCTTCCGCGCCCGCGCGAGGCCCGCGCTGTCGGGGTCCACGCCGATCATCCAGCGCGGCTCGATGTACGGGGAGCGGTGGAGCTTGTGGAGGAGGTCGGTGCCGATGTTCCCGGAGCCGACGATCGCGGCGGTGACCTTTTTCGCAGTCATATGTACCTCAGCAGAGTCAGCGGACCCGTCGGGGTCATCGGAACGAGAGCGAGACGGCGCCGAGTCCGGTGAACTCGGCGGTGTAGGTGCGGCCCGCCTCGACGTCGACGGCGCGGGTGCAGGAGCCGGGCAGGATGACGTGCCCCTTGCGCAGGGGCACGCCGAAGCGGGCGACCGTGCGGGCCAGCCAGGCGACGGAGACCGCGGGATCGCCGAGGACGGCGTCACCGCGGCCCTGCGCGACCTCGTCGCCGTCGCGGGTGAGCCGGGCCTCGACGGCCTTCAGGTCGAGGTCGCGCGGGTCGCGGCCCGCGCCGATGACATAACCGGCGGACGAGGCGTTGTCGGCGATCGTGTCGGCGATGGTGATGCGCCAGTCGACGATCCGGCTGTCGATCAACTCCAGTGCGGGCACAACGCGTTCGGTCGCGGCGAGGACGTCGGCCGGGGTGCAGCCCTCGCCCTGCAGGTCGTCGCCGAGTACGAATCCGATCTCGACCTCGACGCGGGGCGCGCAGTAGCGGACGGTGTCCACGGGCTGGTCCTCGCGCAGCTCCATGTCGTCGAGGAGATGACCGTAGTCGGGCTCGTCGACGCCCATCATGCGCTGCATCACCGGCGACGAGAGACCCACCTTGTGCCCGGTGACCTGGGCACCCAGGGCGGTCCTGTGCCGGATGTTGATCAGCTGGATCTCGTACGCGTCCTCGGCGCCGATGCCCTCGAACGCGCCGGCCAGGGGCGCCACGGGACTGCGGCCGAGCTCGGCACGACGCAGCAGCGCGGCGGCCTCCTGCCGACTCCGGACGTCAAGCATCTCGGCTCCTTGGGGTGACGGTCTGACCCGCGGTGCGGTGCGGTGCACCGCGGTGGGCCAGACGGTAGGTCGGAGCCGGGACGTGGAGGGAGGCCGGATTCCCGCTCAGCGGGAAGGTGGCGGGGGGACGGGGCCGAGCGGGAGGGTGACGGGGGTGGCCCGCAGGGGCAGCCGGGGCACGCCCCTACGGGGGCGGCGTCACCCGCTTCCGTACACCGCCCCCGGCACCTCCGCCCTGCCGAGGAGTTCCCTCGCCGCCTCTCCCGCCTCGGCCGGGGTCCAGCGCGCCGCCTTGTCGGCGGTGGGGCCCGGGCGCCAGCCCTCCATGACCGTGATGCGGCCGGCCTCCGCCTCGAAGACACGGCCGGTCACGCCGTCGCTCGCGGCGGAGCCGAGCCACACCACCACCGGCGACACGTTCTCCGGGGCCATCGCGTCGAAGCCGTCCTCGGGGGCGGCCATGGTGTCGGCGAACGTGCGCTCCGTCATGCGAGTGCGGGCCGCCGGCGCGACCGCGTTCACCTGCACCCCGTACCGCCCCATCTCCGCGGCGGCGACCAGCGTCAGGCCCACGATGCCGGCCTTCGCCGCGCTGTAGTTGCCCTGGCCCACCGAGCCGAGCAGACCCGCCCCCGACGAGGTGTTCACGACCCGGGCCGCGGGTGTCCTGCCTGCCTTCGCCTCCGCGCGCCAGTGCGCCGCCGCGTGCTTCAGGGGCAGGAAATGGCCCTTGAGATGCACCCGCACGACCGCGTCCCAGTCGTCCTCGTCGAGGTTGACCAGCATCCGGTCGCGCAGGAAGCCCGCGTTGTTGACCAGCGTGTCCAGGCGTCCGAACGTGTCGAGGGCCGTGGCGACGAGGGACGCGGCGCCGTCCGTGGTCGCGATGTCCCCGCCATGGGCGACCGCCTCGCCGCCCAGGGCCCGTATCTCCTCCACCACCTGGGCCGCCGGACTGTCCGGTGCCGGGGCCCCGTCCAGGCCCACTCCCAGGTCGTTGACCACGACCCGCGCGCCCTCGACGGCGAACGCCAGCGCGTGCGCGCGCCCCAGTCCGCGCCCGGCCCCCGTCACGATGACGACGCGCCCCGCGCACAGCCCAGAACCACTACCGGTGTCCGCAGCCACAACCACTCCCTTGTCGTTCGTCATGTCACGCCTCCTTGTTGACAGTTGCCGCGTCCAGGAACGCCGGACGCTCCCCGCCTCCGTGCACCAGGAGGCTCGCCCCCGTGATGTACGACGCGGCGTCCGAGGCGAGGAACACCGCCGCGTCCCCGATCTCCGACGGCTCCGCGAGGCGTCCGACCGGCACCGTGCGCCCCACCGCCGCCACGCCTTCCTCGTCCCCGTAATGCAGATGGGACAGCTCGGTGCGCACCATCCCGAGGACCAGCGTGTTCACCCGTATCTCGGGCGCCCACTCCACCGCCATCGAGCGCGCCAGGTTCTCCAGACCCGCCTTGGCCGCCCCGTACGCCGCCGTGCCCGGCGAGGGTCTCGCGCCGCTCACGCTGCCGATCATCACGACGGAGCCGCGCGTGCGCCGCAGTTGCTCGCGCGCGGCCAGTGACGCGGTCATCGGCGCCGTGAGATTGAGCTCGACCACCCGCGCGTGCCGCTCCGCGTCGGACTCCCCCAGCAGCCGGTACGGCGTACCTCCCGCGTTGTTCACCAGTACGTCCACCCGGTCGAGGCCCGCGAAGAAGCGCCGTACGGCCGGACCGTCCCGCAGGTCGACGGGTATGAACTCACAGCCGGGCAACGGCTCTTCGGGGGGCCTGCGCGCGCACACCACCACGTCCGCCCCCGCCCGCACGAACGCCGCCGCGATCCCGGCCCCCACGCCCCGGGTGCCCCCGGTGACGACCGCGACCCTCCCCCTCAGGGGCCTTGCGCTCAGATCCATGCCATCCACCCCAGGTCCATTCCGCTCGTCCCCATCGCCTGCTACCTTCCTACCAAACAAACGTTAGGTGGAAAGGTAGCTGAACGCCATGGGTGTCTCCACCTCCTCACCCGAAAAGGGGATCGCCGTCGTCACGGTGGACTTCCCTCCGGTCAACGCGCTGCCGGTGCGGGGCTGGTACGACCTGGCCGACGCCCTGCGCGCCGCGGGCCGCGACCCGGACGTGCGCTGTGTCGTCCTCGCCTCCGAGGGCCGGGGGTTCAACGCGGGCGTCGACATCAAGGAGATGCAGCGCGACACGGCCTCCGGCGGCCACGGCGCCCTCATCGGCGCGAACCGCGGCTGCTACGAGGCCTTCGCGGCCGTGTACGAGTGCGAGGTGCCGGTCGTCGCCGCGGTCAACGGCTTCTGCCTGGGCGGCGGCATCGGACTCGTGGGCAACGCGGACGCGATCGTCGCCTCGGACGACGCCACGTTCGGCCTCCCCGAGCTCGACCGCGGAGCGCTCGGCGCCGCGACCCATCTCGCCAGACTCGTGCCGCAGCACCTGATGCGCGCCCTCTACTACACCTCGCGCACGGCGACGGCGCAGGAGCTGCACGCGCACGGTTCCGTCTGGAGGGTCGTGCCACGCGCCGGACTCCGGGCCGCCGCACTGGACCTGGCCCGCGAGATCGCCCGCAAGGACGGCTCGCTCATCCGCCTCGCCAAGGCCGCGATCAACGGCATCGACCCCGTCGACGTACGCCGGAGCTACCGCTTCGAGCAGGGCTTCACCTTCGAGGCGAACCTCAGCGGCGTCGCGGACCGCATCCGCGACACGTTCGGCACGGAAACAGGCACAAGCACTGCCGCGGACACGGACGCGGACACCGACACCGACACCGACACGGCAACCAAGGGGGAAGCCACATGACGGACAAGACCATGACACCCGAGGACGTCGTCGCCCGCCTCCGCAGCGGCATGACCATCGGCATCGGCGGCTGGGGCTCCCGCCGCAAGCCCATGGCCCTCGTGCGGGCCCTGCTGCGCAGCGATGTCACGGACCTGACCGTCATCGCGTACGGCGGCCCGGACGTCGGCCTGCTCGCCGCCGCCGGGAAGATCCGCAAGCTGGTGACCGCCTTCGTGACCCTCGACTCGATCCCGCTCGAACCGCACTTCCGCGAGGCTCGCCAGCGCGGCGCGTTCGAGCTGACGGAGGTCGACGAGGCGATGTTCATGTGGGGCCTGCACGCCGCGGCGAACCGGCTCCCCTTCATCCCGGTGCGGGCCGGCATCGGCTCGGACGTCATGCGCGTCAACCCCGGGCTCAGGACGGTCGCTTCGCCGTACGAGGACGGGGAGACCCTGGTCGCGATGCCGGCGCTGCGGATGGACGCGGCGCTCGTCCACATGAACCGCGCGGACCGGCACGGCAACGGCCAGTACCTGGGCCCCGACCCGTACTTCGACGACCTGTTCTGCGAGGCGGCCGACACGGCGTACGTGTCCTGCGAGGAGCTGGTGGAGGGATTCGGCGACGTCGGGGACGCCGTTCCGCAGACCCTCCTCGTCCAGCGGCACGCGGTCACCGGCGTGGTCGAGACGCCGAACGGCGCGCACTTCACGGCGTGCGCCCCCGACTACGGCCGGGACGAGGCCTTCCAGAAGCTGTACGCGACCACGCCCTGGTCCGAGTTCGCCGAGCGCTTCCTGCCCGCGCGCGGCGACGAGAAGAGCTACCAGGAAGCCGTACGGAGCTGGCACGCGGAGCGGGAGGAGCACGCGGGGCCGGCCACGAGCGCGGCCACACACACGCCTGCGCCCGCACCGGCGACGGCCACCACGCCAGGAACGACCACCACCCCCACCCGCGCCGAATACTGCGCCATCGCCTGCGCCGACGCCTGGCGCGACAACGGCGAGATCCTGGCCAGTCCGATGGGGCTGATCCCGTCCGTCGGCGCCCGTCTCGCCAAGCGCACGTTCTCCCCCGATCTGCTCCTCACCGACGGCGAGGCGATGACCGTGGGTCTCGGCGGGGAGCCGGAGGGCTGGCTTCCGTACCGCCGGCACCTCACCATGGTCACCGGCGGCAGGCGCCACGTGATGATGGGCGCGAGCCAGATCGACCGGCACGGCAACCAGAACATCTCGTGCATCGGCGACTGGGACCGCCCCGACCGCCAGCTCCTCGGCGTACGCGGGGCGCCCGTGAACACCCTCAACAATCCGGTGAGTTACTGGGTCCCGAAGCACTCCGCGCGCGTGTTCGTCGAGAAGGTCGACATGATCAGCGGGGTCGGGTACGACAGCGCCGGCGCGGCGGGACCGTCGGCGACGCGCTACCACCGCATCCCGCGGGTCGTGTCGAACCTCGGCGTCTTCGACTTCGAGACGCCGGACCGCTCGATGCGGCTCGCGTCCGTGCACCCCGGAGTGACGGTCGACGAGGTGATCGCGGCGACGGGCTTCCCGCTGGTCCTGCCGGAAGGGGGAGAGGTGCCGCAGACGCGCGAGCCCACCCCCGAGGAGCTGCGGCTGATCCGTGAGGTCATCGACCCGAAGGGCCTGCGCGACCGCGAGGTCAGGCCCGCATGAGCGACGCGACCCTCGAGACGGCGTTCACCAAGCTGGTCGGCGTCCGTCACCCGCTCGTGCAGACCGGCATGGGCTGGGTCGCCGGCCCGCGCCTCGTGTCGGCGTCGGCGAACGCCGGGGCGCTCGGCATCCTCGCCTCCGCCACCATGACCCTCGACCGGCTCAGGTCGGCGGTGCGCGAGGTGAAGTCCCGTACGGACGAACCCTTCGGGGTCAATTTGCGCGCGGACGCCGGTGACGCGCGGGACCGGGTGCGGCTGATCATCGACGAGGGGGTGCGGGTCGCCTCCTTCGCGCTCGCGCCGTCCCGTGACCTGATCGCCGAACTGAAGGACGCGGGCGTCGTCGTCATCCCGTCCATCGGTGCCCGACGGCACGCGGAGAAGGTCGCCGCGTGGGGCGCGGACGCCGTCATCGTGCAGGGCGGCGAGGGCGGGGGGCACACGGGGGACGTCGCGACGACGGTGCTGCTGCCGCAGGTCGTGGACGCCGTGGACATCCCCGTGATCGGCGCGGGCGGGTTCCATGACGGACGCGGCCTGGTCGCCGCCCTCGCGTACGGGGCGGCCGGCGTCGCCATGGGCACCCGTTTCCTGCTCACCTCCGACTCGACCGTCCCGGACGCGGTGAAGGCGAGATATCTGGCGGCCACGGTCAGGGATGTCACGGTGACGACCGCCGTGGACGGTCTGCCGCACCGCATGCTGCGGACGGATCTCGTCGACTCGCTGGAACGGGCGGGGCGCACCCGCGCGCTCGTGCAGGCCGTGCGGCGGGCCGCCGGGTTCAGGAAGCTGTCGGGCCTGAGCTGGCCCCAGATGGTCCGCGACGGACTGGCGATGAAGCACGGCAAGGAACTGTCGTGGAGCCAGGTCCTGCTCGCCGCGAACACCCCCATGCTCCTCAAGGCGTCCATGGTCGAGGGCCGCACCGACCTCGGCGTCATGGCGTCGGGCCAGGTCGCGGGGGTGATCGAGGACCTCCCCAGCTGTGAGGAGCTCGTCGCCCGCGTGATGTCCGAGGCCCGGCACGTGCTCGGCACCCTGCCTACCCCAGGGTGATCCCGCTTCCCGCAAGGGAGTTCAGCGATGCCACGCACCGTTTCGAGACGCGCCCTCGTCGGCGCCGCGCTCACCACCCTGACGGCCGCGGCCGTCGCGCCCGGTGCCGCCGCGGCCGGACGGCGTCCGTACCAGGACCCGCCGATCCGGCACATCCCGCTCCAGGGCGCGGTCAACGTCCGCGACGTGGGCGGCTACCGGGCCCTCGGCGGCGCTCGCGTCCGCCACGGACTCGTCTACCGCTCCGACGCCCTGGCCAAGCTCACCGACGCCGACGTCACCACGCTCGCGGGCCTGGGTCTGCGCCGGGTGGTCGACTACCGGGTGCCGGTGGAGATCCAGTACGACGGCGCGGACCGCCTCCCCGCCGGCCTCACCGCGGAGTCACGGCCCGTCTCCGACAACGGTCTGTACGCGCAGATGATGGCCGCGATCGGTTCCAAGGACCCCGCGCGGCAGGAGGAGATGCTCGGCGGCGGCCGGGCGGCCGCGTTCATGCGGAGCGTGTATCCGCGGTTCGTGTCGGACGCGGACAACCGCGCGCGGTTCGCGGCCACCCTGCGCGACGCCGCGTACGGCACCGGGGGCCGGGGCGCGCTCCTGTACCACTGCACATCCGGGAAGGACCGCACGGGCTGGACGACGTACGTCCTCCTGCTGCTGCTCGGCGTCCCCGAACGGACCGCCGTGGACGACTACTTGGCATCGAACGCGTTCCGTGCCGCGTACGACGCGAAGGTGCGCGAGGGGCTGAAGCAGTCCGGCATGATGCTCAACCCGGACCTGCTGATCCCGCTCCAAGAAGTCCGTACGGAGTATCTGTCGGCGGCCGTCGACCAGGCGCGGGCGGACTACGGCAGCCTGGGCCGGTACGTCTCGCGGGGGCTCGGCCTCGACGGGCACACGGTCACGGCCCTGCGCCACCGGCTCCTCGACTGACGCGCACACGAACGCGAAGCGGGGCGGTGGGGCGAGGCTGTTCACCTCGTCCCACCGCCCCGCCGCTCAGCTGGAGTACCGGTTACGCGGCCGCGCCGCGCCCGGCGTCACGCGGACCGCGTCGCGCCCGGCCGCCGCGCCCGCCGGCGCTCTGGCCTGCGCCGCCCTGCCCGGGACCACCCTGGCCACGACCGCCCTGGGAACGGCCACCGGCGCCCTGGGAACGGCCGCCCTGGACGGCCTGGCCGCGCCCGCCGCCCTGGCCGCCGCCTTCGCCGCGCCCGGCCTGCGCGCGCCCGCCCTGGGCGCGCCCTGCCTGGCCGGTGCCCTGGCCGCGTCCGCTGCCGCCACGGCTGCGCCGCGGCTTGCGGGCGCCGGAGGCCGCCGGAGCGGTCGGCTCCGGGACCTCGATGACGGCGGGGACGCCGGAGGGCTCGCGTGCGCCGGTGATACGGACGAGCTCTTCGTCGGTGGACTTGACCTGGGTGGTCTGCGGGCGGATGCCCGCGTCCCGCATGAGGCGCGTGACATCGCGCTTCTGCTCGGGCAGGACCAGCGTGACGACGCTGCCGGACTCACCGGCGCGGGCGGTGCGGCCGCCGCGGTGCAGGTAGTCCTTGTGCTCGGTCGGCGGGTCGACGTTCACGACGAGGCCGAGGTCGTCGACGTGTATGCCTCGGGCGGCGACGTTCGTGGCGACGAGGGCCGTGACCCGGCCGTCCTTGAACTGCTCCAGGGTGCGGTTGCGCTGCGGCTGCGAGCGTCCGCCGTGCAGCGGCGCCGCGAGGACACCGCTGGCGAGGAGCCGCTTGGCGAGCCGGTCGGCGGACCGCTTGGTGTCGACGAAGAGGATCACGCGGCCTTCACGGGCGGCGATGCGCGCGGTGACGGCCTTCTTGTCGGTCTCGTCGAGCACGTGGAGGACGTGGTGCTCCATCGTGGTGACGGCGCCCGCCGACGGGTCCACGGAGTGGACGACCGGGTCGGTGAGGAACTGCCGGACGAGCCGGTCGACGTTCCGGTCGAGCGTCGCCGAGAACAGCATGGTCTGGCCGCCCGGGGCGACCTGCTTGAGGAGCGCCGTGACCTGCGGCATGAAGCCCATGTCGGCCATCTGGTCGGCCTCGTCGAGGACGGTGATCCGCACCTCGGACAGGTCGCAGTCGCCGCGCTCGATGAGGTCCTTGAGGCGGCCGGGCGTCGCCACGACGACGTCCGCGCCGCGGCGCAGGGAGGACGCCTGACGGGAGATCGACATGCCGCCGACGACGGTGGTCAGGCGGAGCCTGACGGCGCCCGCGTACGGCGTGAGGGCGTCGGTGACCTGCTGGGCGAGCTCGCGGGTCGGCACGAGGACGAGGGCCAGCGGCATGCGCGGCTCCGCCTTGAGGCCGGCGGTGCGGGCGAGCATCGGCAGGCCGAACGCGAGGGTCTTGCCGGAGCCGGTGCGGCCACGGCCGAGGAGGTCGCGTCCCGCGAGGGAGTTGGGGAGGGTGGCGCCCTGAATGGGGAACGGCTCGGTGACGCCCTGCTCGGTGAGCGTCTTCAGAAGGCCGGCCGGCATGTCGAGCTCGGCGAACGTCGCGGCCGCGGGCAGCGCGGGCGTCGTGTTCTCCGGCATCGTGAATTCCTGCGGCGGCGTGGGCCTGCGCTCGGGAACGCGGCCCTTTCCGCCGGACCTTCCGCCCCGGGAATTCCTTCCGGCGTTTCCGGCGCCCGCGCTTCCTGAAGCGGATGCGGACCGGTTGCGGGTCGGGCGGGGCGGACGTGCGGGGTTAGCCATGCGGGCATGCCTTCCTGGGCCTGGGCGGCCGGGAGCCGGTGGCCATCGACGCGTCTGCGGGCCGCCGGCCTGGGGACAGCACGGGCCGGGGCCCGCACCTTCGCGGTGCGGACCCCGGCCGTGGGGTGCGTGATCCTTGGGATCAAGCGGTGTTTCAGGCGGGGAGGATGTTCTCCGCCTGGGGGCCCTTCTGGCCCTGCGTGACGTCGAACGTCACCTTCTGGCCTTCCTGGAGCTCACGGAAGCCCGAGGTGGCGATGTTGGAGTAGTGGGCGAAGACGTCGGCGCCGCCGCCGTCCTGCTCGATGAAGCCGAAGCCCTTTTCCGAGTTGAACCACTTCACGGTTCCGGTGGCCATAACAATCTCCTTTACTGGGGCGGTACGGAAATCCGAGTCCTTCGAATCTCCAGTCGCACCATTGAGCCCCATCCGGAGTTGGCCCGGAGGACCGGCCGGAAAACAATAATGCGCCTGAGGAACATTCCCGTCAGGCGCACATAAAGTCTATGGGTACCAAAACTGCAACGTCATCGACCTTAGCACGACCCTCACGGGACTAGAGACGCTCGATGATCGTGACGTTCGCCTGGCCGCCTCCCTCGCACATCGTCTGCAGTCCGTAGCGCCCGCCCGTGCGCTCCAGCTCGTGCAGCAGCGTCGTCATCAGCTTCGCGCCGGTCGCGCCCAGGGGGTGCCCGAGGGCGATGGCTCCCCCGTTCACGTTCACCCTCTCCGGGTCCGTGCCCGTCTCCTTGAGCCAGGCGAGGACGACGGGGGCGAAGGCCTCGTTGATCTCGACGAGGTCGATGTCGTCCATGGACAGGCCGGTCTTCTTCAGCGCGTACGCCGTCGCGGGGATCGGCGCGGAGAGCATGCGGATGGGGTCCTCGCCGCGTACGGAGAGGTGGTGGACGCGGGCGCGCGGGGTGAGGCCGTGCTCGCGTACGGCGCGCTCCGAGGCGAGGAGCATCGCGGCGGCGCCGTCGGAGACCTGCGAGGAGCAGGCCGCGGTGATCGTGCCGCCCTCGACGACGGGCTTGAGGCCCGCCATCTTCTCCAGAGTGGTGTCGCGGCGGGGGCCCTCGTCCACGGTGACGTCTCCGTAGGCGGTGGTCTCGCGGGCGAAGCGGCCCTCGTCGATGGCGCGGATCGCCCGCTCGTGGGAGCGCAGGGCCCACTCCTCCTGGTCACGGCGGGTGATGCCCCACTTTCGGGCGATGAGCTCGGCGCCGTGGAACTGGTTCACCGGCTGGTCGCCGTAGCGGGCGCGCCAGCCCTCGCTGCCCGCGTACGGGCCGTCCGTGAGGCCGAGGGGCTCGGCGGCCTGGCGGGAGGCGAAGGCGATGGGGATCTGCGTCATGTTCTGGGTGCCGCCGGCGACGACGAGGTCCTGGGTGCCGGACAGGACGCCCTGCGCCGCGAAGTGCACGGCCTGCTGTGACGAACCGCACTGGCGGTCGATGGTCACGCCGGGGACCTCCTCGGGGAGGCCGGCGGCGAGCCAGGCCGTCCGCGCGATGTCACCGGCCTGCGGGCCCACCGTGTCGAGGCAGCCGAAGACGACGTCCTCGACGGCGGCGGGGTCGATCCCGGAGCGGGCGACGAGCTCCTTGAGGACGTGCGCGCCGAGGTCGGCGGGGTGGGCGGCGGCGAGGCCTCCCTTGCGCCGTCCGACGGGGGTGCGGACCGCTTCGACTATGTAGGCCTCGGCCATGACGGGTTTCCCTTCAGGGTTGGGTGACGCGTACGGCGATGCCGTCCAGGACCATCGAGAGGTACTGGCGGGCGATCTCCTCGGGGCTGTGCTGTCCGCCGGGGCGGTACCAGGACGCGGCGACCCAGACGGTGTCGCGGACGAACCGGTAGGTGAGCCGGATGTCGAGGTCGGCGCGGAACACCTCGGCGGCGACGCCGCGCTCCAGGGTGGAGAGCCACGCCTTCTCGAACTTGCGCTGGGAGGCAGCGAGGAACTCGAAGCGCTCCTGGACGGCGAGGTGCTTGGACTCCTTCTGGTAGATGGCGACGGCGGCGCGGTGCCGGTCGATCTCGCGGAAGGACTCGGTGACGAGGGCCTCCAGGGTTTCCCTGGGGCCGAGCCGGGAGTCGAGGACGGAGTCGTATCCGTGCCACAGCTCGTCGAGGAAGGTCCGCAGGATCTCTTCGAGCATCGACTCCTTGGAGTCGAAGTGGTAGTAGAGGCTGCCCGCGAGCATGCCCGCGTGGTCGGCGATCTTGCGGACGGTCGTGGCGTTGTACCCCTGGGCGGCGAAGACCTCGGCCGCGGTGTCGAGGAGTTCGCGGCGGCGCTCGGGCGAGGCGGTCACCTGGGGCTTCTTCTTGGTAGGCACGGGTCCATTGTCGTCCTCACCGGCGCGGCGGCGGCGCTACGCATGCTGGCTGCTGACGGAGACGACCTCGCCCGTCATGTACGAGGAGTAGCCGGACGCCAGGAACACGATCACGTTGGCGATCTCCCAGGGCTCGGCGTACCGGCCGAAGGCCTCCTTCTCGGTGAGTTCGGTGAGGAGTTCGGCGGAGGTGACCTTCACGAGATGGGGGTGCATGGCGAGGCTGGGCGAGACCGCGTTGACCCGGACGCCGTACGCGGCGGCCTCGATCGCGGCACACCGGGTGAGGGCCATGACGCCGGCCTTGGCGGCGGCGTAGTGGGCCTGCCCTGCCTGGGCACGCCAGCCGACGACGGACGCGTTGTTCACGACGACGCCGTGGCGGCCGGTGTCGCGGAAGGCACGCAGGGCGGCCCTGGTACACCGGAACGTCCCGTTCAGGGTGACGTCGAGGACGCGGGACCACTGGTCGTCCGCCATGTCGACGAGGTCCGAAGTGCCGCCGAGACCGGCGTTGTTGACCACGATGTCGAGGCCGCCGTGCGCCTCTGCGGCCAGCGCGAACAGGGCCGCGACCTGTTCCTCGTCGGTGACGTCGCAGGGCAGTGAGGCGACGTTCGCCGCGCCGAACTCGTCGGCGAGCGCCTGTTCGCTCTCCTTGAGCCTGCGGGCGTGGGCGTCGCTGATGAGGACGCGGGCGCCCTCCTCGAGGAACTTGCGTGCCGTCGCGCCGCCGATCCCGGCTCCGGCGGCCGCGGTGATGACGGCCGTGCGCCCCTTCAGCAGGCCGTGGCCGGGCACGTACTCGGGCTTCGCGCTCATACCCGCGCCTCCTTGGGCAGGCCGAGCAGGCGCTCGGCGACGATGTTCTTCTGGATCTCGTCGGATCCGGCGTAGATGGTGTCGGCGCGGGAGAAGAGGAACAGCCGCTGCCAGTCGTCGAGTTCGTAGGGTTCGCCGGCGGCCACCGTGGACGCGGCGCCGCACACGTCCATGGCGAGCTCACCGAGACCGCGGTGCCAGGCCGCCCAGTGGAGCTTGCCGACGGAGGGGTCGACGCCGCGCCGGGCGGAGGCCGCCATGGCCTCCAGGTCGATCCACGCCCGGACGAGGCGGTCGCGGATCAGGGGGTCGGCGATCGCCCCGTTCTTCCTGGCCAGCTCCGCGAGAGCGTCCCATTCGCGGCGGAATCCGACCTGCTGGCCGAGGGTGGAGACGCCGCGCTCGAAACCGAGGGTGGCCATCGCGATCCTCCAGCCGTCGCCGGGCTCGCCGACGACGTGGGACGCGTCGGTGCGGGCTCCGTCGAAGAACACCTCGTTGAACTCGCTGGTGCCCGTGAGCTGCACGATGGGGCGCACCTCTACGCCCGGCCGGTCCAGGGGCACGAGGAGATAGGACAGGCCGGCGTGCCGCCGCGAGCCGGGTTCGGTGCGGGCGACGACGAAGCACCACTGCGCCTCATGGGCGAGCGAGGTCCAGATCTTCTGACCGTCGACGACCCACTGCGAACCGTCGGGTGACAGGGCGCCTCTCGTGCGGACGTTCGCCAGGTCGGAGCCCGCGTCCGGCTCGCTGTAGCCCTGGCACCACAGCTCCTCGACGGCGACGATCGGCGGCAGGAAGCGCTTCTTCTGCTCCTCCGTGCCGAAGGCGATGAGCGTCGGTCCGAGGAGCTGCTCACCGATGTGGTTGACCCGGGCGGGCGCGTCCGCGAGCGCGTACTCCTCGTGGAACGCGATCTGTTCCTCGAGGCTCGCGCCGCGGCCTCCGTGCTCGACGGGCCAGCCGACGCAGGTCCACCCGTGCGCCGCCATGTGCCGCTCCCAGGCGAGCCGCCCTTCGAACGCCTCGTGCTCACGGCCCGGCCCGCCGCGGCCCCTCAACTCGGCGAACTCCCCTACGAGATGGTCCGCGAGCCAGGCCCGGATCTCGGCGCGAAACTCCTCGACGCTGCTCATGGACGTACGTTAACCTACCAAACACTTGTTAGGGAAGGATGTTTCCGATGCCCGCAGCCCACGACAGTCCTCGACCCGCCCCGCACGAGGGCCCCGAGCCCGCCCCGCACCAGGGTCCCGAGCCTGTCCTGTACGAGCGCCGCGGCCCGGTCGCGTACGTGACGATGAACCGTCCGCGGTACCGCAACGCGCAGAACTCGGCGATGACCTACGCCCTGGACGCCGCCTTCTACCGCGCGGCCGACGACCCCGACGTCAAGGTCGTCGTCCTGGCCGGCGCGGGGGACCACTTCTCCGCGGGGCACGACATCGGCACCCCGGAGCGGGACGCGCATCTGCCCTTCGAGCGGCGGGCCGGGCTCTGGTGGGACCACTCGGACAAGCAGGGCGCCGAGTCGCGGTTCGCCCGTGAGTCGGAGGTGTATCTCGGCATGTGCCGGCGCTGGCGCGAGCTGCCGAAGCCGGTGATCGCCTCGGTCCACGGGGCGTGTGTGGCGGGCGGGCTGATGCTCGCGTGGGTCTGCGACCTGATCGTGGCCTCCGACGACGCGTTCTTCGCGGATCCCGTCGTGCGCATGGGGATCCCCGGCGTCGAGTACTTCGCGCACCCCTGGGTGATGCCGCCGCGCGTCGCCAAGGAGTTCCTGTTCACCGGCGACCGGATGAGCGCCCGCCGGGCGTACGAGGTGGGGATGGTCAACCGCGTCGTATCGCGCGGTGAACTGGCCGGGACGACGGACGAGTTGGCGTTGCGCGTCGCCGAGATGCCGCGGCTCGGGCTCGCCCTCACCAAGCGGGCGGTGAACCAGGCGGAGGACCTGCAGGGCCTGCACGCGGGCATGGACTCCGTGTTCGGCCTGCACCATCTCGCCCACGCGCACAACGCGGAGACGGCGAAGGACTCCCTCGGCGGCATGGACGTACGCGCGATGAAGGAGGCGAATGCCTGATGGACCTCGACTTCACGCCCTTGGAGGACGCGCTCCGCGCCGAGGCACGGGAGTGGCTTGCCGCGCATGTCCCGGGCGAGCCGCTGCCGTCCCTGGAGACCGAGGAGGGGTTCGCTGCGCACCGCGCGTGGGAGGCCGAGCTCCACGCCGGCCGCTGGTCGGTGGTGTCCTGGCCCGAGGAGTTCGGAGGGCGGGGCGCCGACATCTTCACGTGGCTGCTCTTCGAGGAGGAGTACTACGCCGCGGGCGCCCCGGGCCGTGTTTCGCAGAACGGCATCAACCTGCTCGCGCCGACCCTCTTCGACCACGGCACCCCCGAGCAGCGGGCCCGGGTGCTGCCGTCCATGGCGAGCGGCGAGACGATCTGGGCGCAGGCCTGGTCCGAGCCCGAGGCCGGTTCCGACCTGGCGTCCCTCAAGTCCAAGGCCGTGCGCACCGAGGGGGGCTGGCTGCTGTCCGGGCAGAAGACCTGGTCTTCGCGTGCCGCGTTCGCCGACCGCGCCTTCGGCATCTTCCGTACGGACCCCGACGCGCCCAAGCCCCATCAGGGCCTGACCTACCTGATGTTCGACCTGCGGGCGCCCGGGGTGACCGTGCGGCCCATCGGGCGGCTCGACGGGAAGCCCGCGTTCGCCGAGCTGTTCCTCGACCGCGTCTTCGTACCCGACGCGGACGTCGTCGGTGAGCCTGGCAACGGGTGGCGGATCGCGATGTCCACCACGGGGAACGAGCGGGGGCTCACCCTGCGCTCCCCCGGGCGCTTCCTCGCTTCCGCCGACCGGCTCGTGCGGCTGTGGCGGGAGCGAGGGGAAGACGCGGGCACTCGCGATCGGGTCGCCGATGCCTTGATCGGGGCACGGGCGTACCAGTTGTTCACCTACGCCAATGCGTCGCGGTTCGCGGCCGGCGGGACGATCGGCGCCGAGTCCAGTCTGAACAAGGTGTTCTGGTCCGAGTACGACATAGCTCTGCATGAGACCGCGCTCGATCTTCTCGGCGCGGACGGGGAGCTGGCCGACGACGGGGGGTGGGGCGAGGGCTACGTCTTCTCCCTTGCCGGACCCATCTATGCGGGGACCAACGAGATCCAGCGCGACATCATCGCCGAGCGGCTGCTCGGCCTGCCGAAGGGACGGCGCTGATGAGGTTCCTCCTCGACGCGGAGCAGGGCGAGTTCGGGCGCACGCTCGACCGGCTTCTGGGCTCCGCGGATACGCCCGCTGTGATCCGGGCCTGGTCGTCCGGCGACCATGGGCCCGGGCGGGCTCTGTGGGAGCGGCTGGGCGGGACGGGGGTCTTCGCGCTCGGCGTTCCGGAGGCGTTCGACGGGGCGGGGTTCCTGCCGGTCGAACTGGCCCTCTCCTACGTCGAGTTGGGGCGACACGGAGTGCCTGGGCCCGTGGTGGAGACTGCTGCCGCCGCTCGGCTGTTGGCCTTCCTGCCCGATGTCGCCAAGGAATGGCTTCCCCAGATCGCCTCCGGGGACGCGGTCGTCTCCTTGGGCGTGGGCTCCTCGTACGTCCTCGACGCGGATTGCGCCGACGCCGTCTTCGTCGTCAGCGGTGACGAGCTGCGGCTCGCCTCCGGCGGCCACGGGCCTCTGCTGCCGTCCGCCGATCCTGCCCGCCGGCTCTACGCGCCTGCGGACGGTGGGACCCTGCTCGCGCGGGGGCCGGACGTGCGGGACGCGGCGGCGCGGGCTGGGGACCTCGCCTCGTTCCTCACCGCCGCGCAGTCGCTCGGCGTGGGGCTCTCCCTGCTGCACCGGACCGTCGAATACGTCACGCAGCGCACCCAGTTCGGCGCCCCCATCGGCTCCTTCCAGGCAGTGAAACACCGGCTCGCGGACGCGCTCACGGGGCTGGAGTTCGCGCGGCCGCTGGTGTTCGGGGCGGCGCTCTCGCTTGCGCCCGGGGACATTGCGGCGGCGAAGGTCGCTGCGGGTGAGGCGTCCTACGCGGCGGCGCGGGCTGCGCTTCAGCTCCATGGGGCGATCGGGTACACGCAGGAGCTGGACCTGTCGCTGTGGCTGCGCAAGGCCCGACCGCTGCGGGACGCCTGGGGGACGCCTGCGGCTTGCCGGGCTCGGGTGCTGGAGGGCTGACGCGCTCCGGTGCCGCGTCCGGCCGTGGTGCGGCGCGCCTCGCGGCCTCGGCCGTGGGGCGTCTCACCGTTCCCGGGTGCGGCACCGTGCGTGCCGCGTCTCGCGGTGTGTGTGGGGTGCTGCGCCGCTCTCGGTGCGTCTCGCCGTTCCTGAGTACGGCACCGTGCGTTCCGCGCCTCGCCCTGTGCGTGGGGGGGTGCTGCGCCGCTCTCGGTGCGTCTCGCCGTTCGGGGGCGCCGCGCGGTGCGTCGCCTCGCCATTCGGGGGTGCGGCGCCGTGCGTGCCGCGCCTCGCCCTTCGTGCGCGCTGCGAGGTCCTTCCTGTGTTTCGCCGTTGGGAGTGCTGCGCCGTTCTCGGTGCGTCTCGCCGTCCAGGGGTGCTACGCCGCTCTCCGTGCGTCTCGCCGTTTGAGGGTGCTGCGCCGTGCGTGCCGCGTCTCGCCGTTTAGGGGTGCGGGGACGCGGCGGGATGTACGTGGTCGCCGTTCTATGGGTTCTGGGCACCAGAGGGTTGCGTCCCGGGCGCTCCCTGGGGTGGCTCCGCGCGCACATCCCGCCACGTCCCCTCCCGTCGGGGGCGGCTGCCGGACGGTGGGGCTCTCCTTTTCCGGCGGTGTGGCGCTCAGGAGAACGTGACTACGGCGGTGCGCCCTCTGGCGTGCAGAGCGGCCGTACTGGTGGTGGCGTCCATCAGCGCCGCGTCGTAGCGGTTGAGCGTGACGTCGGCGATGTCGGCGCCCTGTTCGTCGAGGGCTACCACCAGGGCCTTGCCGGTGATGGTGAGGCGGCCCCGGACCACTGCCACCGACGGGGGCGTGCCCGCTCCCCTGCGCCACATGACGTTGAAGTTCACGACCGGGCCGTCGATGAGGTGGCAGTCGGTCGGGACGTCGCCTCGGAAGTCCTGTGGAACGTAGCGCTCGTCCACGGTTCTGAGTTCGCCGCCGAGAGTCAGTTCCATGCCGGCGCCCTCGACCATCGTCAGGGTCCGGTCGACTTCGGGGAACGTCGAGAACGGGCCGTCGCCCTCGACGTCCGCGAGGCTCACCCGCCAGCGGAAGACGCTCATGTCCGCCCCCGGTGGCGCGGCCGCGATCTCGCGCGTGGTCCCGCCGCCGTTCTTCCAGGGCGCGGCGGTCCGTTCCGCCGCCGGCAGCAGCAGTACGCCGTTGTCAGTGATCCCGGACATTGGGCGGCTCCGATGGTGCTGTCGTGTGGCGGGAGTCCCGAGGCTACGCCACCGGGGTCAGGCCCAGCCTGTCGGCGAGCCGTCGGCGGTGTGCCGAGGGGGTGCCGAACAGGTGGTGGCCCGAGTGGGCCCGCTTCAGGTGGCGGTGGGCCTCGTGTTCCCAGGTGATGCCTATGCCTCCGTGCAGCTGGATCATCTCGCCGGCCACTTGCTCGTACGCCTGGGAACAGGCGGCTTCTGCCGCTGCCGCCAGGTGGGGTGCGGCGTTGGAGTGCGCGGCCTCCAGTGCCAGTGAGCGTGCCGCCTCCAGTTGGACGTGCAGGTCGGCTGTCCGGTGTTTGACCGCCTGGAACGAGCCGATGGGCCGCCCGAACTGCACACGGTCCTTGGCGTACTGGACGGTGTCCGCGAGTGCCCGGGTTGCGGCGCCTGTCTGTTCGGCGGCCAGCGCTGTGCAGGCGAGGTCCCGTACTCGGGACAGGACACGTTCTCCGTCGGCTGCGAGGAGTTCGGCCGGGGACCCGTCGAAGGTGACTCGGGCCTGGGGGCGGGTCTGGTCCATGGTGGGCAGCGGCGTGAACCCGGTTTCGGGAACGTCGACCCGGAACAGTCCGAGTCCGCCTTCGCCCCGGGCCAGGACCAGCAGGGTGTCCGGGCTTCCTGGGCCCGTCAGGACGTGCTCCTTCACTCCGGTGAGCCGGCCCGCTCGGACCCGGGCGTTCATCGCCTCCGGTTCCCAGCTTCCGTCCTCCGCCCAGGCCAGCGCTCCCACCGCGGTGCCGTCGGCGAGCTCGGGGAGCAGCTCCGCGCAGGCCTGCGCGTTGCCGGACGCGAGCAGCGCCTGGGTGGCCAGGACGGTGGAGGCCAGGTACGGGACCGGGCTGAGTGCCCGGCCCAGTTCCTCCATGACCACGTACGTCTCCACCGTGCCGCCGCCGTACCCTCCGTACTCCTCCGGCACCCCGAGGCCCGCCGCGCCGACCGCCTCGGTGAGCGGGCCCCACGCGGCCGCACCCTCGTGCCGGGTCAGCACCGCCCGTACGGCGGAGCGCAGTTCGTCCTGTTCCCTGGTGAAATTCATCCCCGGTCTCCCCTTGCCTTGCTGCGCAGCGCGCCTTTCAGGAGCTTGCCGCCCGCGTTGCGCGGCAACTCGCGGACTGTCACGAAACGGCGCGGCACCTTGAAGTTGGCCAGGCGCTCGCGCGTCCATGCGGTGAGCTGCTCCGCGTCCACGGGTCCGGACACGACGATGAAGGCGACACCCACCTCACCCAGCCGTTCGTCCGGGGCGCCGACCACGGCCGCGTCGACTATCAGTTCGTGGCCCAGGAGCGTGTTCTCGACCTCGGCCGGGTACGCGTTGAACCCGCCCACGACGTACATGTCCTTGAGCCGGTCCGTGATGGTGAGGAAGCCGCGGTCGTCGAGCGTGCCGATGTCACCCGTGCGGAGCCAGCCGTCCTGGGCGACTGCCTCATGGGTCGCTGTTTCGTCGTCCAGGTAGCCGCGCATCACGTGGTAGCCGCGCACCTGTACCTCGCCCGGTTCGCCGGCGGGCAGTTCGTCGCCCAGCGGTGAGGCGATCCTGATCTCGGTGCCGGGCAGCGCGCGGCCCACCGTGTGCGCGACCGTCCACGCGTCGGCGTCCGTGGGGCACACGGAGACGACGCCGCCCGACTCGGTGAGTCCGTACGCCGTGAACACGTGGGGGGCGCCGAGTTCGGTGCGGATGAGTTCGACCAGTTCGGTCGGGACGGCCGCGGCGCCGGTTCCGGCGAGCCGCAGCGCTCCGAGGTCCGCTTCGCTCCGGTGGGGGTGGTGGATCAGGCCGTGGAACACCGTCGGCGGGCCCATCAGGCACGAGACGCGTTCGGTGGCGATGCGCTCCAGGACGCGGTCGGCGTCGTAGACCTCCTCGGGCAGCATCGTGACGCCGCGCAGCAGACAGGCGATGATGCCCGCCTTGTAGCCGAAGGTGTGGAAGAACGGGTTCAGCAGGAGGTAGCGGTCGCCGGTTCTCAGGGTGACCTGGTGCGACCACTCCTCGTAGAGGCGGAGCGTCTGTCCATGGGTCGTCGTCACGCCCTTGGGGCGGCCGGTGGTGCCGGAGGTGTAGAGGATGTCGCTGAGGTCGTCGGGGCCCACGGCGGCGGCCCGGGCCAGGCGTTCGGTGTCGGTGACTCCTTCGCCCGCCTTCAGGTACGTCTCCCATGCGAGAGCGTCGTCGTGCGCGTCGCCGCGGAGGACGACCACGGAGCGCAGGGCGCCGAGGTCCTCACCGCTCGCCCGGAGTGTGTGGACGTAGTCGGTGCCGAGGAAGCCGCGCTCCGTGAAGAGGAGTTCGGCGCCGCTGCGGCGGATGATGTCGGCGGCCTCGGCCGCCTTGTAGCGCGTGTTGACCGGGACGAGGACCGCCCCGGCACCGACCGCGCCCAGTGCGGCGAGGATCCACTGACGGCTGTTGGCGGCCCAGATCGCGACGCGGGTGCCGGGGCGTATGCCGTGCGCGACGGCGGCGCGCGAGGCCGCGGCGATCTCGTCGCGCAGCCGGCGGAAGCTCCAGCGGACCTCGCCGTCGGCGAGTGCCTCCCGGTCGCCGTACGCGGCGGCGGCGTACTCGGGGAGCTGGGCGAGCGTACGCGGTGGGGTGGTGCTGGTCACGGACCCTCCCTGTGATCAGGGGTACTTGACGTGCGAGCGTGGCCGGTATCCAATCACAGGTGTTTCGGTTAGGCATATACCTAGTAGGCACATTCCTTGGAGGCCTCGCATGCCGATCCCCACCCACCCCGCCACTTCGGCCGAGGACCTGAAGTCCGCCCTCGCCGGTTTCTGTACGGGCGTCGCGGTCATCACCGCACTGGACGCGGACGGGCGGCCCGCGGGCATGGCCGTGCAGTCGTTCTCGTCGGTCTCGCTCGACCCGCCCCTGGTCTGCTTCTGCCCGGCGCACACCTCGACGACCTGGCCACGGATCAGGGCAGCGGGCCGGTTCGCCGTCAACGTCCTCGCCGAGGACCAGCGCGAGCTGTGCCGGCGCTTCGCGGTGACGGGCGGCGACAAGTTCGCGGGCACACCCTGGCGGCCGGGCGGCAACGGCGCCCCCCTGCTCGACGGAGCGCTCGCCACGATCGAGTGCGAGCTCGCCGACGTGCTCGACGGCGGCGACCACGCCATCGCGCTCGGCCGGGTCACCTCACTGACCACGCACCGCGACGCGGGGCCGCTGCTCTACTTCCGGCGCACCTACGGGCGCTTGCCGCGCTCCAGCTCCTCGATGTCCGCGAGCATGGCGTCGGCCAGGTCGCGCTCCGACGCGTAGTACCGCTCGGCCCACTTGAGCGTGAGCGTGGGGTACGTCCAGGCCTCGTTCGCCTTCGCGCCCTCCACGTCCTCCTCCGCGCGCACCCGCATCGTCTCGGCGAACTCCCGGTGCCGCGCGAGCACTTCACGCATCTGCTCACCTTCGAGCAGGTGCCCGAGCCAGAGCCGCAGCATGGGCCCGTGCTTGAGGACGGGCGGGTCGACGGGCGCCTCGCGCGCCCAGGTCCGCACGGCCTCCATGCCCTCGTCGGTGATCCGGTAGACCCGCTTGTCACGAGTGCCGGTCTCCTGCGCCACCATCCGCGAGGTCGCGTAACCGGCCTTCTCCAGCCGCTTGAGCTCGCTGTAGATCTGACTGAACGACGGACTCCAGTAGAAGAAGCGCAGGGACCAGTCGGACCACTTCTTCAGGTCGTAGCCGGACAGCTCCTCACCGAAGGAGAGCAGCCCGAGCACCGCCCAGCTGGTCGCCGGGAGTGCGGGGCGCTCCGCGCCGGCCGCGTCGTCTACCGCCTTCTTCTTCACCACGCACGCAGTCTACGTAGCCCCTTCCCCTGCCCCACGTATGCCTGCTAGAAGTATTCCTATTAGAAACACATCACTCGGGAGGATCCCCGTGAAGTTCTCCATGATCTTCGAGGCCCAGCTCGCCGACCCGACGCCAGAGAACGAGCGCCAGGTCCTCAGGGACTGCGTCGAACAGGCCGTGTTCGCCGAGGAGATGGGCTTCGACCGCATCTGGGCGGTCGAGCACCACTCCCTCACCCAGTACGCGCACATGAGCGCGTCCGAGATCTTCCTGACCTGGGTCGCGGCCAGGACGTCCCGGATCCGCATCGGGCACGGCGTCGTCACGATGCCCTTCGGCTACCAGCACCCCGTCCGCGTCGCCGAGCGGGCCGCGATGCTCGACTCGCTGACCGGCGGCCGCGTCGACATCGGCGCGGGCCGCGGCGCGACGAAGCAGGAGATGCGGATGTACGGGGTCCGCCCCGAGGACACGTATCCGCAGATGGAGGAGGCCCTGCGGATCTTCTCCTCGGCCTGGCGCGAGGAGCAGTTCGAGTGGCACGGCTCGATCGACATCGGGCCCGGCGCGATCCTGCCCCGCCCGGTGCAGAACCCGCACCCGCCGCTCTTCATGGCCTGCTCCAGGCACGACACGCTCAAGCTCGCGGCCGAACTCGGCATCGGGGCCCTGGTGATGGGCTTCGCCGGCGCCGACGACGTCCGCACGATGCGGAAGGTCTACGACGAGGCCATCGCGACCCGCACCGGCGAGCGCTTCGTGTCCACCGAGGTCAACGACCACCTCTCGGCGCTCTGCCCGACGATCGTCCTCGACGACGCGGACCTCGCCCTGCGCCTCGGCACGCGCGGCCAGCGCTTCTTCGCCGAGTCGATCGCGCACTGGTACGGGAACGCGCCCGCGCCCACTTCCTACGCGGAGTCCGAAGACGCCGCCGACCACGTGGCCGCGATGGCCAAGGACCGCGAGGAACTCGTCGCCAAGCTGCACGAGACGAACATCCCGGCCCGCCCGGTCGACACCGGCACCTACAACGCCGAACACGCCTACGGCTCCGCGGACACCGCGATCTCGTACGTCGAGCAGCTGCGCGAGATCGGCGTGGACGAGGTGATGTGCCTGATCCAGATGGGCACGGTCCCGCAGGAGGCGTGCATGGAGACCATCCGCCAGTGGGGCGAGAAGGTCATCCCGCACTTCCGGGCACTGGAGGCGAAGTGACGGTCTCACTGGACGGCAAGGTCGTCGTCATCACGGGCGCGGGGCGCGGGCAGGGCGCGGCGGAGGCCGCTCTCGCCGCGGCGGCCGGCGCGCGGGTCGTGGTCACGGACGTGCGGGAGGAGGAGGGCGTCGAGGTCGCCAGGTCGCTCGGAGATCACGGGCTGTTCGTGCGGCACGACGTGTCGGACCCGGACAGCTGGGGCGAGGTCGTCGATGCCACGCTCGGCGCCTTCGGACGCATCGACGCGCTGGTCAACAACGCGGCACTGTGGCGCACCGCCCCGGTCGAGCGGGAGACCCTGGAGAACTTCGAGCAGCTGATCCGGGTCAATCTCCTCGGCCCGTTCCTCGGCATCCAGGCCGTGGTGCCCGCGATGAGGGAGGCGGGCGGCGGATCCGTCGTCAACGTCTCGTCGACGGCGGGCCTCATCGGCATCCCGGGGCACGCCGCGTACGGCTCCACGAAGTTCGGCCTGCGTGGCCTGACCCGGTCATCGGCGCTCGACCTGGCCGGGTACGGGATCCGCGTCAACTCGGTGCACCCGGGCGCCATCGACACCCCGATGATCGCCGGGGTCTCCGGCAAGGACTGGTCGCATCTGCCGCTGGGCCGGATGGGCCGCCCGGAGGAGGTCGGCGAACTGGTCCTGTTCCTGGCGTCGGACGCCTCCTCGTACATCACCGGCACGGAGTTCACCGTGGACGGGGGGTCGACGGCGGGATGACGGCGCACGACCCCCTCACCCCGCAGGCGCGCACCCTGTGCGACGCCATGTCGGCCGCGTTCCCCGACCCGGGCGACGGTCCCCTCGACGCGGACGCCCTGCGGGCCGCCGCGCGGGCGGGGCTCGGAGAGCCTGTGGTGCCGATGAGATCGGTGACCGAGCGCCGGGTGCCCGCGCCGGATCTCGATACCCCCGTGCCCGTACGGATCTACGAGCCCGAGCCCGACGGCCCGCGCCCGCTCGTGGTGTTCCTGCACGGCGGCGGGTGGGTGCTCTGCGACCTCGACACGCACGACGGGCTCTGCCGCCGACTCGCCGCGCTGTCCGGTGCGTCGGTGGTCTCCGTCGACTACCGGCGGGCCCCCGAACACCCCTTCCCGGCCGCCTCCCACGACGCGTACGCCGTGACGCGGTGGGCCGCCGCGCACGCGAAGGAACTGGGGTGCGACCCGGACCGGCTGTTCGTCGCCGGGGACTCCAGCGGCGGGAACCTGGCCGCCGCCGTCGCACAGCGGGCCCAGGGCGATCCCGAGGGGCCGACGATCGCGGCCCAGTTGCTGCTGTACCCCGTGCTCGACCACCGGCTCGGCGGCGAGTCCCCGGTGGCGTTCGGACGGGGGTTCTTCCACACGACGGCCCATATGCGCTGGTACTGGGAGCAGTACCTCGGTGCCGGCGGCGATCCCGTCGCCGCCTCACCCGGACTCGCGCCCGACCTCGACGGGCTGCCGCCCGCCCTCGTGCTCCTCGCGGACTGCGACCCGCTGCGCGACGAGGGTCTCGCCTACGCGCGGCGGCTCGCGTGCGCCGGGGTGCGAGCGGAGGTGGCGCTGTATCCGGGGGTGTTCCACGGGTTCCTGGGCGCGGCCGGGTTCCTGCCCGAGGCGGACGCGGCGCTCACGCGGGCAGCCGCCTGGCTGAACCGCACCCGGGGCACCGGCACCTGACGGCGTTCGCTATTTTGTTCGCCGCCGTCCCCACCGGCTCTGTCCCCCTCCCCGAACCTCAGAGGAGCCGGCCGTGGAAGCCGAGTCCCAACCCGCCACGACCCCCGCGGCCACCACCTGCTACCGCCATCCCAAGGTGGAGACCTACGTCGGCTGCACCCGCTGTGAGCGGCCCATCTGCCCCGACTGCATGCGCTCGGCGGCCGTCGGCCACCACTGCCCCGACTGCGTGAAGGAGGGCGTCCGCTCGGTCCGCCAGGCCCGCACGGTCTTCGGCGGACGGGTGTCGGCCGTGCCGCTCGTCACGTACGTCCTGATGGGCCTGAACATCGTGGCCTACCTCGCCGAGCTGGTGCGCCCGGCCGTCGTGGACCGGTTCGGGATGCTGGGCGCGGGGCTCGTCGGCCCCGACGGCGGGCACTACGTGTACCAGGACGGGTTCCCGGCAGCCTTCCACGCGGAGGGGGTGGTGGCGGGCGAGTGGTACCGGATGATCACCGGCGCGTTCCTCCACATGCCGGCCACCGAGGGCGTCTTCGGAATCCTGCACATCCTGTTCAACATGTACTCGCTGTGGAACCTCGGCCGCGTCGTCGAGACACAGCTGGGCCGCGTCCGCTACCTCGCCGTCTATCTCCTGTCCGCGTTCGGCAGCTCCGTGCTCGTCTACCTGATCGCCCCGGGCACCCTCACGGTCGGCGCGTCGGGCGCGATCTTCGGGCTCGGCGCCGCGTACTACGTGATGGCACGGCGCCTGGGCGCGGACATGAGCGGCGTCAACCGGTTCATGGCGTACTTCCTGCTGTGGATGCTGATCTCGGCCGGATTCGCCTCCTGGCAGGGCCACTTGGGCGGCCTGCTCACGGGCGGCGCGGCGACCCTCGCCCTCGCGTACGCACCCCGCGCCCGCCGCACCCTGGTGCAGGGCTCGGCGTGCGCGGGGCTGTTCGTACTCCTCATGGCGCTGACGTTCCTCAAGCAGCCGTAGTGCGACGGGCCGCCACTTCGCCCGCTCCTGCGCCTGCGCGTCCGGCGGCGCGACGCACCCGGTCGGCGCGCGGCCTGGGAGTGGCTCGCGCTCGGCTCGCGTTGGATCGGCCGGCCGCCGACTCGCACTCGCTTCGCGATCGACTCGCTGTCGGCTCCCCCCGGCCGAGACCGGCGCCGGGTCGATCTTCGGTCCATAGCGGCGGAGATCGGAGCCGGTGCGTCCGCCACGTAATCTGAGCCGCATGAAACGCGCAGGCTGCATACTCCTGGCCGTGGCTCCGGTCGCCACGGTCGCGGTGTTCCTCTTCACGCCCAGCCACGACGACGGCAAGAGCGGCTCGCACGGCACGTCCTCGTCGCAGCACTCCGACGGGGACGCCGAGGCTGCCAAGGCCGCCGCGGAGAAGAAGGCCGACGACGACGCCATCGCCGACCTGCCGCCCGGCCTCGCCGCGCCCGCGAAGAAGGACCTCGCCCAGCAGATCGTGGCCAGCGCGGAGAACTCGACGCTCGACTGGCGCGGTCAGTACGGCTACATCGAGGACATCAAGGACGGCCAGGGCTACACGGCCGGGATCATCGGCTTCTGCACCGGCACGCACGACCTGCTCACCCTCGTCGAGCGGTACACGAAGGCCCACCCGGACAACGGCCTCGCCCGCTATCTGCCCGCCCTGCGCAAGGTCGACGGCACGGACTCCCACGAGGGCCTCGACCCCGGCTTCACCGCCGCGTGGAAGAAGGAGGCGTCCGACCCGGCCTTCCGCGCCGCAGAGAACTCCGAGCGCGACCGCGTGTACTTCGACCCGGCCGTCCGCCTCGCCAAGCTCGACGGCCTGGGCACGCTCGGCCAGTTCATCTACTACGACGCGATGGTCCTGCACGGCCCCGGCACGGGCCCGAGCGGCTTCTACGGCCTGCGCGAGAAGGCCATGCGGGAGGCGGACACCCCGGCGCAGGGCGGCAAGGAGAAGGCGTACCTCGACATCTTCCTCGACGTGCGCCGCACGGCGATGAAGGCGAAGAAGCCGGACCGCGACACCACCCGTATCGACACGGCCCAGCGCCAGTTCCTCTACGACGGCAACCTGACCCTCAAGACACCCCTGGTGTGGAAGGTGTACGGGGAGACGTACCGAGTGCCGTAACCGCCCAGGAGTCCTGGCTCATGCCGCGCACCACCCCGCCCCGTCCGGTCGACGTCGAAGCGGCCTTCCCCGAGCTGGCCACGATGCGTCGTGCCACAACCCGGCTCCATCCTCGCCCCGGCACCCCCACGGTGCACGAGAGTTCCGTCGGCGGTCCGATGCTGTGGCCGCGCGACGAGCCCTGGCCGGTCTGCACGATCCCGCACAAGCGCGGCAGCGGCTACCGCTACTCCGATGTGCTGCGCGAACGCGAGATCCTTGAGCGGGCGTGGCGGCGCGATCCACGGAACGGGCCGAACAGTGAGGAGCGCGAGGTGCTGGCCGGTTTCGAACGAGGCCGGCACGCCCCGCAGCTTGCCGACACGGACCCCATCCCGATGATCGCGGTGGCACAGCTGTACCACCACGACGTTCCCGGCCTGCCCCACACGGATGGAGGGGACCTGCTCCAGGTCTTCTGGTGCGGTTTCGAGAGGCACGGCGAGAGCCGTCACGAACCCCATGTGCAACTGCGACGGCGGCGGTCCCGGGACGTGACCGAGATGCTGGATCAGCGACCGGCACCCGGTGTCGTAGGCCGTGAGGAACTCGTGCCCTCGGCCTGTGTCCTGTTCCCCGAAGAGGTCATCGAGCATCCGTACTTCATGTCCCTCGACCCTGCCCTGCAGGAACGCATCGCCGCCTGGGAAGGACCGGAGGATGCGGGCGACCGGTACGTCTCGGATCTGTCCACGGCTCCGGGGTGGAAGGTCGGCGGCTACATCGCCTGGAACCTCACCGCCCCGGCGCCCCTGAACTGCTCCGCCTGCGGAACCGAACTCCGTCCGCTCCTCACAGCGGACGAAAGGGAATGGGACCCCAGTACGACCAGCTGGATTCCCGTCGAGGACCGCCCGGACCCGGACACGATGCGGGCCAACGCGCCCACCCAGGTCTCCCCCGGCCGCGGCCGCCTGACCATCGCCGTGTGCCCCCGCGACCCGCACCATCCGCTCCGGCTCGTCACTCAGTGAGTGACCGGCCCGGCTGGGGCCGACGCACCGCGACGCCCGCCCAGGCGTCCGGTCGGGGACAGTTCGGGCGAGCGTCGCGCTCAGTTCCGTACGCCGTTGTACGGGACGTCTTTTGAGGGGCCCTCAGGCCGCCGTCGCGTCGGTCAGACGGTCAGGGAGCGGTCCGTCGGGCGGATCGGGGCCGGCAGTTCGCTGGCCCCTGTGAGGAAGCGGTCGACCCCGCGGGCGGCCGAGCGGCCCTCCGCGATGGCCCACACGATGAGCGACTGACCGCGGCCCGCGTCACCGGCGACGAAGACGCCGGGGACGTTGGTCTGGAACTCGTCGTCACGCGCCACGTTGCCACGCGCGTCGAGGTCCAGGGCGAACTGGGAGACGAGGCCGTTGTCCTGGTCCGTGCCCGTGAAGCCCATCGCGAGCGTGACCAGCTGGGCGGGGATCTTGCGCTCCGTGCCCGGCTTCTGCGTCAGCTTGCCGTCGATGAACTCCACCTCGGCGAGGTGCAGGTACTGGACGTTGCCGTCCTCGTCGCCCTCGAAGTGGGTGGTCGAGACGGAGTAGACCCGCTCGCCGCCCTCCTCGTGCGCGGACGTCACCTTGTAGAGCATGGGGAACGTCGGCCAGGGCTGGCCCGCGTTCCGGTCCTCGCCCGGACGCGGCATGATCTCCAGCTGCGTGACCGAGGCCGCGCCCTGGCGGTGGGCGGTGCCCACGCAGTCCGCGCCGGTGTCGCCGCCGCCGATGACGACGACGTGCTTGCCCTCGGCGGAGACGGGCGTGGTGACGTAGTCGCCCTCCTGGACCTTGTTGGCCAGGGGCAGGTACTCCATCGCCTGGTAGACACCCTTGAGTTCACGCCCCGGGACCGGCAGGTCACGGGCGGTCGTGGCACCGGCGGCGATGACCACGGCGTCGTAGCGCTTGCGCAGCTTCGCGGCGTCTATGTCGCGGCCGATCTCCACGCCCGTACGGAACTTGGTGCCCTCCGCGCGCATCTGCTCGATGCGGCGGTTGATGTGGCGCTTCTCCATCTTGAACTCGGGGATGCCGTAGCGGAGCAGGCCGCCGATGCGGTCGGCGCGCTCGTAGACGGCGACCGTGTGGCCGGCCCGCGTCAGCTGCTGGGCGGCGGCGAGGCCCGCCGGGCCCGAGCCGATGACGGCGACGGTCTTGCCGGAGAGGCGCTCCGGGGCCTGGGGCGCGACGTCGCCGCGGTCCCACGCCTGGTCGATGATCGAGACCTCGACGTTCTTGATGGTGACGGCCGGCTGGTTGATGCCGAGCACGCACGCCGACTCACAGGGCGCCGGGCAGAGGCGGCCGGTGAACTCCGGGAAGTTGTTGGTGGCGTGCAGCCGCTCCTGCGCCGCCGACCAGTCCTCGCGGTACGCGTAGTCGTTCCACTCGGGGATCAGGTTCCCGAGGGGGCAGCCGTTGTGGCAGAACGGGATGCCGCAGTCCATGCAGCGGCCGGCCTGCTTGCTGATGATGGGGAGCAGGGAGCCGGGAACGTAGACCTCGTTCCAGTCCCGCACGCGCTCGCCGACCGGACGGGTCTTGGCGACCTCGCGGCCATGGTTGAGAAAGCCCTTGGGATCAGCCATTGGTCGCCGCCTCCATCATCTTCTCGGTGGTCTCGGACTCGGAGAGTCCGGCTCGCTCGGCGGCGTCCTTGGCGGCGAGCACTGCCTTGTACGTGCTGGGGATGATCTTGCTGAAGCGGTCCACCGCCACCGTCCACTCCGCGAGGAGCTTCTCGGCGACCGTCGAGCCGGTCTCCTCGGCGTGGCGGCGCACGACGTCGTACAGCCACTGCCTGTCGGTGTCGTCCAGGGCCTCGACCGCCGTCTGGGACGAGGCATTCACGTTGTCGAGGTCCAGGTCGACGACGTACGCGATGCCGCCGGACATGCCGGCCGCGAAGTTGCGTCCGGTCTCGCCGAGGACGACCGCGCGGCCACCGGTCATGTACTCGCAGCCGTGGTCGCCCACGCCTTCCGAGACGACCGTCGCGCCCGAGTTGCGGACGCAGAAGCGCTCGCCGGTGCGGCCGCGCAGGAACAGCTCGCCGCCCGTGGCGCCGTACGCGATCGTGTTGCCCGCGATCGTCGAATACTCGGCGAGGTGGTCGGCGCCGCGGTCCGGACGGACCACGATGCGGCCGCCGGACAGGCCCTTGCCGACGTAGTCGTTGGCGTCGCCCTCCAGGCGCAGGGTGACACCGCGCGGCACGAACGCGCCGAACGACTGGCCCGCGGAGCCGGTGAAGGTGATGTCGATGGTGTCGTCGGGCAGGCCCGCACCACCGAACTTCTTCGTCACCTCGTGGCCGAGCATGGTGCCGACCGTGCGGTTGATGTTGCGGATCGCGACCTGGGCGCGGACCGGCTGGGCGTCGGCCTGCGCGTTCGCGGCGAGCGCGTCGGCGGCCAGCTTGATCAGCTCGTTGTCCAGGGCCTTCTCCAGGCCGTGGTCCTGAGTGATCACCTGGTGGCGCACGGCGCCCTCGGGCAGCTCGGGGACGTAGAAGAGGGGCTCGAGGTCGAGACCCTGGGCCTTCCAGTGGTCCACGGCCCGCTCGGTGTCGAGGAGTTCGGCGTGGCCGACGGCCTCCTCGATGGTGCGGAAGCCGAGCTCGGCGAGGATCTCGCGGACCTCTTCGGCGATGAACTCGAAGAAGTTCACGACGAATTCGGCCTTGCCGGAGAACCGCTCGCGCAGGACGGGGTTCTGCGTGGCGATGCCGACCGGGCAGGTGTCCAGGTGGCAGACGCGCATCATGACGCAGCCGGAGACGACGAGCGGCGCGGTCGCGAAACCGAACTCCTCGGCGCCGAGCAGCGCGGCGATGACGACGTCGCGGCCGGTCTTGAGCTGGCCGTCGGTCTGGACGACGATGCGGTCGCGCAGGCCGTTGAGCAGCAGGGTCTGCTGGGTCTCGGCGAGACCGAGCTCCCAGGGGCCGCCGGCGTGCTTGAGGGAGGTGAGCGGCGAGGCGCCCGTACCGCCGTCGTGGCCGGAGATGAGCACCACGTCGGCGTGCGCCTTGGAGACACCCGCGGCGACCGTGCCGACGCCGACCTCGGAGACCAGCTTCACGTGAATCCGCGCCTGCGGGTTCGCGTTCTTCAGGTCGTGGATCAGCTGGGCCAGGTCCTCGATGGAGTAGATGTCGTGGTGCGGCGGCGGCGAGATGAGCCCGACGCCCGGCGTCGAGTGACGCGTCTTGGCGACCCACGGGTAGACCTTGTGGCCGGGCAGCTGGCCGCCCTCGCCGGGCTTGGCGCCCTGCGCCATCTTGATCTGGATGTCGTCCGCGTTGACCAGGTACTCGCTCGTGACACCGAAGCGGCCGGAGGCGACCTGCTTGATGCTGGAGCGGCGCGCCGGGTCGTACAGGCGGTCCGCGTCCTCGCCGCCCTCACCGGTGTTGGACTTGGCGCCCAGCTGGTTCATGGCGATGGCGAGGGTCTCGTGCGCCTCCTTGGAGATGGAGCCGTACGACATGGCGCCCGTGGAGAACCGCTTGACGATCTCGCTGACCGGCTCGACCTCGTCGACGGAGATCGCCTCGCGGCCGCTCTTGAAGCCGAAGAGGCCGCGCAGCGTCATCAGACGCTCCGACTGCTCGTTCACGCGGCCCGTGTACTTCTTGAAGATGTCGTAGCGGCGGTTGCGCGTGGCGTGCTGGAGGCGGAAGACCGTCTCCGGGTCGAACAGGTGCGGCTCGCCCTCGCGGCGCCACTGGTACTCGCCACCGATGTCGAGGGCGCGGTGCGCGGGCGCGATGCCGCTCGCCGGGTACGCCTTCGCGTGGCGGGCGGCGACCTCCTGGGCGATGACGTCGAGACCGGCGCCGCCGATCTTCGTCGCCGTGCCGTTGAAGTACTTCTCGACGAAGGCCTCGTCGAGGCCGACGGCCTCGAAGACCTGGGCGCCGCGGTAGGAGGCGACGGTCGAGATGCCCATCTTGGACATGACCTTGAGGACGCCCTTGCCGAGCGCGTAGATCAGGTTGCGGATGGCCTGCTCGGCCTCGACGCCGGGCAGGAACGTGCCGGCGCGGACCAGGTCCTCGACGGACTCCATCGCCAGGTACGGGTTGACGGCCGCGGCGCCGAAGCCGATGAGGAGGGCCACGTGGTGGACCTCGCGCACATCGCCCGCCTCGACGAGCAGGCCCACCTCGGTGCGCTGCTTCGTACGGATGAGGTGGTGGTGGACGGCCGCGGTGAGCAGCAGCGACGGGATCGGCGCGTGCTCGGCGTCGGAGTGCCGGTCGGAGAGCACGATCAGGCGGGCGCCGGCCTCTATGGCGGCGTCGGCCTCGGCGCAGATCTCCTCGATGCGGGCGGCGAGCGCGTCGCCGCCGCCGGAGACCCGGTACAGGCCGGACAGGGTCGCGGCCTTCATGCCGGGCATGTCGCCGTCGGCGTTGATGTGGATGAGCTTGGCCAGCTCGTCGTTGTCGATCACCGGGAAGGGCAGGGTGACCGAACGGCAGGAGGCCGCGCTCGGCTCGAGCAGGTTGCCCTGCGGGCCGAGGGTGGAGCGCAGCGAGGTGACGAGCTCCTCGCGGATGGCGTCCAGCGGCGGGTTCGTGACCTGCGCGAACAGCTGGGTGAAGTAATCGAAGATCAGCCGCGGGCGGGCGGAGAGCGCCGCGATCGGCGAGTCCGTACCCATGGAGCCGAGCGGCTCGCCGCCGGTCTTGGCCATCGGCGTGAGGATGACGCGCAGCTCTTCCTCGGTGTAGCCGAAGGTCTGCTGGCGGCGGGTGACCGAGGCGTGGGTGTGGACGATGTGCTCGCGCTCGGGCAGGTCCTCGAGCTCGATCTCACCGGCCTCGAGCCACTCGGCGTACGGCTTGTCGGCGGCCAGACCGGCCTTGATCTCGTCGTCCTCGATGATGCGGTGCTCGGCGGTGTCGACGAGGAACATCTTGCCGGGCTGGAGGCGGCCCTTGCGGACCACCTTCGCGGGGTCGATGTCGAGGACACCGACCTCGGAGCCGAGGACGACGAGGCCCTCGTCGGTCACCCAGTAACGGCCGGGGCGCAGACCGTTGCGGTCGAGAACGGCACCCACCTGCGTGCCGTCGGTGAAGGTCACGCACGCCGGGCCGTCCCAGGGCTCCATCATCGCGGAGTGGAACTGGTAGAAGGCGCGGCGGTCGGCCGCCATGGAGGCGTGGTTCTCCCAGGCCTCCGGGATCATCATCAGGACGCTGTGCGGCAGGGAGCGGCCGCCGAGGTGCAGCAGCTCGAGCACCTCGTCGAAGGACGCCGAGTCCGAGGCGTCGGGCGTACAGACGGGGAAGATCCGCGACAGGTCCTCGGCGCCGAACAGGTCGGAGGCGAGCTGCGACTCGCGCGCCTTCATCCAGTTCCGGTTGCCCTTGACCGTGTTGATCTCACCGTTGTGCGCGACGAAGCGGTACGGGTGCGCGAGCGGCCAGCTCGGGAACGTGTTCGTGGAGAACCGCGAGTGGACGAGCGCGATCGCGGATGCGAATCGGCGGTCCGACAGGTCGGGGAAGAAGGGCTCGAGCTGGCCGGTGGTCAGCATGCCCTTGTAGACGATGGTGCGTGCGGAGAGCGACGGGAAGTACACGCCGGCCTCGCGCTCGGCGCGCTTGCGCAGGACGAAGGCCTTGCGGTCGAGCGCGATGTCCTTCGCGGTGCCGTCGGCGTCCGAGACGAAGATCTGGCGGAAGGCCGGCATCGTCGAGCGGGCGGTGGCGCCGAGCAGCTGCGGGGCGACCGGCACCTCGCGCCAGCCGAGGACGGTGAGGCCCTCCGCGGCGGCGATCGTCTCGATCTGCGAGACGGCGGCGGCGTTGTCGGCCTCGTCGACGGGCAGGAAGCCGATGCCGACCGCGTACGCGCCGGCGTCGGGCAGGTCGAAGGAGACCGCTGCACGCAGGAAGGCGTCCGGGACCTGGGACAGGATGCCCGCTCCGTCACCCGAGTCGGGCTCGGAACCGGTGGCACCTCGGTGCTCCAGGTTGCGCAGAACCGTGAGCGCCTGTTCGACCAGCGCGTGGCTCGCCTCGCCGGTGAGGGTGGCCACGAAGCCGACGCCGCAGGCGTCGTGCTCGTTGCGGGGGTCGTACATGCCCTGAGCAGCAGGGCGAGCATCCATGTACGGCTGGTTCATGGAGTGCTGGGACGGCTGGCGCGGCGTGCGCATCGGCTCTCCCGTCGTCGTTTTTCGTGGCATATGACATCTGCCGAGGGACGACGTTGGCCCTCTGCTGGGGTGCAAATTTCGTGCAGATTACATGGTGGAGCAGATCTCGGGAACCGGATACTGCGTTCCAACATGCGGACACCGCGGTCGCGGTGACGGTACCGCTCCCGGTGACGGAACGGTGGCGGCGACGCGAGGGACCTGCACGGCCAGATCGATGCCCGCGGGTCCATGAGCGAGGCGAGCGTCGTTGCCCGCAGCGCTTACGGCTCATGCCCCGCCGTTAAGCAATCGAAACCGCCAAGTAACGGCTACTTATACGGAGACCCGTATAGCCATCACCGGGGCGTCATCCTACGGCCGTACCGAACAGGCTGCCCAGGAGATACGTCACACCCGCCGCGGCACCACCGAGAGCCAGCTGGCGTACCCCGCTGAACCACCAGGACCGCGCCGTCACCTTGGCCACGATGGCCCCGCAGGCGAAGAGCCCGACGAGCGCGAGCAGGACCGCGGGCCACAGGGCGCTCGCACCGAGCAGATAGGGCAGCAGCGGAAGCAGGGCGCCGAGCGCGAAGGACCCGAAGGAGGAGACGGCGGCGACGGTCGGCGACGGCAGGTCGCCCGGGTCGATGCCCAGCTCCTCGCGCGCGTGGATCTCGAGGGCCTGCTCGGGGTCCTTCGACAGCTGGCGCGCGACTTCCCGGGCGAGGTCGGGCTCCACGCCACGCGACATGTAGAGGTCGGCGAGCTCCCGCTCCTCGTCCGCCGGATGCTTCCTCAACTCCCGCCGCTCGACGTCGAGTTCGGCCTCGACCAGCTCACGCTGGGAGGCGACGGAGGTGTACTCGCCGGCGGCCATCGAGAAGGCGCCGGCGGCGAGGCCGGAGAGCCCGGTGATGATGATCGTCTGCTGCGACACGGCGCCGCCCGCGACACCGGTCATCAGGGCCAGGTTCGAGACGAGTCCGTCCATCGCGCCGAACACCGCGGGGCGCAGCCAGCCACCGTTGACGTCGCGGTGCGTGTGGTTGTCACGGTGCGCGTCGTGCAGCGTCGCTTCGGTCTCGATGATGGCCATTCCGCCCAGTGCTCCTCTCGTACGGAGCCCATGCCACGCAGCGTTCCCACGGGCCCGGACTCCCCCCTCAACAGCATCGAAAGTACGCACGGATTCGGGCCCCCGCCAGCAAGGAAGGCCGTACTTACCAGCGCTTTCGACCGCTTTGCCCACTCGCTCGAACGGCCCTCACCGTCACCCGAGAGATGGATCACATGATCTGAGCGTTGACGGACGGGGGAAACATCGCCGCAACACCTGTAAACGTTTCCAACTGCGGTGAGGAGCGACCCCATGTCTCCGGTGCCGGGCGGCGGCCAGCCGACGATCGTGTCGATCGCGCGGCAGGCCGGGGTCTCCATCGCCTCGGTCTCCCGTGTCCTCAACGGCCTGGGCGCACGGCGGGAGACCGTCGAGCGGGTGGAGCGTGCCGCGTCGGACCTCGGCTACGTACCCAACGCCGTGGCCCGCTCGCTCAAGGACGGCAGGACCCGGCAGCTCACCTTCGCGCTGCCCGACATCGGCAACCCCGCCTACGTGGCGATGGTCCGCGCCGTCCAGAGCGTCACCAAAACAGCGGGCTACCGCCTGCTCCTGCACTCCACGGACGCGGCCGTCGACGACGAACTCGCCGTCCTGCGCAGCCTCGGCGACCGCACCAGCGACGGCCTGATCATCTGCCCCATCCGCATCACCGACGACCACATCGAGGCGCTGACCTGCGCGGCGGGCCCCGTCGTGGTCATGGGCTCCCTGCCGTCCGGGGTGCCCGTGGACAGTGTCCGCGCCGACTCGGTGACGGGCGCGGCCCTCGCCGTACGCCATCTGCACGACACCGGCTGCCGCCGCATCGCGTTCATCAACGGTCCCTCCGACACAGTCCCCGGCCGCAACCGCGAGGAGGGCTACCGCGCGGCTCTCGCCGAGTGCGGACTCGTGTACGACGACGCGCTGGTCGCCGAGACCGGCTTCGGCATCGAGGCGGGCGCCCGGGCCGCCGCAGAACTGCTCGGCCGGCGGCCCGACGCCGTGTTCTGCGCCAACGACCGGCTGGCGCTGGGCACGGCCCGCGCACTGCACGCGCGAGGCCTGCGCATACCGCAGGACGTCGCGGTCGCGGGGATGGACGACAGCGTGCTCGCCCGCTCCGTGTGGCCCCCGCTGACCAGCGTCGACCTGGGCTCGGCAGAACGCGGGCGGCGCGCGGCCGAACTCCTGCTGGAACGCCTGGACGGCACGGCCCCGGTCCCCCGCGGCACCACGGCCACGGCCCCACCGCGCCTGGTGGTCCGCGCATCCACAGCACCGCCGACCGAGAACACGAGGTCCACATGAGTGCCCACCGCACCTCGCAGAGCCCGAACACGCCATGAGCGTCGGCCTCGACCCCGACCCGTCGCCGGGCGCGGAAGGTCCCCGAAGGCTCGGCACGGTCCCGCACCGCCGGCCGCCGGCCGCGATCTCCCTGCGGGACCGTGCCCGGGGAGCCCTGCTCGGCCTCGCGGTGGGCGACGCACTCGGCGCGCCCGCCGAGAACATGAAGCCGTCGCAGATCCGCGAACGATGGGGCCGTATCGAGGGGTTCGTCTCGCCGGACCCGGCGGGCACGGACGACACCGAGTACGCGATCTTCTCGGGCCTGCTGCTCGCGGACCACGGTTCGGCGCTCACCGTGGGGCATGTCGAGGCGGCCTGGCACACCTGGATCGCCGACCTCGACGAGGGCCCGTTCCGGGGCGCGGGCTTCAGCGAGAGAGGAACCCTGGAGAACCTGCGCCGGGGACTTGCGGCACCCATCTCGGCGCAGCACCGCCATGCGTGGAGCGACGGACTCGCCATGCGGGCGGCGCCGTTCGGGGTGTACGCGGCGGGCCGTCCGGCGGAGGCGGCACGCCTCGTCACGGTGGACGGCTCGGTGTCGCACGACGGGGAGGGCATCCTCGGAGGCCGGGCGGTGGCGGCCGGGGTCGCGGCGGCGATGGTGAGCCACAACCCGGACACGGTGGTCCAGGCAGCCCTGTCCGCGATCCCCGAGGACTCCTGGACAGCACGCTCGCTGCACCGCGCGGTGGCGGCGGCCCGCAGCGCCCGCCGCGACCCCGACGGCACCCAGCTCTCCATGGAACGAGAGGTACGCCGGGCCGTGGTGATCGGCGGCTACCCCTGGCCGGACCTGGCCCCCGAGGCGGTGGGCCTGGCGTTCGGCGCGTTCGCCGCGGCCCGGGGCGAGTTCAGGGAGTCGGTCCTGATGGCGGTGAACATGGGCCGCGACGCGGACACGACGGCCGCGGTGGCCGGTGCCCTGGCCGGCGCGCTACGCGGCGAACGCGCGATCCCCGCCGACTGGGCGACGACGATCGGCCCGGTCCGAGGCAACTGCCTCCCGTCAATGACAGGCCGTCACATCCTGGACATCGCCAACACCTTGACCCCCAAACCTCCGCTACACCCCGACCCCCCGGCGGGGACCACACCGTGACTCCCGCACCCACCCACGTACACAGGCTGAGGCCCCCACCCCCAATCCAGCCGCACCCGCGACCGAACAGAAAGAGCCAAACCGATCCCCACCCGAAGCCGACACACCCAGCACACCAGCAACCACCCCTGCCGCACCCGCGACCGAACAGAAGGGGCCGGGCCGGTATGTCCGCCCGGAGCCGGCACACACAACTGACGCCCACGAAATCCAACGCCGAACCATCCAAGCGAGGACGGACATACCGGACCGGCCCCGCACCCACAACAAACGCGAGCCACAAGCCGAGCACAAGCCCACACCCACCAAGGACCGCCCGGCCCCCGCACCCGCACCCGCACCCACACCCGCCAAGGAGCACCCGCACCGGAGAGGCCCGCACCCCATGACGCCCCCCACGGTCACACCCGAAACGAAACCCCGCGCCACGGCAACCCCCACCACCCCCCGCCGAATCGAGGGCCTGCTGCTCGGCATCGCCGCAGGCGACGCCGCAGGCTGGCCCTCAGGCCGACACCGCGCAGCCCGCCTCCCCGACTGGACCCGCCGCCTGACCCGAGAACTGGACACGTTCGCGGAGCAGAACGCGACGACGACGCTCCCCGTACCGATCGCGCTCAACCAGCCCCCGGAACCCCTCCGCCTGGGCCCGTCGGACGACGCGGAATGGGCGGCGTTCACGGCGGCCTCGATCCTGAACGCCACCGGCGCGAGAGCCCAGAGCACGAACCTCCCCCCGGACGACCAGGTACGCAAGGCACTCGCGCTCGCCTGGAACACCCTCGCCGCCGAGGTGGCCGAGGCAACGGCCCGTGCGGACGAGATCGAGTCGGCGCGCATGCCGATGCGGGCCCGCATCTCCGTAAGAGCGGGCCTGGGCAACCTGGCGGCGGGCCTGAGCCCTCCGGCCACGGGACACGACAACCCGCACTACTTCGACGACGCGGCCTGCGTACGCGCGGCCGTACTGGCCGTGGTCCACCCCGGTGCCCCCGAACTCGCCGCGGAACTCGCGGAGTTCGACGCCCGGTACACCCAGGACGGCGACGGTGTGCACGGCGCCAGAGCCATGGCGGCGGCCGTGGCGACAGCGCTGGGCGGCGCACCGGTGGATGCCTGCGTGGACGCCGCGCTGGCCCAGCTCCCCGAGGGAACCGAGATCCGCCGCAACGCACTGCACGCGGTGGACCTGGCGCGAAGGGCGACCGCGGCCCGCCCCGGCCTGCCGGGAAACGCGTTCGCACTGGTCCCGGTTCTGGAGCACGAGATCGTCGACCACGTCTACAGCTACGGCATCGCGGCGGCGGAAACGGTCCCGGTGGCCCTGGCCGTGGCGACCGCGGCCGGCGGCGACGTGACGGAGGCGCTGCCCACGGCGGCGTGCCTCTCGCGGGTGGCGGACTCGGCCCCGGCGCTGGCGGGCGCGCTGACCGGAGCGATCGGCGGGGCCGACACGCTCCCGGCGAGCTGGCGGGACGCCTGCCGCAGGCTCGCGGGCTGCGCACTGCCACGCCTGGCGGGAACGGACCTCGTGGCCGTCGCGGCAAACCTGACCAGGGCAGCAACCACACCGAAAGGCCTCTGATGACCACCCCCACAACGGCCACACCCGCACCCACCCCGAAGCGAACCCCGACTCCGCCCTTCACCCCCCGTTCCCTGGAGGACCGCACCACCGGAGCGCTGCTCGGCGCCGCGGTGGGCGACGCGCTCGGCGGCCCGGTGGAGGGCTGGACGCCGGAGGCGATCGCGGAGCGCCACGGCGGCCGGGTCCGCGGCATCGTGGAGCCGTTCCACAAGGACGCCTGGCGTACGGCCCGCCCGATCGCCCCGTACCACAAGGGCGACGGTCACGTCACCGACGACACCTTGATGACGCACGCGCTGATCAGGGTCTACGAGAACGTACGGGACCACCTGGACGCGTACGCGGTCGCGGACCACCTCGTCCCCGACCTGATCACCAACACCCGCTGGATCCCGGAGCTGGAGGCGGAGGCGCTCCCCCTCCAGCGGATCTTCCTGGCCGAGAAGTGGATCGTGGCGCGCATTCACTACGGCCATGTGGACCCGCGCGAGGCGGGCGTGGGCAACATCGTCAACTGCGGCGCGGCGATGTACATGGCTCCGGTCGGAGCGGTGAACGCGGGCAACCCCGGCAGGGCGTACGAGGAGGCGCTGGACGTCGCGGGCGCGCACCAGTCGTCGTACGGCAGGGAGGCGGCGGGCGTCTTCGCGGCCGCCGTCGCCGCGGCGTTCGGGCCGGACGCGACGCCGGAGTCGGTGGTCGAGGAGGCGCTGGCTCTCGCGAAGGACGGCACGAGGTCGGCGATCGAAGCGGTGTGCGAAGTGGCGCGTGACCACACGGACTTCGAGGACGCGCTGGGACCGCTGCGGGAGGCGGTGGCGCCGTTCGACACGGTCGGCCCCGAGTACCGCAAGCCCTCACTCGGGGCCCGCCGCCCGTCCCGGCTGCACGCGATCGAGGAGCTGCCGATCGCGCTCGGGATGCTCCTGGTCGGCCGAGGCGACTTCCGGCAGACGGTCCTCGGCTCGGTCAACTACGGCCGTGACTGCGACTCGATCGCGACGATGAGCGGTGCGATCGTGGGTGCGCTGTACGGGGAGTCGGCGGTGCCGCGGGAGTGGAGCGGGGAGGTGGCCCGCGCGAGCAGACTCGACCTGCACACACCGGCGGCCTCACTGGCCCGGGTCACGCGCGAGGTCTTCGCCAAGGACATGACCCGCCGCCGCTCCCACGAGGCGGCGTTCGCCGAACTCACCGCGACCGCGGGGTCGTGATGCTGCGCCTCACCTGGGTCCAGCCCGAGGACCTGCTCGGCCACGAGCTGCGCCAGGCGGCACAGGACGGCCGGGACGCGAGCGGCGTGGAGCGCCGCTGGCACGAGGCGGGCGGCCTCCCGCCCCCCGATCGCGCGGGAGCGTCACCGCCGGCCCAGGACCCGAGGCTGCGCGCACTGGCGAACACGCTCCTGGACGAACTGGCGTCAACACAGAGCCCCCTGAGGGCACTTGAACCGACCTCTTTGCCGGAGATCAAGCAGCTCACCTCTCGACCGGTCCGTCCGTCGCTCGAGGACAGGGAACGCGAAGGCTTCGGGGCGGCGCCCACAGAAGCCCCCGGGACGCAGAGCCTGCACGCGTCCTGGCTGGGCAGAGCGGTCGGCTGCCTCCTGGGCAAACCCGTGGAGAAACTTCCCCTTCACGGCATCCGGGCCATCGCGAGGTCCACGTCCAACTGGCCCCTGAACACATGGTTCACGCACCGGGGCCTCCCGCGGGACGTGGCGGAGCGCCACCCCTGGAACCGCCGATCCCGCCCCACCTCCCTCGCCGAGAACATCGACGGGATGCCGGAGGACGACGACCTCAACTACCCGCTCCTCGGCCTGCTCCTGCTCCGGCGCCACGGCACCGGCTTCACCACGGAGGACGTGGCGCGGCTGTGGCTCGACGAGTTGCCGGCGGGCCGCACGTTCACCGCGGAGCGCATCGCGTACCGCAATCTCCTGGAGGGCATCGAGCCCCCGGACACGGCCGTGCACCGCAACCCGTTCCGGGAGTGGGTCGGCGCCCAGATCCGCGCGGACGTCTTCGGCTGGACGAACCCCGGCGACCCCGCCCGGGCGGCCGAACTGGCCCACGCGGACGCGACGTTGACGCACACGGCGAACGGCGTGTACGGCGCGATGTTCGTAGCGGCAGCCATCGCCCACGCGGCAGCACCCACCGCCACGACAACCGGCACGGCAGTACCCACCGCCACCACGCCTCACACCGCGACACCACCCCGCACGACCCCCACCATCCACCCCACCCCCACCATCGACGCCATCCCCACCGCCCCCACCATCCACACCGCCCTCAACGCCGGCCTCTCCGTGATCCCACCCGGCTCGCGCTACGCCCAGGCAATCCGCTTCGGCATCGAGACGGCGCGCGCCGAACCCACCGGCACCCCGGCCGGCTTCGCATCCGTGGTCGACACACTCCACGCCCGCTATGCCCACGACCACCACTGGGTGCACGTCCTGCCCAACGCGGCGCTCCTCGCCGCCGCGCTCACCCACGCCGACGGCGACTTCACGGGGTCCATCTGCCGTGCGGTGTCGGGTGGCTGGGACACCGACTCGAACGGCGCGACGGCCGGTTCGATCACCGGCCTTCTCGCCGGCTCCCCCGACGCGATCGACGACCGCTGGACCACCCCGCTCAAGAACCGTCTGGCGACCTCGGTCGCCGACTTCGACGGGATCGGCTTCGACGAACTGGCCAGGCTCACTCAGGAGGCCCGCACATGAACTCCGATCACGACCAGCACACCGCCACCCGCACGCCCGGCACACCCACACCCAACGCCCCCCAAAACCCCGCCCCGTTGCAGGGCCTGCGCGTCATCGACCTGGCCACCCTCTTCGCCGGCCCGCTCGCCGCGACCATGCTGGGCGACTTCGGCGCCGACGTGATCAAGGTCGAGCATCCCCGTAAACCCGACCCGTCCCGAGGCCACGGCCCGTCGAAGGACGGCGTCGGCCTGTGGTGGAAGCTCCTCGGCCGCAACAAGCGGAACATCACGCTCGATCTCTCCACACCCGGCGGGCGCGAGATCCTCCTCAAGCTGGTCGCGGACGCGGACGTACTGATCGAGAACTTCCGTCCCGGCACCCTGGAGAAGTGGAACCTCGGCTGGGAGGAGCTGAACGCCGCCAACCCGCGCCTGGTGCTCACCCGCGTCACCGCCTTCGGCCAGTTCGGACCGTACTCGCCGCGCCCCGGATTCGGCACGCTCGCCGAGGCGATGAGCGGCTTCGCGGCGCTCACGGGCGAGCCCGACGGCCCTCCGACACTCCCGCCGTTCGGCCTCGCGGACTCGATCGCCGCCCTCTCCACGTCGTACGCGGTGATGGCCGCGCTCCAGGGCCGCGAGCGGACGGGGCGGGGCCAGGTCGTCGACATGGCGATCATCGAGCCGATGCTGACGGTCCTCGGCCCGCAGCCCATCTGGTACGACCAGCTCGGCTACGTACAGCCGCGCACCGGGAACCGGTCCACGAACAACGCGCCGCGCAACACCTACCGCACGAGCGACAACAAATGGGTGGCGGTCTCCACGTCCGCCCAGTCGATCGCCGAGCGGGTGATGCGCCTGGTCGGCCGCCCCGAGCTGATCGACGAGCCGTGGTTCGAGACGGGGTCGGGCCGCGCGGGCCACGCCGACGAACTCGACGCGGCGGTCGGCTCCTGGATCGCCCGGCACTCGCGGGACGACGTCCTCGCGGCCTTCGAGAAGGCGGAGGCCGCCATCGCCCCCGTCTTCGACATCCGCGACGTGATGGAGAACGAGCAGTACCAGGCGCTCGGCTCGATCACCGAGGTGCCCGACCCCGAGCTGGGCACGGTCAGGATGCAGAACGTGCTGTTCCGCCTCTCCGAGACCCCCGGCGCGATCAAGTGGGCCGGCCGCCCCCACGGCGCCGACACGGACGAGATCCTTACGGGCCTCGGCCTTTCCCCCTCGGAGATCACCACCCTCCGCGAGTCGGGCACGCTGTGACCGCCCAGTCCTACGAGACGTTCCTGACCTGGCTCTACGCCCCGGGCGACCGCCCGGAGGTGGTGGCGAAGGCCCTCGACTCGGGCGCCGACGTGGTCCTGATCGACCTGGAGGACGCGGTCGCCCCCGACCGCAAGACGTACGCCCTCGACGCGACGGCCGAGCTGCTCGCCGAGAAGCACCCGGTGCCGGTGCATGTGCGGGTCAACGCGCTGGACTCGCCGCGCGCCGAGTCCGAGGTCAGACGGCTCACCCCGCTCCCGGGCCTCGGTGCCCTGCGCCTCCCCAAGGTCCACGGCCCCGCCGACCTGGACCGTGTCTCGGACTGGTCGGTCGAGGTGCCGCCCCTGTACGCCCTCCTCGAGTCGGCGCTCGGCGTCGAGCAGGCATTCGAGATCGCGCGACATCCCGGCGTACGGGGCATCGCGCTGGGCGAGGCTGATCTGAGGGCGGAGCTCGGCGTGGCGAACGGCGAGGGGCTGGCGTGGCCACGCGGGCGGGCGGTCGTCGCCGCGCGCGCCGCGGCGCTGCCCCCGCCGCCGCAGTCCGTCTACCCGGATGTCCGGGACACGGTGGGCCTGGCCCGCTCCTGTTCGCATGGCCGGGCGCTCGGCTTCTTCGGCCGTATGGCGATCCACCCCCGCCAGCTCCCCGTCATCGAGGCGGCGTTCCTGCCGACGGCGGCGGAGGTGGACGCGGCGACGGAGGTCGTCGGCGCCGCCGCCACGGAGGCGGGGGCCCTGGCACTGCCCGACGGCCGCTTCGTCGACGCGGCGATCGTGTCGGACGCGCGCCGGGTCCTGGCGCTGGCGTCACACCGTCGCGGGGGCTGACCGGGACAGAGCGACGGGGGCGCCGGATCGATTCGATCCGGCGCCCCCGTCGACGTACGGGTGGTGAGGCTCAGCTAGCTCTTCCCAGCCTTCGTGGCCCCTGCCTCACCGTTGGCCTCGTCCTTGTCGGCGGCCTCGTCCCCGGCCGCCTCGGTGGACTCGGCATCGTCACTCGCTGCCTTGTCCTCCGCCTCAGCCTTGACCTCGGCGTTGTCCTCCGCCTCGACCTCGGCCTTGTCCTCCGCCTCGACCTCGGCCTTGTCCTCCGCCTTGCCCTCGGCCTTGTCCCGGGGATCGGCGTCGTCGCCCTTGGCCTTGGCCGTGTCGTCGTCACCGGCGCCCGGCTCCACGATCGCTTCGCGGCCGGGGCGGATCTTCGCCGAGATCACGATGTAGATCACCGCGAGCAGGAAGACACCCATCGCGGTCCAGTCGTTGAGCCGCAGACCGAGGATGTGGTGGGCGTCGTCGACGCGCATGTACTCGATCCAGAAGCGGCCCACGCAGTACGCGGCGACGTAGAGCGCGAAGGCCCGCCCGTGGCCGAGCTTGAAACGGCGGTCCGCCCAGATCACCAGCAGCGCGACACCGATGCACCACAGGGACTCGTACAGGAAGGTCGGGTGGTACGTGCCCGGCACGCGCCCGTCCGCCGACGACGTGATCTTCAGGGCCCACGGCAGGTCGGTGGGCTTGCCGTACAGCTCCTGGTTGAACCAGTTGCCCCAGCGGCCGATGGCCTGCGCGATGGCGATGCCGGGGGCGATGGCGTCGGCGTAGGCGGGGAGCGGGATACCGCGCCTGCGGCACCCGATCCACGCGCCCACCGCGCCGAGCGCGATGGCACCCCAGATCCCGAGGCCGCCCTCCCAGATCTTGAAGGCGTCCACCCAGTCACGGCCCTCGCTGAAGTACAGCTCGTAGTCCGTGATCACGTGGTAGAGCCGGCCGCCGACGAGACCGAACGGCACGGCCCAGACCGCGATGTCGGCAACGGTGCCGGACCGCCCGCCGCGGGCGATCCAGCGCTTGTTGCCGAGCCAGACGGCCACGAAGACGCCGATGATGATGCAGAACGCGTAGCCGCGCAGCGGAATGGGTCCGAGATAGACCACTCCGTGAGCCGGACTGGGGATGAAGGCAAGAGTCATGGCAATGTCGACGCTACCGTGCCGGGCCGTGGCGGCGGCAACCAGCCCGGCTACGGGTCCATAACGAGACCCTGGCGACTGCGGCCGCCTCTACGGCTTGTCGGCCGCCTGCACCATCTGCTTCAGCTTCGCGGGGGTCAGCGGGTTGGCCTGGTCACCGAACACGTTCTTCCCGTTCAGGAGCACCGTCGGGGTCCCGTGGAAGCCGCCGTCCTGGAACGCCTGGTTCGACTTCTCGACCCAGGCGTCGTGGCTGCCGCCGTCGACACACTTCTTGAAGTCCGGCGTCACGAGGCCGCCGACCTTGCCGGCCAGGTCGATCAGCTTGCCGTTGTCGGCGAAGGCGTCGTCGGTCTCCGGGGGCTGGTTCTCGTAGAGGACGTCGTGGAACGGGGTGAACTTCCCGGCGTCCTGGGCACACGCCGCCGCGTTCGCCGCGCGCAGGGAGCCGCTGCCGCCCATGTTCTTGTCGATGAGCGTGGCCAGGTGGTACTCGACCCTGAGCTGTCCGGAGTCGGTCAGCTCGTGGATCGTCGTGCGGTAGGCGTCCTCGAAGGCCTTGCACGCGGGGCAGCGGAAGTCCTCCCACACCGTGAGTGTCGACTTCGCGCTGTCCTTGCCGACCGGGATGGCGAGGCTGTCCTTGCCGGTCGCACCCTGCGGGGCGACGACGGTCCCCGAGGCCTCGGTCTTGTCGTCACCGGAATTCGCCGCGATCACTCCGATCACGGCGGCCAGCGCGAGGACGCCCACGACGGCGCCCCCCACGATCAAGCCCCTGCGGCGCCTGTCCTTGGCTCTCTGCTTCTCGCGCTCCTCCGCCAGCCGGTCACGGGCGGTGCGCTTTCCCTCACGGTTCTTCTCGCTCACACCCGCCAAACGAACCGGGGAGGCACGAGCGTGCCTCCCCGGTCCCAGGTCCACCCATACGGGTTACGCCGCAATGGGTGACGACGTCATGGGTCACGCCTTGACGCGCACCCCGTCCGCGAGGTCCGCCGCGAGAGCCCGCACGGCGGCGAGCCCGGCGGCCTCGTCGTCCGCGTCGAGCATCAGCTTCACGAACGCCGAGCCGACGATGACCCCGTCGGCGAACCCGGCGACCTCGGCCGCCTGCTTCGCGTTCGAGACGCCGAGGCCGACGCAGACCGGCAGGTCGGTGGTGGCCTTGGTGCGGCGCACGAGGTCCTGGGCCTGGTTGCCGACGGACTCGCGGGTGCCGGTGACGCCCATCAGGGAGGCGGCGTACACGAAGCCGGAGCCCGCGGCGGTGATCGTCGCGAGGCGCTCGTCCTTGCTGCTGGGGGCGACGACGAAGACGGTCCCGAGGCCGTGCTTGTCCGCGTGCTCCCTCCAGGTCGCCGACTCCTGGACGGGCAGGTCGGGCAGGATGCAGCCCGCGCCGCCCGCCTCGGCGAGTTCGGCGGTGAACCGCTCGATGCCGTAGCGGTCGATGGGGTTCCAGTACGTCATGACGAGGACCGGCTTGCCGGTCGCCGCGTGGGCCTCGCGGACCGTGCGCATGACGTCGGCGATCCGGACGCCGCCGCGCAGCGCGATGTCGTCGGCGGTCTGGATGACGGGTCCGTCGAGGACGGGGTCGCTGTGCGGCAGCCCGACCTCCACGACGTCGGCGCCGCCGTCGAAGACGGCCTTGATCGCTTCGATGCCGCCGTCCACGGTCGGGAACCCGGCCGGGAGGTAGGCGATGAGGGCGGCGCGCCCGTCGGCGCGCGCGGCGGCGAGGGTGTCGTTCAACAGCTGGATGGTGCCGCTCACTTGGCGTCTCCCTCGATCTCCGCGCCGGTCCCGGCCGCGTCCGCCGCGACGGCGGCGTCGGTGTCGTACAGGCCGAAGTAGCGGGCGGCCGTGTCCATGTCCTTGTCGCCGCGCCCGGACAGGTTGACGATGACCAGCCCGTCCTTGCCGAGTTCCTTGCCGACCTCGATGGCTCCGGCGAGCGCGTGGGCGCTCTCGATGGCCGGGATGATGCCCTCGGTGCGCGACAGCAGGCGCAGGGCCTGCATGGCGGCGTCGTCGGTGACCGCGCGGTACTCGCCGCGGCCGCTGTCCTTGAGGAAGGCGTGCTCGGGGCCGATGCCCGGGTAGTCGAGGCCCGCCGAGATCGAGTACGGCTCGGTGATCTGGCCCTCGTCGTCCTGGAGGACGTACGACCGTGAACCGTGCAGGATGCCGGGCTCGCCCGCGGTCAGCGTCGCGGCATGCTCGCCGGTCTCGAGGCCGTGGCCGGCCGGCTCGCAGCCGATGAGGCGCACGTCGGCGTCGGGGATGAAGGCGTGGAAGAGGCCGATGGCGTTCGAGCCGCCGCCGACGCAGGCCACGGCCGCGTCGGGCAGGCGTCCGGCGCGCTCCAGGATCTGGCGGCGGGCCTCGACGCCGATGACGCGGTGGAAGTCGCGGACCATCGCCGGGAAGGGGTGGGGTCCCGCGACGGTCCCGAAGAGGTAGTGCGTGCGGTCGACGTTGGCGACCCAGTCGCGGAACGCCTCGTTGATGGCGTCCTTGAGGGTGCGGCTGCCGGACTTCACGGCGACGACCTCGGCGCCGAGCATCCGCATGCGCGCCACGTTGAGCGCCTGGCGCTCGGTGTCGATCTCGCCCATGTAGATGGTGCACTCGAGGCCGAAGAGGGCGCAGGCGGTGGCGGTGGCCACGCCGTGCTGGCCGGCGCCGGTCTCGGCGATGACGCGGGTCTTGCCCATGCGCTTGGTGAGGAGCGCCTGGCCGAGCACGTTGTTGATCTTGTGCGAGCCGGTGTGGTTGAGGTCCTCGCGCTTGAGGAACATCCGGACGCCGCCGGCGTGCTCGGCGAACCGGGGCACCTCGGTGAGGGAGCTGGGCCGTCCCGTGTAGTTGACGAGCAGGTCGTCGAGCTCGGCGGCGAAGGCCGGGTCGTTCTTGGCCTTGTCGTACTCGACGGCGACCTCGTCGACGGCGGCGACGAGCGCCTCCGGGATGAACTTGCCGCCGAACGCGCCGAAGTACCCCTCGCCGGTGGGGACTTGGCCCTCGGGATCGGGAATGAAGAAGTTACTGGGCATGCGAAACCTCATCGTGTGAGCGGTGTGGACACTACGCGCCATGGGGGCAGGGTCGTGTGGGGGCAGCGGGCCGCATGTGGCCGCCCGCGCCGTTCCCCGCGCCCCTTATGGGGCGCAGCACCATCGCATCCCGTTGACCTGTCCCGGCTCGTCGCCGATGACGTAACGCACCCGGCGCCCGTGCACACGCCGCGCCGGCGCCCGGCAGCCGCGGGGGCGGCAGCCGGGTGCGAGGCGGGAATGGGGTCTCCCCTGCTCGAGCGAAGCCGAGAGCTTGGGGAAGATGGGCATCGGGAGGTCAGCTCCTGCCGTGGCGCAGGGCGGGGTGGGCGCCCGCGGCGACCAGGTCGGAGACCGCGGTGCGCGGGTCGCGGCCGGTCACCAGGGACTCGCCCACGAGGACGGCGTCGGCGCCCGCGTTGGCGTACGCGATGAGGTCGTGCGGGCCTCGCACGCCCGACTCGGCGATCTTGACGATGTGGTCGGGGATCTCCGGGGCGACCTGCTGGAACGTGTCGCGGTCGACCTTGAGCGTCTTGAGGTTGCGCGCGTTCACGCCGATGATGCGGGCGCCCGCGTCCACGGCGCGCTCCACCTCGTCCTCGTCGTGCACCTCGACGATCGGCGTGAGCCCGATCGACTCCGCGCGCTCGATGAGCGACTCGAGGGCGGGCTGCTCCAGGGCGGCCACGATCAGCAGCGCGAGGTCGGCGCCGTACGCCCTGGCCTCCCACAGCTGGTACGAGGTGACGATGAAGTCCTTGCGCAGGATCGGGATGTCGACCTTGGCGCGCACGGCTTCGAGGTCGGCGAGCGAACCGCCGAAACGGCGCTGTTCGGTCAGTACGGAGATGACGGCGGCGCCGCCCGCCTCGTAGTCAGCGGCGAGACCGGCCGGGTCGGCGATCGCGGCGAGCGCGCCCTTGGACGGGCTGGAACGCTTGACCTCGCAGATCACCTTGACGCCGTCGCCGCGCAGGGCGGCCACTCCGTCCTTGGCGGCGGGTGCCTTGGCCGCGCGCTCCTTGAGCTCGTCGAGGCTGACGTGCGCCTGCCGCTCCGCGAGGTCGGCACGGACTCCGTCGATGATCTCGTCGAGCACACTCACGCGAGCGGCCCCCTTCCTGACGGTGGAGCGGTGGAAGCAGATTGCCCCGGAGAGCAATCCACTGGTCACAGCGATGATATCCGGAGGAGGGCGAAGGGTTCGCATCCGGTTGACGCCGGTCCCACTACCTGGACAAATACTGTTGATCAAGGATGGAGCCAGCCACCTGGGGGCAGGTTCCGGACAACCGTGAAGACAAGTACCACGGAGCCCACGGCCCACAGGTGAGGGCGTCCGAGATCGATCCGTATGGGCAGTCCCCGTGCCACCCGTACGGCCCATACGACCCACAGGACGGCGAAGAGGGCGTAGCCCGCCACGGCGAGCGCGTTGTCCCCCAGAGCGGCCATGAGGTCGCCGTGGACGAGCGCGTGGGCGCTGCGCAGACCGCCGCATCCGGGGCAGTAGATCCCCGTGTAGTGGAGCAGCGGGCAGACGGGGTAGTGGCCCGGTTCGTTCGGGTCGACGGACCCGACGTAGGCGAAGCCCGCACCGACCGCGGCGAGGACACCGGCGGGGACGGCCAGCCGCCGCAGCGAACCGGCGGCGCCGCTGGTCAGGGTGGCCGCGGAAGTGTCCGTTTCGGCGTTCACCCGTGAATTGTGCAACGGGCCCGCCGGGTCCGCCCGTCGGCGCGCAGCCCGCGCAAAGCGTGAGAGGCGGCCCGGCACCAGGTGCCGGGCCGCCTCTCACGACGTGGGTGAGGCTCAGGCCTCCACGACGACGGGCTCGGGCGAGACGGCCGGCAGCGACTGCGGCTTCGGCTTGCCGAGACCCGCGGCGCTCATGGCGCCGCCGACGACCGCGGCGATGGCGAGCAGGGCCATGCCCGCCCAGAAGCCGACGGGGTTGGCCATCACCATGAAGGCGCCCGCGACGCAGAAACCGATGAAGGCGATGATGACACCGGTCCAGGCGGCCGGGGTGTGTCCGTGGCTGCTGTCCGCCATGGTTGCTCCTCGTTGCTCAATGCGTGGCTGATGCGTGGCCCCGTGCCCTGCGCGTGTCACCGCGCTGGGTGGTGAGCCGGACGCTCTTGCCCATTGTCCCGCACTCGCGGGCATGGGCGGCACTCGGGGTCCGGGGCCCCGCTATGCCTCGTGTGTGGGGTCCTCGCCCCGGTCGAGGGCCTTCCACAGCTCCTCGGGGCGCTCCGGGTCGACGGGACGGGCCGCCTTGCGGGGGCGCGGGGTACCGTCCCGCTCGTAGCGGCCGCCCATCGACGGCCAGGAGCGGCCGTAGCGCAGGGCGAGCAGGCCGGCCAGGAGGATGAGGGCGCCGCCCGCGGCACCGACGTACGGCCATACCGTGTGGCCGAGCGAGCCGATGGTGGCGGCGGTGTTGCCGGAGACCTCGGCTGCCTTCTCGTCGAGGGCCGCGCTGTCGCCCGCGCCGAGGACGGCGGCGACGACGGCGCCCGCGCCGCTGAGCGCGAGGAGCCCGGCGACGAGCGTGCGCCCTGCGCGGCGGACCGCGAAGACGGCGACGAGGGCCGCGAGCCCCACTATGGCGAGGGCCGCGGGCACTCCGGTGACGTCACTGCCCTTGGCGGCGAGCGGGAAGCTGCCGCCCGGCACGGTCGCGGACCCGGAGGCCCACTCCTGCCGCGAGGAGAGCAGGGCCACCGCCGCGCCGACGGCGCCGAACAGGAGCGCGGCGGCGAGGCTGCGGCGGCCGTTGCGCGCGGCGGCCGTCTCCGGGGAGGCGGTCCCGGCTTCGGTTCGGGGGGATGGCACTGCGGAAGTCACCTCACCACTATCCCCCACGCCGTCAGGCGTCGTGCATCCGGTTGGCGGTGTGCACGGCGCGCAGCACCGCCGCCGCCTTGTTGCGGCACTCGGTGTCTTCGGCGACGGGATCGGAGTCGGCGACGATACCCGCTCCGGCCTGCACATATGCGGTGTTGTCGCGCAGGAGCGCGGTGCGGATGGCGATGGCCGTGTCGGAGTCCCCGGCGAAGTCGAGATATCCGACACATCCGCCGTACAGACCGCGCCGGGAGGGTTCGAGCTCGTCGATGATCTGCATCGCGCGCGGCTTGGGCGCGCCCGAGAGGGTGCCCGCGGGGAAGCAGGCGGTGAGGACGTCGAAGGCGGTGGTGCCCGGGGCGACCCGGCCGGTGACGGTCGACACGATGTGCATGACGTGCGAGTAGCGCTCGACGGACATGAAGTCGACGACCTCGACGGAGCCCGGTTCGCAGACGCGGCCGAGGTCGTTGCGGCCGAGGTCGACGAGCATCAGGTGCTCGGCGCGCTCCTTGGGGTCGGCGAGGAGCTCGTCGGCGAGCGCCTGGTCCTCCTGGGGGGTGGCGCCGCGATGCCTGGTCCCCGCGATGGGGTGCACCATGGCGCGCCCGTCCTCCACCTTGACGAGGGCCTCCGGCGACGAGCCGACCACGTCGAACCCGTCGAAGCGGAACAGGTACATGTACGGCGACGGGTTGGTGGCGCGCAGGACCCGGTAGACGTCGAGCGCGCTGGCCGTGCACGGCGTCTCGAAGCGCTGCGAGGGCACGACCTGGAAGGCCTCGCCCGCCCGGATGCGCTCCTTGATGTCCTCGACGGCCTCCTGGTAGTCCGTGCCGCCCCACAGGGCGGTGAACTCCGGGAGTTCGGAGGGCGGGAGCGCGGCGGGGGCCTGGACGACGGGCCGGGAGAGGTCGGCCTCCATCGCGTCGAGGCGGGCCACGGCGTCCGCGTAGGCCTCGTCGACGCCGGTTTCGAGGTCGTTGTGGTTGATCGCGTTGGCGATCAGCAGGACCGAGCCGTCCCAGTGGTCGAGGACGGCGAGGTCACTGGTGAGCAGCATCGTCAGCTCGGGGAGCTTCAGGTCGTCGCGCTCGCCGGGGCCGATCTTCTCCAGGCGCCGCACGATGTCGTAGCCGAGGTAGCCGACCATGCCACCGGTGAACGGGGGCAGGCCCTCGTAGCGGGGGGTGTGGAGGGTCTCGACGGTGGCGCGAAGGGCGGCGAGCGGGTCGCCGTGGGTGGGGACGCCCACGGGCGGGGTGCCCAGCCAGTGCGCCTGGCCGTCGCGGGTGGTGAGGGTGCCGGCCGAGCGGACGCCGACGAAGGAGTAGCGGGACCACGAGCGGCCGTTCTCCGCGGATTCCAGGAGGAACGTGCCGGGGCGTTCACCGGCCAGCTTGCGGTACAGACCGACTGGGGTGTCGCCGTCCGCGAGGAGCTTGCGGCTGACGGGGATCACTCGGCGGTCGGTCGCGAGCTTGCGGAAGGTCTCGAGATCCATAGGACGAGCTTAGGCCGTGTGCGGGCAGGTCCGGTGCGCCGCCCGGTCCGTGGAACGGGCGGCGGGGCGGTGGTCTCAGGCGTCGGTGCCGGTCACGGTCAGTTCGCCCGCGTCGAAGCAGGTGCGGTCGCCGGTGTGGCAGGCCGCGCCGACCTGGTCGACCTTCACCAGGAGGGTGTCCGCGTCACAGTCGAGGGCTACCGACTTCACGTGCTGGAAGTGGCCGGAGGTGTCACCCTTGACCCAGTACTCCTGGCGGCTGCGGGACCAGTACGTGCAGCGGCCCGTCGTCAGCGTGCGGTGCAGCGCCTCGTCGTCCATCCAGCCGAGCATGAGCACCTCGCCGGTGTCGTACTGCTGGGCGATCGCGGGGACCAGGCCGTCGGCGCTGCGCTTGAGGCGGGCGGCGACGGAGGGGTCGAGGCTGCTGGGCGGAGGCGTGCTGGTCATGGGGACCATTGTGCCGCGCCCCGCGCGCCCTTTCGGGCGGGCGTCCACTGATCGAGAGCGGCGGCGCGGAGCGCCACGTTGAGGGGCGGGGGTCGGGTGACGGGTGGGCGGACCGGTCGGACGGTCGTAGGCTGGCGGTATGTCGACCCATGCGAAGCGTGAACGACTTCTCCTCGCCGACCTGTTGGAGGCGTCGGGCCCCGACGCCCCGACCCTGTGCGAGGGCTGGAACGCCCGTGATCTCGCGGCCCATGTGGTGGTGCGCGAGCGCCGTGCGGACGCCGCGGGCGGGATCCTGATCAAGCAGCTGGCGCAGCGTCTGGAGCGGGTGCAGGCCGAGTTCGCCGAGAAGCCCTACGACGAGCTGATCCAGCTGATCAGGACGGGCCCGCCGCGCTTCTCGCCGTTCTCCGTCAAGCAGATCGACGAGGCATCCAACGCGGTCGAGTTCTACGTCCACACGGAGGACGTGCGCCGCGCGCAGCCGGACTGGACGCCGCGCGAGCTCGACCCGGTCTTCGCGGACGTGCTGTGGTCGCGCCTGGAGCGGATGGCCCGCGTGATCGGCCGCAAGTCGCCGGTCGGTCTGGTTCTGCGCCGCCCGGACGGCCGGACGGTGGTGGCGCACAAGGGCACGCCCGTGGTGACGGTGACCGGTGAGCCCGCCGAACTGCTGTTGTTCGCGTTCGGCCGGCAGGACGCGGCGCGGGTGGAGACGGAAGGCGAGAAGGACGCGATCGGGAAGCTGCACGAGGCGAAGCAGCTCGGGATCTGAGGAGTTCAGGCCGGGAGCTCGGCGCGGCGCAGCGGCGTGCGGCACAGCCCGTAGACGCCGGCGAGGGCGCAGATCGCGGCGCTGGCCACGAAGACGGGTCCGGTGCCCCACAGGCCGACGGCCGCGCCGGTCAGCGGCATGGTGAGCGGGACGAGGCCGAGGCTGGACAGGCTCGTGACGGCGGTGACCCGGCCGAGGTAGGCCGGGTCCGCGTGGGTCTGTGTGAGCGCTCCGCACAGGGCGCCGCTGAGACCGGCGAGCAGCCCGATGACCAGCGCGACGGCGACCGCGGCGGCGAGGCGCGGTACGAAGGCGAGCGCGCCGATGGCGACGGCGCCGCCTCCCATGGTCACGGCGAGGACGAGACCCGCGCGCGGCACGCGGCCGCGGACGGCGAGGAGCAGCGAGGCCGCGCCCGCGCCGACGCCGAACCCGGCGAGCACCGAGCCCATCCCTGAGGCGCCCCAGCCGCGCTGGTCGGCGAGGAGGGTCAGGCCGACGTTCAGGGGGCCGACGAAGCCGAGGTCGCTGAGGGCGATGACGACGACGAGCGGGGCGAGGACGCTGTGGCGGCGGATGTGACGCAGTCCGTCCGCGAGGCCGTTCCTCGCCGGGGTGCCGCTCTTGCCGCCGTCGTCGGGCAGGTCCCGGATGCGCAGGGACATCAGGAGCGGCAGCGAGATCGCGAACAGCAGTCCGGCCGCGCCGAACGCCGCCGCGGGGCCGCCGAGTGCGACGCCGAGCCCGCCGAGGGGCGCGCCCACGACGTTGGCGAGGCGGACCGCGAGTCCGCGCAGGCCCTGGACCCGGGCGAGCTGGTCGCGTCCGGTGACGCGGGCGGGCAGTGCGCCGACGGCCGGCAGGAAGAGTGCGTCGACGATGCCGAAGACCAGGCCGAGGACGGTGAGCGGCCACAGGCCCGGTCGGGTCGCGAGGAAGAGCCCGGCGACGCCGAGGACCGCGACGCTGCGCACGGCGTCGGCGGCCATGACGATGCGGCGCGGCCCGAGCCGGTCGGCGATCACTCCCCCGCCGAGCATCAGCAGGGCCCGGGGTGCCGCGCTGACCGCCATGACGAGCCCGGCCTGCGAGGGGCTGCCCGACTGGACGGCCGCCCAGGACAGGGCGACGTAGTAGATGTTGTCGCCGATCATCGAGGCGCCGTAGGCGCCGAGCCAGCGCAGCACGTTGCCGTCGCGGTGGGCGGGTTTCTCGGGGGCGGGGGTGCGGGTGAGCGGCGCGGTCACGGTCATGGGAGGTGGTCCTCTCAGGCGCGGAACGGGAAGCCGTACATGTGCAGCGCGACGTTCTCGCGCCCTTCGGTGTCGCCCGCGGCCTGTGCGGCGCGGCCCTGCTCGTCGTACTTCCTGATGACGGCGAGCAACTCGCCTGTCATCGCGGTCAGTTCGGCCGCCGTCAGAGGCATCAGGGCTTCGGAGTCCGAGGAGGCGGCGCGCCACTCGGGGGTCCAGGTGGAGCGCTCGTCGAGGTAGCGGCGGTAGAGCTCGCTGCGCTGTTCGTAGAAGAGCCGGGTGGCCGCTTGGTGTGCCGCGGCCTTCTCGGGGGCGTCGCCGAAGTCCGCCTCGTGGATGCTGACGCCGTCGGACGCGGGCCTCCACCAGCGCTCGCGGCCGTCCCGCTGCGCCCCGGGCGCCTCCTCGATGAGCCCGGCGTCCGCGAGCTTGCGCAGGTGATAGCTGACCAGCGAGACAGCCCCGTCGACCTGCTCGGCGAGCTGCGACGCGGTCGCGGTGCGGGCGACGACCAGGGCGCGGTACAGCTGCGAGCGCAGCGGGTGGGCGAGCGCCTTGAGGGTGCCGAGGTCGGTGATGCGGCGGGTCTGTTCGTCGGTCATGGCACGACCCTAGATACGAAGGAAATATTGCGCAATAGAAATTGCGCAACTGATCCTGCGTATCGGACCGAGAAAAGGCCCCGGCCACCCTGAGGGCGGCCGGGGCCTGAGAGCGTGCGCTCCCGGTGTCAGCGGACGGGGTGACCCGCCTCGCGCAGCGTCCCCTTGACCTCACCGATCCGCAGATCGCCGAAGTGGAAGACGGACGCGGCGAGCACCGCGTCGGCGCCCGCGGCGATCGCGGGCGGGAAGTGCTCAAGGCGCCCCGCGCCGCCGGACGCGATCACGGGCACCGTGACGTGCTTGCGGACGGCCGCGATCATCTCGATGTCGTAGCCGTCCTTCGTGCCGTCGGCGTCCATCGAGTTGAGCAGGATCTCGCCCGCGCCGAGCTCGGCGGCCTCATGCGCCCACTCGACGGCGTCGATCCCCGCGGACTTGCGGCCACCGTGTGTCGTCACCTCGAACGTGCCGGACGGAGTGCGGCGCGCGTCGACCGACAGGACGAGCACCTGGCGGCCGAACCGCTCGGCGATCTCGCGGATCAGCTCGGGGCGGGCGATGGCGGCCGTGTTCACGCCCACCTTGTCCGCGCCGGCCCGCAGCAGCTTGTCCACGTCGTCCGCCGTGCGGACACCGCCGCCGACGGTGAGCGGGATGAAGACCTGTTCGGCGGTGCGGCGCACCACGTCGTAGGTCGTCTCGCGGTTGCCGGAGGACGCCGTGATGTCGAGGAACGTCAGCTCGTCGGCGCCCTCGGCGTCGTACACCTTCGCCATCTCGACGGGGTCGCCCGCGTCGCGCAGGTTCTGGAAGTTGACGCCCTTGACGACCCGGCCGTTGTCCACGTCCAGGCAGGGGATGACCCGTACGGCCAGCGTCATGACGGTGTGTCTCCTCGGTACGCCTCCACCTCGACCTCGACGACCAGGCTCGGGTCGATGAAGCCGGAGACGATGATCATGGATGCGGCGGGGCGGATGGTGTCGAACAGCTCCTTGTGGGCCCGGCCCACGTCGTCCACATCCCGCGCATGGGTGATGTACATACGGGTGCGCACCACATGTTCACTCCCGAGCCCGAGGGTCTTGAGAGCGTCGAACGCGGCCTGGAACGCGTTGAGCGTCTGCTCGTACGGCGTTCCCGCGTCGATGACGCCGTTGACCACGGACGTACAACCGGACACCAGGACAAGGCCGTTGGGCAGTTCGACCGCGCGCGAGTAGCCCACGGCCTCCTCCCACGGCCCGTCCGAGCCGACCCTGCGTACGCCGTCGATCATGACGCCACCGCGGCGAGGGCCTCTTCCAGCGTGAAGGCCTTCGCGTACAGCGCCTTGCCGACGATCGAGCCCTCGACGCCCAGCGGGACGAGCTCGGAGATGGCACGCAGGTCGTCGAGCGACGAGACGCCGCCGGAGGCGACGACGGGCCGGTCGGTCACGGCGCACACGTTGCGCAGGAGCTCCAGGTTCGGGCCCTGCAGCGTGCCGTCCTTGGCGATGTCGGTGACGACGTAGCGGGCGCAGCCCTCGGAGTCGAGGCGCGCGAGCGTCTCGTAGAGGTCGCCGCCGTCACGGGTCCAGCCGCGGCCGCGCAGCGTGGTGCCGCGCACGTCGAGACCCACCGCGATCTTGTCGCCGTGCTCGGCGATGACCTTGGCGACCCACTCCGGGGTCTCCAGGGCGGCGGTGCCGAGGTTGACGCGGGTGCAGCCGGTGGCGAGCGCGGCGGCGAGGGTGTCGTCGTCGCGGATGCCGCCGGACAGCTCCACCTTGATGTCCATGGCTCGCGCGACCTCGGCGATCAGGGCGCGGTTGTCGCCCGTGCCGAACGCGGCGTCCAGGTCCACGAGGTGCAGCCACTCGGCGCCGGAGCGCTGCCACGCGAGGGCGGCCTCGAGCGGGGAACCGTAGGAGGTCTCGGTGCCGGACTCGCCGTGCACGAGACGTACGGCCTGGCCGTCGCGGACGTCGACGGCGGGAAGGAGTTCGAGCGTGCGGGACATCAGAGGGTTCCGATCCAATTCGTGAGGAGCTGGGCGCCGGCGTCGCCGGACTTCTCGGGGTGGAACTGTGTCGCCCACAGTGCGCCGTTCTCGACGGCGGCGATGAACGGCTCGCCGTGCGTGGCCCAGGTGACCTTCGGCGGGCGCATGTGGACGTTGCCGACCTCGAAGTCCCACTGCTGCACGGCGTAGGAGTGCACGAAGTAGAAGCGGGCGTCGCTGTCGAGACCGGCGAAGAGCTCGGTGTCCTGCGGCGGGCGGACCGTGTTCCAGCCCATGTGCGGGACGATCTCGGCCTTGAGGGGCTCCACCGTGCCCGGCCACTCGTCGAGGCCCTCGGCCTCGACGCCGTGCTCGATGCCGCGCGCGAAGAGGATCTGCATACCGACGCAGATGCCCATCACGGGGCGGCCGCCGGCCAGGCGGCGGTCGATGATCCAGTCGCCGCGCGCTTCCTTGAGGCCCTTCATGCAGGCGGCGAAGGCGCCGACGCCGGGGACGAGGAGGCCGTCGGCGTTGAGTGCGGTGTCGAAGTCGCGGGTGATCTCGACGTCCGCGCCCGCGCGGGCCAGGGCACGCTCGGCGGAACGGACGTTGCCGAACCCGTAGTCGAAGACGACGACCTTCTTGCCGGCTGTGCCGGCGGGCTTGGCTGAAGTCATGGCTGGCTGCTCCCTGCCCCTCAGTTCCAGTAGTCGAGCCGCAGGACGCCGGAGACCAGACACATGGCCGCGGCGATGGAGAGCAGCGCGATCAGGCCCTTGGGCAGGCCCTGCTTGACGAAGGAGATGACGCCGCCGATCAGGAAGAGACCGACGACGATGAGGACGGTGTTGAGGCCGTTCATGGCTTAGAGGGCGCCCTTCGTGGACGGAAGGATGCCCGCGGCGCGCGGGTCGCGCTCGGACGCGTAACGCAGCGCACGGGCCAGTGCCTTGAACTGGCACTCCACGATGTGGTGCGCGTTGCGCCCGTACGGGACGTGGACGTGCAGCGCGATCTGGGCCTGCGCGACGAACGACTCCAGGATGTGCCGGGTCATCGTCGTGTCGTAGGAGCCGATCATGGGGGCCATGTTCTCGGGCTCGGTGTGCACCAGGTACGGGCGGCCGGAGAGGTCGACCGTGACCTGGGCGAGCGACTCGTCCAGCGGGACGGTGCAGTTGCCGAAGCGGTAGATGCCGACCTTGTCGCCGAGCGCCTGCTTGAAGGCGGCGCCGAGCGCGAGGGCGGTGTCCTCGATGGTGTGGTGCGTGTCGATGTGCAGGTCGCCCTCGGTCTTGACCGTGAGGTCGAAGAGGCCGTGGCGGCCGAGCTGGTCGAGCATGTGGTCGTAGAAGCCCACGCCCGTGGAGACTTCGACCTTGCCGGTGCCGTCGAGGTCGATCTCGACGAGGACCGAGGTCTCCTTGGTGGTGCGTTCCACTCTGCCTACGCGACTCATGCGTTCCGCTCCTTCTTGATTGCGCGTACCGCATCGAGGAACGCGTCGTTCTCGTCCGGGGTGCCCGTGGAGACACGCAGCCACCCGGGTACGCCGTTGTCCCGGACCAGGACGCCCCGGTCGAGGATCTTCTGCCACACCGCGTGCGCGGCGCCTTCGCCTTCGAACCGGCCGAACTGCACGAAGTTGGCGTCCGAGTCGGTCACTTCGTAGCCAGCCGCCCTCAACTCGGTCACCAGGCGGTCGCGTTCGTCCTTCAGCTGCTCGACGTAACCGAGGAGCGTGTCGGTGTGCTCCAGGGCGGCGAGGGCCGTGGCCTGGGTGACGGCCGACAGGTGGTACGGCAGGCGCACCAGCTGGACGGCGTCGACGACGGCGGGGGCGGCGGCCAGGTAGCCGAGGCGCAGGCCCGCCGCGCCGAACGCCTTCGACATCGTGCGTGAGATGACGAGGTTCGGCCGGCCTTCGAGCAGCGGGAGAAGGGACTTCCCGTGGCTGAACTCGATGTAGGCCTCGTCGACGACGACCATGGACGGCTTGGCGGCCTGCGCGGCCTCGTACAGGGCGAGGACCGTCTCGGGCGGGACCGCGCTGCCCGTGGGGTTGTTGGGCGTCGTGATGAAGACGACGTCCGGGCGGTTCTCGGCGATGGCCTTCACGGACGCTTCCACGTCGATGGTGAAGTCCGAGCTGCGCGGTCCGGAGATCCAGCCGGTGCCGGTGCCGCGCGCGATGAGGGCGTGCATCGAGTACGAGGGCTCGAAGCCGATGGCGCTGCGGCCGGGGCCGCCGAAGGTCTGCAGGAGCTGCTGGATGACCTCGTTCGAGCCGTTGGCCGCCCAGACGTTCTCGATGCCGACGTGGTGGCCACCGGTGCGTGTGAGATAGCCGGCGAGCTCGGTGCGCAGCTGGACCGCGTCCCGGTCGGGGTAGCGGTTGAGGTCGCGGGCGGCCTCGCGTACGCGCTCCGCGATCCGCTCGACGAGCGGGCCGGGCAGCGGGTAGGGGTTCTCGTTCGTGTTCAGGCGTACGGGTACGTCGAGCTGGGGGGCGCCGTACGGGGACTTGCCGCGCAGCTCGTCCCGCACGGGCAGATCGTCGATACCGGTCACTGGCCGGGAACCTTCCATTCGAACCTTGCCTTGATCGCCGCGCCGTGCGCGGGCAGGTCCTCCGCCTCGGCGAGCGTGACCACGTGGTGGGCGACGTCGGCGAGGGCCTCGCGCGTGTAGTCGACGATGTGGATGCCGCGCAGGAAGGACTGGACGGACAGACCGGACGAGTGGCAGGCGCAGCCGCCGGTGGGCAGCACGTGGTTGGAGCCCGCGGCGTAGTCGCCGAGGGAGACCGGTGCCCAGGGGCCGACGAAGATCGCGCCGGCGTTCTTCACGCGCTGGGCGACCGCGGCGGCGTCGGCGGTCTGGATCTCCAGGTGCTCGGCGCCGTACGCGTCGACGACCCGCAGGCCCTCGTCGACCCCGTCGACCAGGACGATCGCGGACTGCCTGCCGCGCAGGGCGGGGACGATCCGGTCGTCGATGTGCTTGGTGGCCGCGACCTGCGGCTCCAGCTCCTTCTCGACGGCGTCCGCGAGCTCCGCCGAGTCGGTGACGAGGACGGCGGCGGCGAGCGGGTCGTGCTCGGCCTGGCTGATCAGGTCGGACGCGACGTGCGCCGGGTCGGCGGTGGCGTCGGCGAGGACCGCGATCTCCGTCGGGCCCGCCTCGGCGTCGATGCCGATGAGGCCGGTGAAGTAGCGCTTGGCCGCCGCGACCCAGATGTTGCCGGGGCCGGTGACCATGTTCGCCGGGGCGCAGGACTCGGTGCCGTACGCGAACATCGCGACGGCCGTGGCGCCGCCCGCGGCGTACACCTCGTCGACGCCGAGCAGCGCGCACGCGGCCAGGATCGTCGGGTGCGGGAGGCCGCCGAACTCGGCCTGGGCCGGCGAGGCGAGGGCGATCGACTCCACCCCGGCCTCCTGCGCGGGCACCACGTTCATGATCACGGAGGACGGGTAGACCGAGCGGCCGCCCGGCGCGTACAGCCCGACGCGCTCGACGGGCACCCACTTCTCGGTGACCGAGCCGCCGGGGACGACCTGCGTGGTGTGGGTGGTGCGGCGCTGCTCGCGGTGGACGATGCGGGCCCGGCGGATCGACTCCTCCAGGGCCGCGCGGACAGCGGGGTCCAGCTGCTCCAGGGCGTCCTGGAGGGCCTTGGCGGGAACCCGTACGGATTCCAGCCTCACCCCGTCGAACTGCTCCGCGTAGTCGATCAGTGCCGCGTCGCCACGATGATGCACGGCCTCACAGATCGGGCGCACCTTCTCGAGGGCGGCCTGAACGTCGAAGTCGGCTCGGGGCAGCAGGTCGCGCAGTGCGGGGCCCTCGGGGAGGGCGTCGCCGCGCAGATCGATTCGGGAGATCACGTACTCAATTCTCGCAGACGCCACATCAGCGCCCGACGTCCGTATCAATGGCTGATACGGATCACCGCGCAAGACCGGACGAAGACCTTCACCAGTAGCGTTCAGGCGGTCACTCAGCGGGCATGAACAGTTGTACTAAACCCACGAGTAGCGGAGCCGTACCGGGACGTGCGGGGCTCCGTGAGGATCCGGGGGCTTATGGGGAGGAAGACAAGTCGTGGTCGACGGTACGGGCATCGGTGACCCGCCGGACGGTCTCACGGGCACCGAGATCGGCATGTGGCAGGCCTTCCGCAACGGCAGTGTCTACGACCTGAGCTCGGGCGACCCGGACGTCGACGACCCGCACGGCGGACAGGCCTGGGGGCCCGGCCGCAGTGTGCGGGCGCGGATCGTGGCCTGGCTGCTGCTCGACGGGCCGCCCGCGCTGTCCGGGCGTGTCGCGTCGCTCAAGCTCACGGGCGTACAGATCACCGACGCGCTCGACGTCTCGGGCGGCGTCGTCGTGCCGTACGTCGAGCTGAAGCGGTGCCGCTTCGAGAAGGAGATCCTGGTTCCCGAGGCCCGGTTCACCACCCTGCGCCTGGTCGACTGCTCGATCCCCCGCCTGGAGGGCGCCCGCGTCCACACGGAGGGCGATCTCCATCTGCCGCGCTGCCGCTTCCACAGCGGCGTACGCCTCACCGACGCGCACATCGGCACGGACCTGCTGCTCAACCAGGCCGTCGTGTACCGCGACCGGCGCGGCAAGTCGATCATGGCTGACGGCATGTCCGTCGGCCAGGACCTCCAGGCCGAGATGCTGGAGACGCACGGGGAGCTCAGCCTGCGCGGTGCCCAGATCGGCGTCTCGCTCAGCCTGCGCGGCAGCCGGCTCTCCAACGCGTACGGGAGCCGCGCGCTGAACGCGCCGCAGCTCACGGTCGAGCGCTCCCTCTATCTGACCCCCGCCGGTGTCGGCAATCCGCTCCAGACCAGCGGCACGACACCGGCCCGCGGCACCCGTGTGCAGCGCTTCGAGTGCCAGGGCGGGGTGCGGCTCGACGACGGCCGGTTCGGCGACGCCGTCGACCTCGACCAGGCGCGCTTCCACCTGGACAACGACCAGGAGGTGTCGCTGCGCCGCATCCAGACGCCCGAGCTGCGCTTCCTGTGCGAGCGGCCGCAGCGCGGGCGGGTCGTCCTGTCCGGCGCGAAGGTCGTCAACCTGATCGACAGGGCGGCGAGCTGGCCGGGCCCCGGCGGTCTGCGTGTGGGCGGCTTCACGTACGAGAACCTCATCCCCTCCGGCCCGTTCCCGCTGTCGCGGCGCCTCGAGTGGCTGTCGGCCGCGACGCCGGAGTACAGCCCGGAGCCGTACGAGAAGCTCGCGACCGTGCTGCGCAACAGCGGCGAGGACGCCGACGCGCGGGAGGTGCTGCTCGCCAAGCAGCGCCGCCGACGCGAGACGCTGCCGCCGGCCGCGAAGATCTGGGGGTACATCCAGGACTGGACGGTCGCCTACGGGTACCGGCCCGGGCGCGCCGCGGTGTGGATGGCCGTGCTGTGGGCGGCGAGCACCCTCGCCTTCTCCCACGCGTCACACCCGGCCATCAAACCGGGTGAGGCACCGCACTGGAGTCCGGCCCTGTTCTCGCTCGATCTGATCCTGCCGGTCATCGACCTGGGCCAGGACGGCTACTGGCAGCTCCAGGGCGGCTGGCAGTGGGCCGCGACCGTGCTGATCCTGCTCGGCTGGATCCTCGCCACGACGGTCGCCGCGGGGGCCACCCGGCTGCTCCGCAGAAACTGACCGGGCACCCTCGCAATTTTTGCCGGACCGCGGGCAACCACGGGCGCATTTCAGCCGTCATCCCAGCGCAACCATCAACCGAGCGACGGGGAGCGGGGTCCACACCTTGGCACTGCTGCGCGCCCTCATCCGCACTGCGCGGATGGTCCGCCACACCTCGGGCCTCGCGGCCGGACTGCCCGCCGACGACGACGTCCTCCTGGACGTCCCCGACGAACGCCTCGCGCCCGCGCTCGTCGCCGCGGGCCGGGGCGAGTACGAGGCGGCCGCCAAGCTGCTCGCCGCCACCCGCGAGGCCGGCGAGTGGGAGAACCGGGACCGCTACGTCACCCGGCTCGCCGCCTTCGCCAGATCCCGCGGCGAATGGTTCGACGACTGGCGCTTCGCGGCGCCCCACGACCCGGACGCCCTCCTCGTCAAGGCCGAGCTGGAGGTCGCGCGCGGCTGGGAGTCCCCGGCCCGCGCCGAGCTGCTGCGCGGCGTGACGCCGCTGATCACCGCCGCCGCCGAGGGCGACCCCGGCGACCCGGTGCCCTGGCGGGTCGCCCTCGACCACGCGCGCGGCACGAACGCCTCGCACACCGTCTTCGAGAGGCTCTGGGCCGAGGCCATAAGGCGCTCCCCGCACCACTACGGCTGCCACGTCTCCGCGCTCCAGTACCTGTCTGCCGCCTGGTACGGCTCGCACCGCGAGTGCTTCGACTTCGCCGAGCGTGCCGCCCAGGACGCCCTGCCGGGGTCCCTGGTGCAGGCGCTGCCGGTGCGGGCCGCGTTCGCGTACCTGACGAGCGAGGAGGGCCCGGGGCCGGCCGCGAAGGTGCCCCGTGAGCGCCTGGACGAGGCCGCCGACCTGGCGATCGCCCTGTCCCGCGAGTACGCCGCCGACGACCCCTGGCCCGCCGAGGTCCGCAACCTCCTCACGTACGTCCTGGTCCGCCTGGAACGCTGGTCCGACGCCCTGGAGCAACTGCGCCTGACCGGCCCGTACGCGTCGTCGTTCCCCTGGGACCGGATCTCGGACGACCCGCTCGGGCAGTTCCTGGAACTGCGTGACGGCGTACGGATCGAGGTCGCCGCGGCCCGTCCGCTCGGGGGCCGCGGGACCGGTCGCGGATCCCTCACCTCCGGCTCCCATTAGGCTTGACCGTCGTGACCACCGTCCGGCTTCCGCTCTTTCCGCTCAACTCGGTGCTGTTCCCGGGGCTCGTGCTCCCGCTGAACGTGTTCGAGGAGCGCTATCGCGCCATGATGCGCGACCTGCTGAAGACCCCCTCCGGGGGTTCCGAGGCCTCCGGCGACCCCGCCGACTCCGACGAGCCGCGCCGGTTCGCCGTCGTGGCGATCCGCGACGGGCACGAGGTAGCGCCCAGCGCCCCCGGCATGCCGGACCAGGCGGCGAAGACCGCCGCCGAGGCGGGCCCCGCGGCCGGCTTCGGCGACGACCCGATCAAGGCCCTGCACGGCGTGGGCTGCATCGCCGACGCCGCGACGATCCGGGAGCGCGCCGACGGCAGCTTCGAGGTGCTCGCCACCGGCACGACCCGCGTGAAGATCCACTCGGTCGACGCGTCGGGTGCCTATCTGACCGCCGAGGTCGAGGAGCTGCCCGAGGAGTCCGGCGACGAGGC